>QCGX01000027.1 GCA_003278125.1 Pelagibacteraceae bacterium AG-390-C22 | reverse complement strand
CTTTATCTTCAAACCTTACCTTTATATCTTCAGAAGCATTATCAAATTGATTTTTTAACTTTTCTAAATCTTGATTTAATTCAGTTTTTTCAAAAGAAATTTTCCAAAGATCTTTCAAAGTTAAATTTTCAAAATCATTCTTATTTAATGTAGTTCCAGGTTTCAGTTCTTTATATTGTTTGTTAATACTTTGGTTGTTTAATAAATCTATTGCTCTTAGTTTGATATTTCTATTTAATATTTCTTCTTCAACTTTTTTGTCTTCTTGAACTGATTCAATTTCTGCTCTTTCTATAGCGACAGATCTCTCATCTTTTTCAATTCCATGTCTATTAAAAACTCTAACATCTATTACAACACCGGTACTTCCAGATGGTAATTTCAATGAAGAATCTCTTACGTCAGTCGCCTTTTCCCCGAAAATTGATCTTAACAATTTTTCTTCAGGGCTAGAAGAAGTTTCGCTTTTAGGTGTAACTTTTCCTACTAATATATCTCCAGGTTTTACTTCTGCTCCAACGTACACTATTCCTGACTCATCTAAATTTCTTAAACTTTCTTCGCTCACGTTTGGAATATCTCTTGTAATTTCTTCTGCTCCTAATTTAGTATCTCTAGCCATTGACTCATATTCTTCAATATGAACTGAAGTAAATACATCGTCTGTTACACATCTTTCTGAGATTAATATCGAGTCTTCAAAATTGTAGCCTTGCCATGGCATAAAAGCTACGGTTACATTTTTACCTAACGCTAATTCACCAAGTTTAGTTGCAGGACCATCTGCTATTATATCTCCTTTTTTTATTTGATCACCAACCTTAACTAATGGCTTTTGATTAATACAGGTATTTTGATTTGATCTTTGAAATTTAGAAAGATTATAAATATCTACTGCAGATTGAGATAAATCAGTGACATCTGTTGCTTTAACAACGATTCTTTTTCCGTCAATCTTATCAACTAATCCATTTCTTTTGGCAACAATTGTGACTCCTGAATCTAAAGCAACATCAGACTCTATTCCGGTTCCCACTAATGGGGACTCTGGTTTAAGCAAAGGAACTGCTTGCCTCATCATATTAGATCCCATTAATGCTCTATTTGCATCATCGTTTTCTAAAAAAGGGATTAAAGCAGCAGCAACTGAAACTAATTGTTTTGGAGATACATCAATAAAGTCAATATTGTCTCTGTTTGATAATTCAAAATTAAGATTTTTTCTACAAGCAACTAATTCTTCTTCGAATGACCCATTGCTTTTAATAGGAGAATTAGCCTGAGCAATTGTATATTTTTCTTCTTCGATCGCTGATAAGTACTTGATTTCAGATGTAACTTTTCCATTAATAACTTTTTTGTATGGACTCTCTATATATCCAAATTTGTTTACTCTACAGTATGTAGCCAAGCTATTAATTAGTCCTATATTTGGTCCCTCTGGAGTTTCTATTGGGCAAATTCTTCCATAATGTGTTGGATGAACGTCTCTTACTTCAAAACCTGCCCTTTCACGAGTTAATCCTCCTGGGCCCAAAGCAGAAACTCTTCTTTTGTGAGTTATTTCAGATAATGGATTTGTTTGATCCATAAATTGAGAAAGCTGTGAAGTTGCAAAAAAATCTTTTAACGATGTAGTTATAGGTTTTGCATTTATTAGATCTTGCGGCATGGCAGACTCAATTTCGAGAAAAGTTGACATTTTTTCTTTAACAGTTCTTTCCATTCTTAACAGGCCAATTCTAAATTGATTTTCTACGAGTTCGCCAACAGATCTAACTCTTCTATTTCCTAGATGATCAATATCATCTACTTCACCTTTTCCATCTCTTAAATTAAGCATAAATTGAATAATAGCTGTTATATCGTCGGTGCTTAATACTGTTTTCTTATTGTTAATTTTTAAATTTAACTTTGAATTAAGTTTTACTCTCCCAACTTCAGACAGGTCATAACGTTCTTTTTTAAAGTATAGATTATTAAAAATTTCTTCAGCAACTTCGAGTGAAGGAGCTTCGCCAGGTCTTAAAACTTTATAGATATCATTTAAGGCCTCA
>QCGX01000026.1 GCA_003278125.1 Pelagibacteraceae bacterium AG-390-C22 | reverse complement strand
GATTTTTTACTCAGATTGAAACAATTTCTCTTATTTTTGTATTTTTTTCCAAATGTAATTAAAGCACAATGTTTATCAGCCCTTTTTTGATTTAATAATACTGGAATGCCTGGCGAGTAATGTTTTTTTAGCATACCTGGGGAAATAATTTTTGATCTTTTCTTAATAATAGTAACTTTTAAAAATTTTTTAATAGTTTTAGCCGCAATTATTCCAGGTCTTAAAATTTTTGGTTTTCCAACTAAGCTAACTACTGTTGATTCAATTCCAATCTTAGAATTTCCACTATTAATGATAATCTTAATTTTTTTTTTAAATTCATCTGAAACATCTAAGGCATTCACTGGACTTATTCCCGAAGATAAATTTGCGCTAGGCATAGCCAATGGGAAATTAAGTTTTTTAAGAACTGATCTTGTAGTTCTGTGGCTTGGAAATCTAATTGCAACGGTATTCAATTTTGCAGTAACAGAAGATTGAATTTTAGATTTATCTTTTTTTCTAAGGACAAAAGTAATGGGGCCAGGACAAAATTTTTTATACAATTTGTAGAAGTCACGATTAAAGATCACATCTTTATTAGCATCTTTATGATTTAGATAATGTACAATTAATGGATTTTTTTTTGGTCTCTTTTTAAGATTATATATTTTTTGTACAGCCTTCTTTGAATAAGCATTTCCACCCAATCCATAAACAGTTTCTGTAGGTAAGCCGATTACATTTCCTTTTTTCAAATTGGCAACAGATTTGTTCAGTATTTTTTTGTTAAAAGAAAATATATTTGAATAGATATTTTTCATAATGTTATTATTATAAGACTAATGAAAAATGAAAATATTCCAGCTGAAGTTAAAAGTAAATCATTAAAAGAGGCGAGAGATGAAATTAACGATATTTTAAATAAACTTGAAAGCAAAGATGCAGATTTATCTGGTTCAATTGAAGATTATAAAAGATTAATCCAGTTAAATAATCATATCGATGGATTGTTTAAAAAAAAAGTTAGAGAAATTTCTGCAATTAAAAAAGATATAAAAAAGAAATGATAAAAAAAAGATTAATTAAAAATGCAAAAAAAATTGACAAATTTTTAGTTAGATATTTAAAAAAACAGGACAAATCATTATTAATTAATCCCATGAAATATGGAGTTATCTCGGGAGGAAAAAAAATAAGATCGACAGTTATATTAAGTGCAGGAAAAATATTTAATTTAGACCAAAAAAAATTAATTAATATTTGTGCTGCAGTAGAATGTATTCATTCATATTCTTTAATTCATGATGATCTTCCTTGCATGGATAACGACTCAATGAGACGAGGGAAACCATCTGCTCATATAAAATTTGGAGAGGCTTCAGCTGTATTAGCAGGGAACTCTTTATTAACTCTTGCGTTTGAGATTATTGCTGACAAGAATTATTCAATAAATCCAAAATTAAAAAATCAAATTATAAAATCATTAGCATTTTGCTCAGGTCACACGGGAATAGCTGGTGGTCAAGAACTTGATCTCAAATTTGAAAACAAAAAAAAAAGCTTAAAACAAATCATAGCTATGCAAAAGAAAAAAACAGGTAAATTATTTAATTTTTGTCTTTATGCCGTGGGGTTAATAGCAAAAAGAAACAATAAAGAAAAAATTTTATTAAGTACTTTAGGCGAAGAGATTGGACTCTTATTTCAATTTGCAGATGATTTTTTAGATGTCAAAGGATCAAGAAAATTAGTTGGCAAACCAATTAAAAAAGATAAAAAAAAAGGAAAATCAACACTACTTAGTTTAATGGGATATGAAAAAGCTCACAATTATGCAAATAATTTAAAGAAAAAGATATTGCTTAAATTAAAAAAACATGGAAAAAAAGCTAAAGATTTATCAGATACTATAGAATTTATATTAGGTAGAAATTTTTAATGACCAAATTAATCAGACAAATAAATTTTCCCGCAGATTTAAGAAAATTTAATAAAAGTCAACTTAAACAGATCTCAGATGAATTAAGAGAGGAGTTGATCGACGTAGTTTCTGAAACTGGTGGACATCTTGGGGCTGGTTTAGGTGTTGTAGAGTTAACAGTGGCTTTACATTATGTTTTTGATACTCCTAAAGATAAGCTAGTCTGGGATGTAAGTCATCAAACATATCCGCACAAAATTATTACTGGAAGAAAAGACAGAATTAATACTCTCAGAAAAGGAGGGGGTTTATCAGGATTTACTAAAAGATCTGAAAGTGAGTATGATCCGTTTGGTGCTGCTCACAG
>QCGX01000025.1 GCA_003278125.1 Pelagibacteraceae bacterium AG-390-C22 | reverse complement strand
ATGATGGATACAATATTAAACCTTGGTCTTAACGATAAAACAGTAGAAGCTTTAAGTAAAAAGACATCAAACGGCCGATTTGCGAAAGATAGTTATAGAAGATTTATTCAAATGTATAGCAATGTCGTTCTAGGTATTGAGGGGCATTTATTCGAAGAATTAATTGACAATTATAAACTTACCAAAGGAGTTCTGTTAGATACAGATCTTGATGAAAGTGATTGGGACGGATTAATTAAAAATTTTAAAGAATTAGTCAAAAAAGAAAAAAAAATTAACTTTCCTCAAGATGTTAAACAACAACTTTATGGAGCCATTAATGCAGTATTTTTATCTTGGGAAAGTCAAAGAGCTAAAACTTATAGAAAGTTAAATCAAATTCCAGATCATTGGGGAACAGCAGTAAACGTTCAAGCGATGGTTTTTGGAAACATGGGAAAAGATTGTTCTACTGGAGTAGCTTTTACTCGAAACCCTTCATCAGGAGAAAAATTATTCTTTGGTGAATTTTTAATTAATGCACAAGGAGAAGATGTAGTTGCTGGAACAAGAACACCTCAATACATTACAAAAAAAGCAAAAATAGACTCAGGGTCAAAAGAACTTTCAATGGAAGAAGTTATGCCTCAAGTTTACCAACAACTTGCAAAAGTTTTTATCAAACTAGAAAAACACTATCGAGACATGCAAGATATTGAGTTTACTGTTGAAAATAAAAAATTATGGATGCTACAGACAAGATCTGGAAAAAGAACAGCAAAAGCAGCAATTAAAATTGCGGTAGACATGGTTAAAGAAAAACTTATTTCAAAAAAAGAAGCAATACTAAGAATTGATCCAAATACACTTGATACCTTATTGCATCCAACTTTAGATGAGAAAGTTAAAAAGGAAATTATTGCATCCGGCTTGCCTGCATCGCCAGGCGCTGCAAGTGGAAAAGTTGTTTTCACAGCAGATGAAGCTGAAAGACTTAATGGAATGATGCAAGATACAATATTAGTTAGGTTAGAAACTTCTCCAGAAGATATTCACGGCATGCATGCTGCAAAAGGAATTTTAACAGCACGAGGTGGAATGACAAGCCATGCTGCAGTAGTTGCTAGAGGCATGGGAAGGCCTTGCGTATCTGGTTCAAGCGAAATTACAATTGATTATGAAACAAAACAATTTAAAGCAGGCAACGAGATTATAAAAGAAGGTGACGTCATAACTATTGATGGAGGAAGTGGAAAAATTATGAAAGGCTTGGTTCCAACGGTTCAGCCTGAAATATCAGGTTATTTTTCTACAATTATGAAATGGGCTGATGAATTTAGAAAATTAAGAGTTAGAACCAACGCAGAAACAGAAGCTGATAGTAAGACAGCGAGAGAATTTGGCGCTGAAGGCATCGGTCTTTGTAGAACAGAACATATGTTTTTTGACGAAGAAAGAATTTTATCAGTAAGACAAATGATTTTATCTAGATCTATAGAAGATAGAAATCATGCGCTGTTAAAACTTTTACCTCATCAAAAAGATGATTTTAAAAAGATATTTAAAATTATGTCTGGTTTGCCGGTGACAGTAAGATTGCTAGACCCACCTTTGCATGAGTTTTTACCTAAAGCAGAAAAAGATATAGAAGAAGTTGCGCGATCTTTAAATTTATCATCTAAAGAAATTAAAGATAGAATTGCAGAACTTCATGAAGAAAATCCAATGTTAGGTCATAGAGGATGTAGACTTGGAATTTCATTTCCAGAGATTTATGAAATGCAGTGCGAAGCTATTTTTGAAGCATTAGTTGAGCTAAAGAAAGAAAAAACAAAAGCAGCGTTTGTTGAAATAATGATACCATTAGTATCAACAGATACAGAATTAAAAATCTTAAGGGCTTTAGTAAAAAGAATAGCTAAAAAAATTGAGTTAAAAAATAAAACTAAATTAGACTATATCGTTGGCACAATGATAGAGCTACCAAGAGCTGCTTTACAAGCTAAATCAATTTCAAAACACGCAGATTTCTTTAGTTTTGGAACTAACGATTTAACACAAACTACTTTAGGTATTAGCCGTGATGACTCGGGTAAATTTTTAAATGATTATATTGATAATAAAATTTTCGAAATTGATCCATTTGTAAGCATTGATCAAAGTGGAGTAGGTGAACTTGTTGAACTAGCTTCTTCTAGAGGTAGAAAAACAAATAAAAAACTTAAACTAGGAATTTGTGGCGAACATGGTGGAGACCCAAAGAGTATTGAGTTTTGTTCTAGAACAGGTTTGAATTATGTTTCCTGTTCACCATTTAGAGTTCCTGTTGCAAGATTAGCTGCTGCTCAAGCTGAATTAAGAAGATAATTCTAAACTAACATCAAAAGATTTGGCGCTATGTGTTATGGCTCCTACCGATATTCTATTAATTCCTGTGTTTGAAATTTTCTTAATATTTTTAAGAGTAGCATTGCCAGAATATTCAGTCTCATATTTATTTTTGCAAATTTTTAAACATTTTTTTAATTGTTTTGGGCTCATATTATCGAATAAAATTCTTTTAAATTTTATACCTAAAACTTTATTTAATTGTTTTGCATTTTCTATTTCAACAGTAATAACTTTTTTAGTTTTGATAGCTTTTTTGATTAATTTTTTTAAATTATTTTCAGCGCTTATATGATTATCTTTGATTAATATTTCATCACTTAAATTGTAACGATGATTATATCCTCCACCTTTTTTTACAGCATATTTTTCTAACAATC
>QCGX01000024.1 GCA_003278125.1 Pelagibacteraceae bacterium AG-390-C22 | reverse complement strand
TTTAGGAAAATCTCTAAAATTTTTTATTTTTGGATTAGTTGCATTTTTGAAACTTCCAACTTCATACTCAAAAGGCTTTCTTGCATCTATAACTAGAGTTTCTTTATTTGAAATTAGTTTATTCCAAGATTTACCAGAAATGTATTTATTAAGTTTTTTATTTATTTTATCGATTTTTAATCCTAGCGGAACAACTTCATTTTTTATTTTAATTTTGCCTTTGTGAAAAGGTTTAAAATAACTTGACGAAGTATTTTTACTATCGAAATCTTTAAATTTGAATTCCCTTTTTAACATTTTAGTAATTTTAACTATATTTTTTTTATACCCTGCAATCGTTCCATTTAAGCCTTCTGGGGATAAAATAATTGTCCCTCTTATATTGTGTTTAGATATTTCCCTTTGAAATAATGACTTATATTCTTTTAAAGATTTAATTTGTTTAAATTTATAAAAACCAAAAACAGTAATCATGTTTTTTTAATACAAATTGTTAATCCATCGCCAATAGGGATAATATTTTTTGTAATTCTGTTATCTTGTTTAATATATTTATTAAAATCTCTTATAATATTAGTGAATTTGTCGTTTTTTGATTTATCAGCAACCTCGCCATGCCATAAAACATTATCAATAATTATAAGACCTCCTTTATCTATTAAATCTATGCAAATTTCATAATAATTAAGATAATTTTCTTTATCAGCATCAATAAATACTAAATCGAATATCTGTTTAGAGTTTTTTAATTCATTCAAGCTTTCAAGAGCTGGTTTTATGATTTGCTTAATTTTTTTTTCATTAGCTTTTTCATAAAAAGATTTAGCTTTATTGCTGAATTCAGAATTTTTGTCTAAACTAGTTAGGGTACCATCAGGAGGCAAAACTAAAGCCATCGATAAAGCACTAAAACCTGTAAAACTTCCAATTTCTAAAATTTTTTTGACTCCTGAAACTTTAATTAATGTTTGCAAAAATTGAGCTTGTGAGATTGATATTTGTAATCTTTGTTGATTTCCAAGACTAATGTTATAATTAACTATATCTTTTTGAACATCAGTTAAATTTTCTGAATGATTAATTATATAATTTTCAAGATTATCAGTTAAATCTAATTTTTTAGGCATAATTAGCCTTTTAAAAGTTTTTTTAAAATTTCATTTGTTAATTGGGGGTTTGCTTTTCCACCAGACGATTTCATAACCTGACCAACAAAAAAACCAAATAATTTTTCTTTTCCTGCTTTGTGCTGATCAACTTTGTCTTTATTATTAGTTAGTATTTCGTTAATCATTTTTTCTAGCTCCTTAGGATCACTTTGTTGTTTCATGCCTTTTGTCTCGATAATCTTTTTAGGATTCTCTCCAGTATCAACCATAATCTCGAAAACCTCTTTTGCTATTCTTCCTGAAATTTCTCCAGATTTTATTGACTGAATTAGCTCAGCAAAATTTTTAGCTGAGATAGGTGAGTTGGATATATTAAGCCCTTTATCATTTAACATTGCAAATAAATCTCCCATCATCCATGTAGCAGCAAGTTTATTATCAGATAATTTTGCAACTTCTTCGTAATAATCAGACACTTCTTTTTCAGAAACTAATACATTTGCTTCGTAGGAATTTAATCCATATTCTTTAATAAATCTTTCTTTCTTGTTATCTGGAAGTTCAGGTAATGATTTTTTTAAATCTTCAATTAATTTTTGTTCTAGCTTTAAAGGTAACAAATCCGGATCAGGAAAATATCTATAATCATGAGCGTCCTCTTTTGATCTCATAGACCTTGTTTCATTTTTTTTTGTGTCGAAGAGTCTCGTTTCCTGGTCTATCTTTTTGCCCTCTTCTAATAATTCAACTTGTCTGTTTGCTTCATGATCAATTGCCATTTGCATAAATTTAATTGAATTTACATTTTTAATTTCACATCGTGTTCCTAGTTGTTTATCACCTGTTTTTCTAACTGATACATTAACGTCAGCTCTCAGAGATCCTTCTTGCATATTACCATCGCAGGTGCCTAAGTATCTCATTATCGTTCTTAACTTTTTTATATAAGCATTTACCTCTTCGGGAGATCTTAAGTCAGGCTTACTGACAATCTCCATTAAGGCTATACCGGAACGATTTAAATCAACGTAGGTGTTTGATGGATCCATATCGTGAATGCTTTTACCTGCGTCTTGTTCTAAGTGAAGTCTTTCTATACCAATTTCCTTTGAGCCATATGGCATATCCAGTAAAACTTTACCTTCACCAACAATAGGATTTTTGTACTGTGATATTTGATAACCTTGAGGTAAATCTGCATAAAAATAATTTTTCCTATCAAAGACTGAATAATTATTAATTTTTGCGTTTAAGCCAAGACCAGTTCTAACTGCTTGTTTTACACATTCTTCATTAATTACAGGCAACATTCCTGGAAAAGCTGAGTCAATTAAACTAACTTGATTGTTTGGACTAGCTCCAAATTTAGTTGATGATCCTGAAAAAAGTTTAGAATTTGATTGAACTTGAGCGTGGACTTCTAATCCAATAATGACTTCGTATTTGTCTTTTTCTCCGTTAATAAAATAATCAAATTTTTCTTTACTCATAACCACCATTTTTTAATTTTATTTTTGAAACCACAATTTTTTTCAAATGAATATCCAATATTTAGAATTTTTTGCTCATCCAAAGCTTTTCCTATCAATTGCAATCCTAGCGGATAGCCTTGTTTATCAAATCCAGCAGGCAAAGATAAAGCTGGTAATCCAGCTAAGTTTACCGGAACTGTAAATATATCATTTAGATACATTGACACTGGATCATTAGTTTTTTCTCCGATCTT
>QCGX01000023.1 GCA_003278125.1 Pelagibacteraceae bacterium AG-390-C22 | reverse complement strand
TTTAAAAATCTTTACAATGAACTAGGTTGGGAAATTGATAACGCAATCAAAAGAAATGACTGGAAAGACACTAAAGATATAATTTCTAAGGGAAGAGAATGGATTATTAATGAGGTAAAAACTTCAGAATTAAGAGGAAGAGGGGGAGCAGGTTTTTCTACCGGTCTTAAATGGTCATTTGCTCCTAAAGAAGTTGGTTCTAGACCGCACTACTTAGTTATTAATGCAGATGAGTCAGAACCTGGAACTTGTAAAGATAGAGACATATTAAGGTTTGAACCCCAGAAATTAATTGAAGGTTGCTTGATTGCTGGTTATGCGGTGAATGCTCATGTTTGTTACATTTATATTAGAGGAGAATATATTAATGAAGGTAGAAGATTACAAAGTGCAATTAATCAAGCCTATCAAAAAAATTTTTTAGGAAAAAACGCATGCGGTTCTGGATGGGATTTTGATATTCATGTTCATTATGGAGCTGGTGCTTATATTTGTGGCGAAGAAACTGCTTTACTAGAAAGCATGGAAGGAAATAAAGGGCAACCAAGATTAAAACCTCCTTTTCCAGCATTAGTTGGTTTATATGGATGTCCCACTATTGTTAATAATGTAGAAACAATAGCAGTCGTACCAACAATTCTTAGAAGAGGAGGCAAATGGTTTGCTTCAATCGGTAAACCAAAAAATACCGGAACTAAAATATTTTGTATTTCTGGAAATGTAAATTCACCATGTAATGTTGAAGAGGAAATGGGTATTTCACTTAAAGAATTAATTGAAAAACATGCGGGTGGCGTGATAGGAGGTTGGGAAAACCTGCAGGCTGTAATTCCTGGTGGCTCTTCAATGCCTTTATTATCAAAAAAAATATGTGATAAGATCACGATGGACTTCGACTCTTTAATCAAAAACAATAGTGGATTAGGCACAGCAGGAATAATTGTAATAAACAAAGACCAAGACATTGTTTCTTGTATGGCAAGGATAGCAAGATTTTATAAGCACGAAAGTTGTGGCCAATGCACACCTTGTAGAGAGGGATCAGGTTGGATGTGGAGAATTCTTGATAGAGTAGCTAAAAGAAAAGCAACCTTCAAAGATATAGATTTATTATCTGATGTTACAAAACAAATTGAAGGACATACAATATGCGCATTCGGCGAAGGAGCAGCTTGGCCAGTTCAAGGCTTATTAAGACATTTTAGAAAAGAAATAGAAAGTCGTTGTAGAGAAGAACCATTAATAAAGAAAAAAATAGATAATCCTTATTTAGTTGATCAACATTTATTGGAGAATGAAAATGCCTAAGATTATCATTAACGGAAAAGAGATTGAATTTGAAAAAGGGATGACAGTTTTACAAGCTTGTGAAATTGCTAACGTAGAAATACCAAGGTTTTGCTATCATGAAAAATTATCTATAGCAGGAAATTGCAGGATGTGTTTGGTTGAAATGGAAAAATCAGCAAAACCAATTGCCTCTTGCGCTATGCCAGCTGCTGAAGGTATGAATATTAAAACCAATACCCCTTTTGTTGAAAAAGCTAGAAAAGGTGTAATGGAATTTTTATTAGCTAACCATCCTTTAGACTGTCCTGTTTGTGATCAAGGAGGAGAGTGTGATCTGCAAGATCAATCAATGTTTTACGGAATAGATAAATCTAGATTTGTTGAAAATAAAAGACAAGTTAAAGAAAAATATATGGGTCCTTTAATAAAAACCCAGATGACTAGATGTATCCATTGCACAAGATGTGTAAGATTTGCTACTGAAGTTGCAGGAGTTCCTGAAATAGGAGCCATAGGTAGAGGCGAAGACATGGAGATCACTACTTATTTGGAAAAAGCAATGGAGTCTGAACTTTCAGCTAATGTAATAGATTTATGTCCAGTGGGAGCTTTAACATCAAAACCATATGCCTTTGAAGCCAGACCTTGGGAATTAAAAAAGACTGAAAGCATCGATGTAATGGATTCAGTTGGTTCAAACATAAGAGTGGATACTTATAATTGGGAAGTAAAAAGAATACTTCCAAGACTTAACAATGAAATTAATGAAGAATGGATTTCTGACAAAACAAGATATTCTTGCGATGGTCTTTTAAAACAGAGACTCGATTCTCCATATATTAAAAAAGATAATAGACTAAAAAAATCTACTTGGGATGAAGCAATTGACCTTATACTAGACAAAATTAAGGCAACGAACGCAAATGAAATTGGCGGACACATTGGTGACATGGTTAATTTAGAAAATGCTTTAGCTTTTAAAAAATTTTTTAAAGTTTTAAATAGTAACAATTTAGAATTTAGAGAAAAGAAGTTTTATATAAATTCTTCAGAGAAAATGAATTATTTATTTAATTCTTCAATTAGAGGTATAGAGGACTCTGATCTAATCTTATTAATTGGAACTAATCCAAGACATGAAGCTACTATGGTAAATGCTAGAATAAGAAAAGCTTTTGCACAAAAAAAAACTTCAATATTTTCTATAGGCAATCCAGGAGACCTTACTTACGATTATACTATTTTAGGAAATAAGTCAGATGATATAAAAAAGATATTAAATAAAGAGTCTGAATTTTCAAAAAAATTATTGACCTCAAAAAAACCGATTATAATCATTGGAGAGTCTGTTTTAGAGCTTAAGAGTGGAAAATATATTTTTGAAGAAATAAAGAATTTTTTAAAAAATAATAATTTTATTAAAAAAGATTGGAATGCACTAAATTTTTTACCACAAAATGCATCTACAGTTGGATTGATAGATTTAAAAATTTTGTCAGAGGAAAACGAAAAAAATTATTCTTTTTTTAAGAAATTAAATAATCATGAATTTAAATTATTATATCTTTTAGGTTCAGATAACATAGAATTTAAAAAAAATGATGAATTTGTTATTTATCAAGGCAGCCATGGCGATAGAGGCGCAGAAATAGCCGATGTGGTTCTTCCTAGTCCTGCATATACTGAACAAAATGGATTGTATGAAAATTTAGAGGGAAGAGTTCAAGAATGTAAAAAAGCCTCTTACCCTATAGGAGAAGCTTTAGAAGATTGGAAAATTTTTAATTTGATTATGAAGAAATTAAGAAAAACTAAAGATTTATCAAATTTCGATTTATTAAGAAAAGAAGTTTTAAACTTTATACCAAATATTTCAAGATTAAATGAGCTTCCAGTTTACAAAGATAGTTTAAGTAAAAATCTTGAAACAAATTTTATAAGTGAAGACATTTTAATTAAAGAACTTGACTATTTTTATACTAATTCTATTTCTCGAGCATCTAAAACGATGAGTGAATGTCGAATGATAAATAAAAGCTCAAAAAAAACAGGGACCGATAACTAATGCTAGAATATTTTCAAATTTTAGGTCAGGAAATTTATAGAATCCTTTTCTTGCTTGTGCCGATACTTGTTTCCGTAGCAATGGTTGTTTGGTTAGATAGAAGGGTGTGGGGTTTAGTTCAAAAAAGAAAAGGGCCTAATGTTGTTGGTCCATTTGGCCTTTTTCAAACTTTAGCTGATGCTTTAAAATATATTTTTAAAGAAATTATAATACCTGCTAGTGCTAATAAAGTTGTTTTTATTCTTGCTCCAATCGTCACCATGACGCTAGCTCTAGTAGCTTGGGCTGTTATTCCAATGAGCGAAGAATTTGTTTTATCAGATATCAATGTAGGTATTTTGTATTTATTTGCAGTTTCATCGCTAGGCGTTTATGGAATAATTATGGGTGGGTGGGCTTCTAATTCAAAATACCCTTTCTTAGGAGCTATTAGGTCTGCAGCACAGATGGTTTCTTACGAAGTTTCGATTGGGATAATTATAATAAATGTTCTTTTATGTGTTGGTTCTTTAAACTTAAAAGATATTGTATTAGCTCAAAAAGACCTATGGTTTGTAATACCTCTCTTTCCCATGTTTGTTATTTTTTTTATTTCTGCACTCGCAGAAACAAATAGACCACCTTTTGACTTACCTGAGGCCGAAGCAGAATTAGTTGCTGGCTACCAAACTGAATATTCAGGAATGATGTACGCTATGTTTTGGCTTGGAGAATATGCAAATATTCTTTTAATGTGCGCAATGGGTTCTATACTTTTTCTAGGGGGCTGGTTACCTATTATCGATATTTATCCTCTTAACATAGTTCCATCTCCAATTTGGATGATTCTTAAAATTTTATTTTTGTTTTTCTTATTTGCGTTGATAAAAGCAATTGTTCCTAGGTATAGGTATGATCAACTTATGAAATTAGGTTGGAAAATTTTCTTACCTTTTTCCTTAATCTATCTAGTTTTAACAGCAAGTTTTTTATTTTATTTTGACAAATTACCCAAAGGAAATTTTTAATGAATTTTAGCAGAATTTTGAAAACTGTATTTCTTGTAGAGTTTATTTCTGGATTGTATTTAGCAATTAGAGAATTATTCAGAAAATCTAAAACTATCAACTATCCTTTTGAAAAAGGATCTATAAGCCCCCGTATGAGAGGTGAACACGCTTTAAGAAGATACCCTAGTGGAGAAGAAAGATGTATTGCTTGTAAACTATGTGAAGCAGTTTGTCCCGCACAAGCAATTACAATTGAGTCTACTGAAAGAGCTGATGGCAGTAGAAAAACTACAAGGTATGATATTGACATGCTTAAATGTATTTATTGTGGATTATGCCAAGAATCTTGTCCTGTCGACGCTATAGTTCAAGGACCAAATTTTGAGTTTGCAACCGAAACTAGAGAGGAACTTTACTATAATAAAGAAAAACTTTTAGCAAACGGCGATAGATGGGAGTCAGTTTTAGCAAAAAATATTAAACTAGATAAACCGTATAGA
The DNA here is from genome assembly GCA_003278125.1 of Pelagibacteraceae bacterium AG-390-C22. Taxonomy (GTDB): domain Bacteria; phylum Pseudomonadota; class Alphaproteobacteria; order Pelagibacterales; family Pelagibacteraceae; genus Pelagilacustribacter. The sequence continues at coordinate 486 of QCGX01000023.1, read as the reverse complement.
TAAATGATCGTTCATTCAATTTTCTTTTATTTTTTTTCAATAATAGCAATTTTTTCTTCCTTGATGGTAATAACATCAAGAAATACTATTAATTCGGTTTTTTTCTTAATTTTAGATTTTATTTCTGTTGGTTGTTTATTCATTATGGTAGGCGCAGAGTTTTTAGGCATGATCATATTAATTGTTTATGTCGGAGCAGTTGCAGTGTTGTTTTTATTTGTAGTTATGATGCTAAACGTAGCAGAACAAAAAAATTCTTGGTTTACTGGAAAAGAAACTAAACACATACATTCAGGTCTTATCGTAGGAAATTTAGTTTTACTGGAATTATTGGTAGTAGTCGGAGGATGGAAATACAAAGATGACTTAATGTCTAGCAGCACACTAATTTTATCTAATACATCTAATACACATCAATTAGGTTTAGTAATGTATACAGATTATGTTTTATATTTTCAATTAGCAGGAATAATTTTGCTTTTATCA
>QCGX01000022.1 GCA_003278125.1 Pelagibacteraceae bacterium AG-390-C22 | reverse complement strand
GGTCAGATGGACAGATGGAATATTGTTTCAACCCTTAATTATTTGCCTTTTGAAAAAGAATTTGAAATCATTTTAGCTAAAAATAAAAAATTAAACAGCAAAGAGGGCAAAGAAACATTATCGAATATGATTAAAGTTGCCGATCTCACTAGAAAAGGTTTTATAAATGGAGATATCTCTACAGTAATGAGTCCAAGAACTGTTTTACACTGGGCAGAGAACATGTCTATTTTTAAAGATCAGGGGTATGCGTTCAGAGTTACTTTTTTAAATAAGTGTGATGAATTAGAAAAAAAAATTATATCTGAATACTATCAAAGATGTTTTGGTGAAGATCTGCCAGAATCCTCAATTAATGTTTCTTTTTAAAAAGTGGAAAAAAAGTCTGAAATACTAGAAAATTTTAAAACTGCTATTGGCTCTACAGTAAAATCTTTATCTAACTCTGAAAATGTAGAAGTCTCGTTCGGTAATCAAAATTTTGAATCAAAAAAAAATTCCATTAAATTGCCCGAGGTTGAACAAGTAAATAATAAGATCAATTATAACCAAATTAGAGCTTTGGCTGACTCAAAATCTCTTAGATTAAGATTCAGTGATAATAAAACTTTTAAATCTTTTGAACCTGATGGAAATATCTCAAAAAAATTATATAAAATTGCTGAAAAAATTAGATATGAAAAACTAGGTTCTGATCAATTTAAAGGAGTAAAAAATAATATAGAAAAATATTATCAAGAAAGAGTTAATACTTTAGATTTAAAAAATAGTGAGGATAAAATAGTAGAGTCTTTTGAAAATTACTTAAGAGTAAAATTTTTTGACTCAAAAAATAACAAAGAAATAGAAAAAAAACTTAAAACTCATAAAAAAGATTTAAATGAAAGATTCAAAGGAAAAATAAAAGAATTAAGTAATTTAACTCATGATCAGGCTCAATATAATTCACTGATCTCAAATTTAATATCAAATATGAATTTAGATGAAAATTTTGAAGAAGAAGAAAAAAATGAAGAAAAAGAGGATGAAAATAAAAAAAATTCAACAAATAAAGAACAGAAAACAAAAGAAAAGGAACAAGAACAACAGGAAATGTCCATAGATTCTGGTATCCCAGATCTAGAGCATCAAGCAAGTGAGTCAGATAAAGATTTTGAAGAAATCGAAGTAGAAGACAAGTCTAAATCAGAGCTTAAAAAGAATATCAAAAATAATTTTGGAGACTATAAATATAAAGCTTATACAGAAGAATTTGATGAAATAATTAAAGCAGAAGACTTAGAAAATGAAGAGGAATTAAACAGGTTAAGAAAAAATTTAGACCAGCAATTATTACAGCTTAAAAATTTTGTTTCTAAACTTGCTAATAAACTTCAAAGAAAACTTTTAGCTAAACAAAACAGATCTTGGAATTTTGATTTAGAGGAAGGTTTGTTAGATACTGCTAAATTACCAAGAATAATAATGGATCCTTTTAACTCACTATCATTTAAAAAAGAAAAAGATATGGAATTTAAAGATACTCTAGTTACAATTTTAATTGATAATTCAGGCTCTATGAGAGGCAAACCAATTTCTGTAGCAGCTATTTGTGCAGATATACTTGCAAGAACTTTGGAGCGTTGTGGTGTTAAAGTAGAGATTTTAGGCTTTACTACTAAACATTGGAAAGGCGGGTCCTCTAGAGAAAAATGGATGAAAAACAATAAACCAAATTTGCCTGGAAGATTAAATGATCTTAGACATATAATTTATAAATCAGCTGATATGCCTTGGAGACAAGGAAAAAATAATATGGGCTTAATGCTAAAAGAAGGTTTGCTAAAAGAAAATATAGACGGTGAGGCTTTGAAATGGGCTCATAATAAAATGTCTAGAAGAAAAGAAGAGAGAAAAATTTTGATGGTAATTTCAGACGGAGCTCCAGTTGATGATTCTACATTATCAACTAATACAAGTGATTATTTAGAGACTAACCTTAAAAATGTTGTCAAATGGATTGAAAACAAAACTAATATCGAATTATTGGCGATTGGTATCGGGCACGATGTAACTCGATATTATAACCAAGCCATTAAAATTACAGATGTTCAAGATCTAGGAGACGTAATGATCAATCAACTGACTGATCTTTTTGTTGAAAAGAATAAAAAAACCTTACATTAATTTTTTACTAATGTTTCACTTCTGAAAAATCTCTTATACTGGTTAACAGTAACCTAAAAGGTATTAGCATTGATAGAGCAATAAATAGCTTAACAGATAAATCACCTAGGGCTAGGGTAATCCAAGGTATACCTGTTGCATAAAAAGAAATTGAGAAAAATAAAAATGTATCAACTATTGAGCCAAAAATAGAGGATATAAGTGGAGCAATATACCATATTTTTTTACGAAGTTTATCAAAAATTCCTACATCTACGTTTTGTGCAACAAAAAAGGCTATGCCTGATCCGATTGCTATTCTTATCGATATCAAGTCAGAAAAATTTGTAGAAATTAATAAAGTTAAACTAACTCCTATAAAAAAACCTATATAAACTATTTTTCTGGCTACAATCTTTCCATAAGCTCGATTTGCTAAATCTGTAATCAAAAATGTAATTGGGTAGGAGAATGCTCCATAAGTTAAAATTTCACTTAAACCAAAATATTTAATAGGAAATTGAACTAAGTAGTTTGAGATCATCACTACAAATCCCATTAACCCAGCTAACTTGTAGAAAAGACTCATCTAAGCTTTAGAGGAAATGAATGCTTTAATTTTTTTTACTTTGTTGGATAATTTTGAATTCTTTGCCGACATAAGATATTTATCCAGACCACCTTTAAAGTCTACCGTTCTTAAAGCAGCGTTAGTTACATTTAGCCTTATATTCTTTTTAAGGATATCACTCTTAAAAATTACCTTTTTAAGATTAGGCACAAATCTTCGTTTCGTCTTGTTTTTAGCATGACTTACGTTATGACCCTTTAGAGGTGATATTCCTGTTAATTCGCATCTTTTAGACATAAATTTTCCTACTGCTATATAATTCTTGTAAGTAAGTGGGTCAAGCATTAATTCCAATCGCTTGACTTATATTTTCAAAATTTTCTTTTTTTAAAATTGAAATTAACTCTTTTTTTATATCTTTTACAATTCCAGGACCCTTATATACCATACCAGTATATAATTGAACTGCATCAGCCCCAGCTGCTATTTTTTCAAATGCACTTTGGCCAGAGTCTACGCCTCCTACTCCAATAATTTTAATCTTTCCTTTTGTATCTTTGTAAAATTTTTTAATTAAATTTGTAGAAATATCTTTTAATGGCTGCCCAGACAATCCGCCTACTTCATTTTTCTTTAAATCAGATAGATTATCTCGGTTACTATCGGTAGTATTCGAAATAATAATTCCTTGAATACTATATCTTTTAATCAACTCTACTATTCTGCTAACGTCGCCATCATCAATATCTGGTGAAAGTTTTATTGCAATAGGTTGATCTATCTTTTTATCTTTTTTTATCTTATTTAATCCAACTAATAACTTTTCCATCTCACTTTGATCATGAAAATTTCTTAACCCTTCAGTGTTGGGAGAAGAAATATTAATCGTTATATAATTTGAATAATTTGCTAGTGTAGCAAGACAAGTAAAGTAATCATCTTCCTTATTTTTTGTATCCTTATTAGGTCCAATGTTTATTCCTAAAATACCATTAGGTCTATTGTTTGAAATTCTTTTAGATATAACCTCTGATCCGTGATTATTAAATCCAAGGCGATTAATTAAAGCCTGATCTTTTTCTAGTCTAAAAATTCTAGGTTTAGGATTACCTAATTGTCTTTTGGGAGTCACCGTACCAACTTCTATAAATCCAAAACCAAATTTAAATAGGGAGTTATAAACCTCGGCACTTTTATCAAAGCCAGCAGCTAAGCCAATTGGATTAGATAATTTCATATTGAATAAATCAGTTTCAAGCAATTCCTCGCCCTCAACATCAAAGAAACTTTTTGGTAAAATATTTGCTTTTAAAGATTTAATTGCTAAATCGTGTGCTGCTTCTGGGTCTAAAGAAAATATATAAGGTCTTAAAAAAGAGAACATTAATTATTTTTTATTTTATCATTTATTAATTCAATTGTTTCATTAAGTCCAAAAAAACTTATAAAAAAACCCATTCTTGGTCCATTTTGCTCTCCAAAAACTACTTCGTAAATGAGTTTAAACCAATCCCTAAGATTTTTTTCATAACCATTTTCTTTTCCAGCGGTGTAAACATAAGTTTGGATTTCCTCAGGAGTTAAAGATTTATCGATTTGTTTCAATTTATTCACTAAATTCTCTAAAGCTTTTCTTTCATCAGAAGTAGGTTTTTTAAATTTTTTATTTGGCTCTACCTTGTCTTTAAAATAATTAATTGCGTATTCAGTAAGACCGTCAAGAATTGGATAGTCTTTGGGTTTTATTTCCTGATGAAATCTATTTATAAATTTCCAAAGAATTTCTTTATTATCAGCATTACTTGATCCAACTAAATTTAGTAACATTGAAAATGGCATTACTATTTTTTCATTTGGAGGTTTTCCATTATGTACATGCCAAACTGGGTTTAAAATTTGGTCTTTTTCTTTTTGCATTGAAAATTTTTCTATATTAGACAGATATTCATCAACTGTTTTTGGAACTACCTCTGAGTAAAGTTTTTTTGCTCTTTTAGGATTTGGATACATGTACAATGATAAACTTTCTGGAGATGCATATCTTAACCATTGTTCTATAGAAATACCGTTACCTTTAGACTTAGAAATTTTTTCTCCCTTTTCATCTAAAAATAATTCGTAAGCAAAACCATTTGGTGGAGTTTTGCCTAGAGATTTACAAATTTTATTAGATAGAATTGCGCTTTCAGTTAAGTCTTTACCATACATTTCAAAGTCTACATCAAAGGTAAACCAACGCATTGCCCAATCTACTTTCCATTGTAATTTACATTTTCCATCTAGGATACTTGTATTAAGTTTTTCGCCATTATTGTTAAAAATCACTTTTCCTGATTTCTTATCCATTTCTAATAATGGTATCTCAAGAACTTTTCCAGTTTTTGGACAAATAGGCAAAAATGGGCAGTATGTTTTTTGTCTTTCCTTGCCTAAGGTAGGCAAAACTATATTCATTATATCTTCATATTTTTCCATTACTCTCATTAAAGAATTATTAAAAATTCCTTTTTTGTAATTTTCGGTTGAACTTTTAAAAGTAAATTTAAAATTAAATTTGTTTAAAAATGCCTTAAGCATTTCGTTGTTATGTTCACCATAACTTTTAAATTTTTTGAATGGATCTGGAATATCAGTGAGAGGTTTTCCCAAATTTTCCCTAAGTATTTTATCGTTAGGTATATTTTCTGGAACTTTTCTCAATCCATCCATGTCATCTGAAAAAGTAATCAGCTCTTGACCAATTTTTTGAATATGATTTAAAGCATTAATCATCATAGTAGTTCTTGCTACTTCCCCAAAAGTACCTATGTGGGGCAATCCACTAGGCCCATAACCAGTTTGAAAGGTAATTTTATTTTTTTTGTTAATAATTGCCTTTCTATCTTTTAAAAGTTTTCTAATTTCTTTAAAA
>QCGX01000021.1 GCA_003278125.1 Pelagibacteraceae bacterium AG-390-C22 | reverse complement strand
TATTTCATGTTCTACCATCATCATCATTTCTGACTGATGCTTTAAATGCATTGCTTTAGTAGCAATATTAAATTCGTGAACTAATTCTCCTTTATTTTCCACTACAAATTTAATTGTTTCATTCTTTTTAATCTTAAAATTATTTGGTTGGTAATAGTTGTCATACATTAAAACTTTGATCACTCTATCAACATTTTCTTCATTTCCTTTGACGCCTATTGCTTTTATTGATCCAGCGAAAAGAATATTTGGAGTAAAAATTAAAATAAAAATAATTATCAGTTTTTTCATAGTTTAAAATCAAGTGGTTTACCAACTTGATTAGAAACTATTTTACCATTTTCCATTACTTTTGTGCCGTTAACAATCGTCGCAATAGGAAACCCTTTAACTTTATAGTTATTAAATGGTGTCCATCCACATTTACTTGCTATCATTTCATCTTTAATAATTTGCTCTTTTTCCATATCTACTATAGTCAAATCTGCGTCAAAGTTTTCTTTTATAAAACCTTTTTCTTTAATTCCAAATATTCTACACGGATTTTCACACATTAATTTTATTAGTTGCTCTAAAGTAAGCTTGTTATTGTTTACGTGGTCCAACATTACTGGGAATATAGTCTGAACTCCCGGCATTCCAGAGGGAGAGTTAGGATATTCTTTTTTTTTATTTTCCTTAGTATGTGGAGCATGATCAGATCCTAAAACATCAACAATGTTATTTTTTATTGCTGTCCACAACCTGTCATAGTGTTCCTTTGTTCTTAAAGGTGGATTCATTTGAGCATATGTTCCTAATTTATTGTAACAATCTGGGGCATATAAAGTTAAGTGTTGAGGCGTAGTTTCAAAAGTTACATTTTTTTTGTGCATTGCAAGAAAATCAACCTCTTCTTTAGTTGTTACATGTAATACGTGGATTTTTTTATTATATCTCTCAGCAATCTTAACAACTCTGCGAGTTGAAGACATTGCTGTCTCGCTGTTTCTCCATTCAGGATGTGAATGAACATCTCCCTTCTTTATAAATTTTTTTCTTAAATTTAGTATTTCTTCATCTTCGGAATGAATCGAAACTATTCTATCTGCTTTTGAAATTACTTTTTCAATGTCCGCCTCCTTATCTACTAATAAATTCCCTGTAGAAGAACCAGCAAAAAGCTTAATACCACAACAACCTTTTAAATTTTTCAATTGAGATAACTGGTCAGTATTTTCGGGTGTTGCTCCAAAATAAAAGGCATAATTACTGTGCATCCTGTTATTAGCTAATTGAAGCTTTTTTTCAAACTCAACTAAATTAGACGTAGGTGGATTTGTATTTGGCATTTCAAATAAAGAAGTAACTCCGCCTAATACTGCTGCTCTACTTCCGCTCTCTAAATCTTCAGCATTTGTAGATCCTGGCTCTCTAAAGTGAACTTGAGTATCAATTATTCCTGGAAGAATTACTTTATTTGTAGCATCAAAAACTTTAGAGCTATTTAAGTCAATTTTACCTATCTTTTTTATTTTTTTTCCAGATAAACCTAGATCTGTTTTAATTAATTTACCATTAATATAGCAAGAACCGTTTTTTATGATGAGACTATAATTATCAGACATATTTTAAAAAATTATTATAATATATACTCTATTACTATGGAAAAAGACCAGATTATTATTTTGGAAAATAGAGGGTTAATATCTGTTACTGGTGAAGACGCAAAGGAATACCTTCAAAATATAATTACAAACGATATAAATAAAGTATCTAAATCTAGCTCAGTTTTTGCAGCATTGTTAAGCCCTCAGGGTAAATATCTATTTGATTTTTTTGTAATTAAAAATGATAAAGGCTATTTACTAGATTGCAATGGAAACTCAGTTAAAGAGCTTATTAACAATTTATCTAAATACAAAATAGGATCAAAAGTGGAAATAGAAGATTTGTCTTCCAAATATGTTGTGGGAGTAATGAATTTCGAAAATTTCAAAATAATACAAAAGAATTTAGGTAAACAGGAAGCAACCCTTGAATTTAGAGAAAGTCCAATTTTTCTTGATCCTAGGGATAGTGATTTAGGTGCTAGGATAATATCTCCTCTAGAAAAACTTTATTTAACAATAAAAAAACTTAATTTGAAAATCGTAGAAAATAAGTTTTATCTTGAAAAGGCTTTCCTTAAAGGAATTCCAGTTGAGGGTTTAAATAATTTACAAAATCAACTATTTGGACTTGAAATAAATTTTGAAAAATTAAATGCAATTGATTTTAAGAAAGGTTGTTATGTTGGACAAGAAAATACTGCTAGAATGAAATTAAAAAATAAAATCAGAAGACAATTAATGTCTATTAAAACAGAGAAAAATGTAAAAATTGGAGATGAAATTAAATACAATGATAGTGTAATAGGAAGAATCTTGATAGATAAACCTTATCCCTTTGCACTTATTAAGTTATTTGATCCAGAATTTTCAGAATTTAAAGATAAAAAATTAAAAATTAATAGTAATAATGTCGAGATAATATCTTGAAAAACACTAATGAAAATTTTAATTGGTCCTGCAGACATACTTGGAGTCTAAGCGCTAAAAATACTCTATGGTGCTTGTTAGGCTGTTCTATAGGAGACTTTGGAACTATTTTATTTTTTCAGTTAACTAAAATACCTTTCGCTGTAATGGGAATAATGATTTTGGCAATAATCAATGGCTTAATTACTAGTATTATTCTTGAAACAATTATTCTGATGAAGCAAAAATTTAAATTTTCAGAAGCTTTAAAAACAGCTTTAGGAATGAGTTTCATTTCAATGATAAGTATGGAAATCTCAATGAATTTAGTGGATTATCTTTTAGTAGGTGATGCTAGATTAACTTGGTGGGTAATACCTTTTATGTTAATAGCCGGTTTCTTAACTCCATGGCCTTATAATTATTGGAGATTAAAAAAATTTAACGAAGCCTGTCATTAAAATTTATAAAGCATTTAAAAGTCTAGATAATGAAGCAAGAATTCCATATCCACTTAATTCTATAAATAGAACTATTAAAACAATTAATATTATCTTTTTATGTTTATGAAAAAATTCCATAATATTTCCCTTTCTAAATGATACACATTAAAATTCATTTCATCAAAAAATTCTTGAAAAATTGCACTCATAATGCGATAAGAATGCTGCTTAAATCTATATTAAATGAATTTTAAAAAAATTTTACTTATTTTTATTTTTTTTGCACCTAGTGCAAATGCTTATGCTTACTTAGATCCTGGTACAGGAAGTATGATACTACAAGCTTTACTTGGAGTTTTAGCAGCTGTTGGAGCATATATTACTTTATACTGGAGAAAATTTAAAAACTTAATTAATAAGATTTTTCAAAAAAAGAAGGACTCATAAAATATAATATAATCTTTCCATGAGTTTTTTTAATGCACTATCAGGGTTCTTATCCTACCTCAAATTGGTACAATCAAACTCTAATAAAAAGATAATTTTTTTTTCAGAGTCTAAAAATTATAGAAATTATCTTTTAAATTTAATCAAAATTCTTGAAAATGAAAATAATCTATCTGTAATATACTTAACGTCTGACCTAAATGACCTTGAAAAAATTTCAAATAAAATAACTCCTATTTACATTGGAACAGGTTTTTTCAGAATTTTAATATTTACATTTATAAAATGTGAAATGGTAGTGATGACCTTAACTGACTTAGGAAATCATGAAATCAAAAGATCAAAAAATTGCAAAAGTTATGTTTATTTATTTCATTCACTTGTAAGCACTCATAAAGGTTATACTCATAAAGCTTTTGAAAACTATGATGTAATTTTGAGCAATGGAGAATATCAAAAAAAAGAGCTAGAGATTTGTGAGAAATTATTCAATTTTAAAAAGAAAAAAATTTTTAACACAGGTTATCTATATCTAGAAAATTTATTTAAAAGCACAATCCACGATAAGAGTAATTCAGATGAAAAAAAAATTTTAATTGCACTTTCATGGAATAAATCATCAAAAAATTTGTTTGATAATTATGCAGAGGACATTATTAAAAAATTATTAGATAAAAAATTTGATACCATCTTGAGAACACATCCTGAAACGTTGAAAAGATCTAATAAAACCTTAAAAAATATTAAAAAAAATTTTAAAAAATTTAATAATTTTGAACTTAATACTGATCTTACAAATCTAAAACCCATGAATGACTCTTCCCTTTTAATTACAGATAATGGAGGTATGGCTTTAGAATATTTTATTACTCAAAAAAAACCTGTTTTATATATAAATTATTCAGAGAAAATTCATAATGAATTTTTTGAAAAAATAAAACTTAACACAATTGAAGATGAGTTTAAAAAAGATATTGGAACTTTTATACAAGTAGACCAACTAGATCAATTGGGGTCATTTATTAAAAAAACTAAAGAAAATTTTCACCAAAATAAAGAAAAGATAAATACCCTAATATTGAAAAATGGAATAGTTATGAAAGAACAATCTCAAAATGCTAAAAAAGTAATTTTAGAACTCTTGTTTAATAATTAAATTTTATTTTCTCAAAAAAACTTTGCCATAATCTTTATGTCCTTCCGGAAAACTTTTAAATTGAAGATCTTTCAAATAATTTAAATTAGAATTTTCGCTACAGTTAAGAGCATATCGGATAGTGTTTACAATTGATTTTGGTGTTGAAATTTCTTTGCAACTAGATGGAACTTTGTAAGCAAAAAAGGTTTTAAATCTATTGCCAGATTTTTCTAAATTATTTTTTTCCATAATTTCTTTATCAAAAGACCAGCCATGATCTCCCATGATAAAAATTAAATTTTTTTCATTTATTTTTGAAATTTTATTTGTAAATACTTGAGCCATATTTAATAAACAATTATAAGCATAACCGTAATACTTAACTTCCGTTTCATCAGTTTCTAACTTTTTCATTAGATCATTTTTTATTTCACAGTTTTTATTTAAATAATATGGAGGATGGGGGTTAAGAATATGCAAAAGATAAATCTCATTTCCTTTAAATTCTTTTTTTGGATTAACTAAAAAATCTATAGACTCATACCTATTATCATATTGACCTAAGATCTTATTAAACAAATAGATATAGACACTGTCGTAATAAAAAAGGCTCACAATGGAGATAAATTTTAAATTCCTATTTTCTCCCACACAATCAACATAAATATTGTTTAGACAACTTGAATTAGAATTTCCTAGCCAAAAAAACTTTTTGTTTGTTTTTCTTAAAATTTTAAAAAAATCATTATCTTTTTTTTGGTCCATCAAAAAAAACGGAAAATAATTTTTTCTAGTTCGATACTTTTTGGATTCTTCTGTCACGGGATATGTTCCTTTTAATAAGGAAGCTAAGCTTAAATATGTAGAATCATAATTGGCTAAAAAATTTTCTTTATAGTTAATGTTATTTTTTTTCAAAGAGTTAATAGTTTCGTCTTTATTCCTGATTATTTTCAATTTTTCTGCTGACTCTAAAGTCATCATTCCATCAAAAACTATAAAAAAAATATTTGCCTGATCTTTGTTTTCATTAATAGATAATGAGTCAAGATTTGATGCAATATTTTCTTTGTTTTCAATCGTGATTTGGCTGTCTATATTGGCATTAATGATTATTA
>QCGX01000020.1 GCA_003278125.1 Pelagibacteraceae bacterium AG-390-C22 | reverse complement strand
GATTATTAATATTCTCTGAAGACTTAATTATAATTTGATTTTCTGAAACTTTAGAATAAATGATTTTTTCAAATCCTAAATTCTCAACAAGATCAACTTTCACATCTACCTGGATTTCATGATTGCTTTTTAAGCTTATATCTTCAGGTCTAATACCTATATAAATCTCATCTTTAAATTCTAAATTATCAAAAGTTATTTTATTATTAAATAAGTGCAAAGTGTTTGAATTAGCAATGTGCTCTTTATTAATCTTAATTATATTCATTTTTGGTGATCCAATAAATTCTGCAACAAAAATATTATTTGGATCTGAATAAATCTCATTAGGTGTTCCATATTGTTCAATATTTCCCTTATTAAGAACTACAATTCTATCAGCTAATGTCATTGCTTCAACTTGATCATGAGTTACATATATTATATTTGAATTCATTTTTTTATGTAACTTAGATATTTCAACTCTCATTTCAGATCTTAAAGCAGCATCAAGGTTTGATAATGGTTCATCAAATAAGAAAACTTTAGGACTCCTTGTGATTGCTCTACCAATTGCAACTCTTTGTCTTTGTCCACCTGATAACTCCTTAGGCTTCCTTCCAAGCAAGTCTTCTATTTGAAGTGTAGCAGCAGCATTATTAACTTTTTGATTGATTTCACTTTTTGAAATTTTTTCCATTTTTAAACCAAAAGCCATATTTTCAAAAACATTCATGTGCGGATACAAAGCATAGGATTGAAAAACCATTGCAATTTCGCGTTTTGAAGGAATTAGATTATTTATTAGTTTGTTATCTAAATAAATTTCTCCTATATCAACAGTCTCTAAACCTGAGATCATTCTTAAAAGTGTAGACTTCCCACAACCTGATGGACCAACTAAAACAACAAATTCTCCATCGTTTATTTTTATATCAAATTTATTTATTACTTTGTTTTTTCCATAACTTTTTTCAATATTTTTTAATTCAATCGATGCCATAAAAAAGTTTTCAACCTAGAGTTTAATTTTAACAGTTTAGATTTTATTTTAACTATAAAATTAGGTTAATGTAAAATTTGCATACCTGCCATATTTTTTTTTGAGGGTTTATTATTCCGAGAGATTTGGTAGGTTTTTCTGAAAAATTAATAACGATAGGGAGAATATAATGAGAAAAATATTAATATACATATTTGCTTTTTCATTTTTTGTTAACTCAAGTTATGCAGGAATTACGTTCTGGACTACTGAGGTTCAACCAGAAAGAATGGAAAAACAAAAAACAATGGCCAAAGATTTTGAGTCTAAAACTGGTATTAGCGTTGAAGTAATACCTGTTGAGGAAAAAGATCTTGGAACAAGAGCTACTGCAGCAGCAGCAGCAGGAAATCTTCCAGATGTGATTTATCACACTTTGCAATATGTTTTACCTTGGGCTGAGGCAGGCATATTAGATGTAGATGCAAATAATGATGTTGTTAAATCATTAGGAAAAAAAACATTTGCACCAGGCGCATTAAATATGGCTAAGAAAGGTGGAAAAATTGCAGCAGTTCCAGTTGATGGATGGACACAAATGGTTGTTTATAGAAAAGATCTATTTGCAAAAGCTGGGTTAGAACCACCAACATCATATGCAAATATAGTTAAAGCTGTTAACGCACTATCAAGCAATGACATGTTTGGCTTTGTGGCTGCTACAAAAACAGATGAAAACTTTATGAGTCAAGTACTTGAGCATGTACTTTTAGCAAATGGAGTTAATTTTGTTAAAAAAGGTGGAACTAAAAAGCAAGGTAAAGCTTTAAAGAATTCTTTAGAATTTTATAAAGTAATTGCTAAAGCAAGTCCTCCAGGAGAATTATTCTGGAAACAATCTAGAGCTTTATATTTTGCAGGAAAAACACCCATGGTTATTTGGTCACCATTTATAATGGATGAATTAGCAGGATTAAGAGACTCTGCTCCTCCAACAATAAATAGTGATCCTACATCACCAGAGCTAGCCTCTAAAACTGGTTTTATTACTAATTTTAGTGGACCTAACAATAAAAAAGGAGCTGCTTGGGCTGATGTGAGGTACTTTGGAATAACAGCGGATGCAGATACAGATGAAGCTAAAAAATTCATAGAATACTCAATGAGTGATGGATATACAGCGACATTAGGAATTGCTCCAGAAGGAAAATTTCCAGTAAGAAGAGGAAACAAAAGTGATCCTAGTGCTTATACTAAAGCTTGGAGTAAATTACCTGTAGGTGTTGATAGAAAAGCACCATTAACTGATCTTTATTCTGCAGATGTTATTGATAACATTGTTGCTGGTTTAGATACCGCAAACAGATGGGGAGTTAAAGAAGGTGAACTTTCTCGAGCATCAAAAATCATTAATTCTCAGTTCTTAAATAGAATCACTAGAGAATATATTGATGATCAAATCTCAGTTGATGAAGCAGTTAAGAAAATTAACGCTGAATTAGCTAAGTTTTAAATAATAAATTTATAAAGAGCGGATAATAAAGTATTATCCGCTCTTTATTATGAGCAATACATTATCAAAATTAGAAAAAAGAACTGCTTACACTTTAGTTTTACCTGCAGTCCTATTAGTTTTTGCTATTGTTTTATTTCCTATATTTGCAAATGTTTGGATCAGTTTTAAAGACATTGAGTTAAAAGATATTAGAATTCCTGAACCTAGAGCAAAGAAACTTGTTAAATCAATTTCAGAAAATCAATCAGAATTAAAAATTATTTATAAATTAAGAAATAGCTCGTTAATTCAAGAAATAAGAAATGTTCAGTTCCAAGATAAATTTCCAAAAGATATTTCACCAATAAATCTAGATCCGAGATGTAATTTTCAATCTAAAAAGGTGATTTGTAATTTTGGAAATTGGGGGGGCAAAATTTAGAGAAAATTTTGAGATAACCATAAAGAATAATTATGGTGAAACAATTGATAAAAAAACAATTAAATCTCAAAAACCAATTTTAAGTGGAAAATCAGATAATCCACTATTGTCTACAAGTTTTACTTTAGAAAATTTTAAAAAAGTCTTTTATGAAAATAATTTTGTTGAATTGCTTTTAACTACATTTTACTTCACCTTTTTTGGCACTGTAGGTGCAATTATCTTTGGAATTTTAGCAGCACAATTAGTTAATCAAAATATTCAAGGTAGAACTTACATGCGAGGTATTTTACTTTTTCCTTATGTGGGTCCTGTGGTTGCTTTAGCTTATACTTGGACTTTATTGTTAGACCCAAATAGCGGAACTTTAAATGCATTATTGGTTAATTTTAATATTATAGAGAAACCAATAAATTTACTTGGCCAAAAATACATAACAATGAGTATTTTAGGTTTTGAATTTAAATTAAGACTAGCTTTAACTACAGTTATATTTTTTGAAATTTGGCGTTATTTTCCTCTCGCTTTTCTTTTTATTTTAGCAAGATTACAAGCTATTCCACAAAGTTTGTATGAAGCAGCTGATGTGGATGGAGCGAGTCCAATCCAAAAATTTATCCATATAACGCTGCCTCAAATTACAGCAATCATTTCAATTTTATTTATGATTAGGTTTATTTGGAACTTTAATAAATTTGAAGATATATTTTTATTAACGGGAGGGGCATCAGGAACAAGAACACTCCCTATTAATGTTTATCAACAAGGTTTTGCTGTATCAGATATCGGAATGGGCTCAGCTGTTTCAATAGTAATTGTAATGTTGCTTCTTACTTTCATGGTTATTTATTTTAGATTAATTGGAAAGAGGGCTAATGAAGTTTAAATCTCTAACAATATTTTTAATTATATCGTCTTTTTTTCTCACATGTATCTTGTCAATTTGGAAGATTATGTCGACCTTACAGGGTCTAAGTTTTACTAATTTAAACATCACAACAGTTTTCTCTATTTGTATCCTGTTGTCGTTAGCATTTGTCTTAATAGGAAAAAAGATTCATCACTTAATAAAGATTTTCTCATTATCATTTTTATTTTCAATTTTATATTTTTACTTAAACGAGGCATCACCATATTGGTATATTCTTGGGGTTTTCTTAATCACTTTATTTTTTACGGACAAACTCAAAAAATATAGTATGGAGTCTTTGAAAGAAGATTTCATATCTGAAAAGATTATTTTTGATTTTATCACCTTGTTTGGCATTGTTTTCTTTGCATTCGTAATTTTATTTCCATTTTACATTATGCTGGTTACTAGTTTTAAAACTCAGATAGCTTTATTAGTTAATCCTTTGGACTTTAGTCTAGATTTCACAAAAAGCTTATCAGAGTTATTTAAGTCTTATTTTGTAATCTTTGAAACTTATAATTTTGGTAGATACATTTTAATTAGTTCAGCTGTTTCTATCGGAACAGTTATTGTTACATTGTTATTTGCAATACCTGCGGCTTACGCAGTAGCTAGATTAAATTTCTTTGGTAAAAATTTTTTATCAACTTCAATTTTAATTATTTATATGTTTCCAGCTATAGTCTTAGTGATCCCATTATATACTGTGTTTAGTCAACTAGGGTTAAGAAACTCAATTTTTGGTTTATTGATAGTTTATACCGCTACGACTCTACCAGTAGCTATTTATATGTTGCAAGGGTATTTTAAAAGTATCCCTAAAGATATTGAAGATGCAGGTATCATGGATGGTCAGAATTGGTTTGGTATAATCTTAAAAATTATTATACCATTAAGTTTACCAGCGATTGCATCAGTCGCTTTATATGTTTTTATGATTGCATGGAATGAATTTCTTTTTTCTTTAATGTTTTTAGATAGTCCTAAATCTTTTACTTTATCGAGGGCTATTCAATATTTAAGTGGAGATGCGGAAACTCCACGCCAATATTTAATGGCTGGATCTGTTATAGTTACCCTACCAGTGCTTTTTATTTTTATATATTTTGAAAAATATTTGGTGAGTGGCCTTACATCTGGTAGTGTTAAAGGGTAGTTCTTAATTAAAATAAATTTACTTATTAAACTTGCTCAATTATATATATTAGCTTAAATATTCATGAAATTCTTTAATGCCCTCGTGGTGAAATTGGTAGACACAAAGGACTTAAAACCCCAAGGATTCACTAATTCAATAGTCTCAGACAGTCTCAGGTAGTCTCAAAACATTATCAATTCTAACTTTCTTATTTAGCTCTTCAATTAACATTAGAAATCAAAGCAAATTAATTTGTGCAAACTAGTGGATAAACTAGAAGACAGAGGCATATAATTTGGTAAGATGAATAATGAAAATATCTGTAATAATAATGGTAGTGGTTCTAGCAATTTATTGGGGCAACGTCATATTTAAATTCTTTTAGAAAACAAAGATGCAAAAATTTTTCTTTATTATAATTATTGCTTTACTATTTAGCACTAATACTTATGCCGGCTGGTTTGATAAAAAAATAAAAGTAAGTAAATGTTATGATACTAGTGCATTTAGCAGCTATAAACAGCTAAAAAAAGAAAATGGAAATCATTTATGGGAATGGGAAATTAACCCTGAAGAAAAAACTGCTATACTAACTTTTCATAGTGGTAAAAGACTATATATTCGAAAACATGAAATAATAATGCAGACTGATAAATATATCGTTGTAACCGACAATGAAACACCAGACACGAAATTTGATTTAAAAAGAGAAAGAGTTATCACAGAACATAGTAAAGAAATGGCAAAGATACTCTCTTTAACAGATCCCACAACCACACTTCAGTGCGATTTTAGTTAATGAAAAAAATCTTTCTTATCATATTTTTAAGTTCATTATTTAGCAGTCTGTCCTACGCGGGATGGTTTGATAAAAAAATTAAAATAAAAAATTGCTATGATCATAAAAAATTTAAAAATTTTAAAGAAGCAAAGCGAGCAAAAGCTACAAACGATGATTTCTGGGAAATAGACATTGAGAACGATAAAGCAGTATTAAGTTATATGGGATTAAACAGGAGGGTATTAGAAAATCATGTCATAAAAGCTAAAACAGAAGATTATATCATTGTAACTGACAATAAGTTACCTGATGTTCACTTTGATTTAAAAAATAATACTTTGTCATATAGATATCCTGCTGAGAATATTAATAGATTCGAAAAATGTGATTTTGATTAATCCTATAAAATATGGGAAGACTAGAAGCAGACTAGAAGATAGAGACGGAAAATAAATTATTTTTACTTATTTAAAACTCTTGTGTATTAATATATTAACAATATCAATAAAAACAACACAGTGCCCTCGTGGTGAAATTGGTAGACACAAAGGACTTAAAATCCTTGCCCTTTTGGGAGTGCCAGTTCGAGTCTGGCCGAGGGCACCAAACAAATGAATAAAGATAATTTTTTCAATATAAAAAAAATTTTAGACAACAACGAATGCTTTGTTAAAGAAAAAAATGTTTATGTAGACAATAGAATTAAGGATTATTCTGGTAATTTTGGATTGCAATGGAACAAATTTCCCTTAACACAATTTGACTCTCACACTGGATTTCCCTTAACAAAAAATAGACTATTTGATTCTAGTAAATGGAATGCAAATGATATGAAAAATAAAGTAGTTATTGAACTAGGAAGTGGGGCAGGAAGGTTCACAGAGATACTATTAGAAGCAGGCTGTTATGTATTTTCTGTTGAAATGTCAAACGCAATATACGTTAATTCTATTAACAATAAATCAGACAATATAATTTTTATAAAATCGTCATTAAATAACTTAGAATTTTTAAAAAATTTATTTGATTATGTTCTTTGTTATGGAGTTGCTCAACACACACCAAATTTATTAGACACTTATAAATCCTGTTTTGCATTTGGAAAAAAGGGTGGAAAAATTTCGATTGATCACTATGCTAAAACATATCATCCAACTACCAAGAGCATTTGGAGACCAATTACCAAAAGACTAGATCCTAAAACATTGTTTAAAATTGTTAATTTTTATATTCCTTATTACTTTAATATAGATACTTTTATCAAAAAAAAATTTCCCTCAATAATTAGTAAATTTATTAGGTTTCTTATACCAATACCATGTGTTAACTACACTGATATAAAAAATGTTCCCCAAGATAAAAAAAAATTAATAGAATGGGCAATTATGGACACCTTCGATGCATTAGGCGCCAAGTATGACAAACCATTAAGCTTAAATGAACTTAAAAAAATTGGCAAAAAAATTGGACTTAATAATTTTGAAGTTAAAAGAAATGGGCCAATTTTAATTCTCAATGGAAAGAAATAAATTAAATGAAAGTTTTTAAT
>QCGX01000019.1 GCA_003278125.1 Pelagibacteraceae bacterium AG-390-C22 | reverse complement strand
TCATTTGATTTTTTATAAATATTTCTTGCTTTTTCTAAGTTTTTTGTTATTTCATTTAAAAAATCTTCTAATATTTCTTCAATGTTTTTATTTTTTAAGATTTTTAATCTTTGGGAAAATATTACTTGTCTTTGATCATTCATCACATCGTCAAATTTGATTAAAGTCTTTCTGATATCGAAATTTCTGGACTCAACCTTCTTTTGAGCTCTTTCCATGGCTTTATTAATCCAAGGATGATCGATAGACTCATTTTCTTTAAGCCCAAGTTTTTTTAGCATTCCATCAATAGAGTCTCCTCCGAAAATCCTCATTAATTCATCTTGAAGGCTTATAAAAAAGATTGAACTTCCGAAATCCCCTTGTCTTCCTGCTCTACCTCTTAGTTGGTTATCAATTCTTCTGCTCTCATGTCTTTCTGTGCCTATAATAAATAATCCTCCAAGCTCTTTAACTTTAGACTCATCTTTTTTAATTTGTTCGAAGTCATTTATTTTTCCATCTTCAACAAAATCTTTATTGCCTCCCAATTTTATATCTGTTCCACGTCCAGCCATATTTGTTGCAATAGTTACTGCGTTAATTTTTCCAGCTTCTGCTATTATTTTAGCCTCTTTTTCATGTTGTTTTGCATTAAGAACATTATGCTTAATTTTCTTTTTATTTAAAAAATCAGAAATTTTTTCTGACTTTTCAATGCTTGTTGTGCCAACTAAAACTGGTTGCCCTTTATTATTACATTCAATAATTTTATTGGTAATAGCATTATATTTTTCTGGTTCAGTTCTAAATATTTGGTCATTAAAATCTTTTCTTTGCATTTTTTTGTTTGTAGGTATGGAAACGACATTCAGTTTATAAATATCAAAAAATTCTTCAGCTTCTGTGATAGCAGTACCAGTCATGCCTGATAATTTTTTATATAATCTGAAATAATTTTGATAAGTAATCGAAGCTAATGTTTGGTTTTCTTCTTCAATTTGTACATTCTCTTTAGCTTCTAATGCTTGGTGTAATCCATCAGAGAATCTTCTACCATCTAAAACTCTACCAGTGAATTCATCAATAATTTGTACTTTTCCATCTCTAACAATATAGTCTGTATCTTTTTTAAAAAGGAGATTAGCTTTAAGAGCTTGATTTACATGGTGAACGAGACTTAAATTTTCTGGGTCATAAAAATTATTATTTTTGAGAATTCTTTTTTGAATAGATAATTTTTCAATTTTATCTATTCCTTGGTCTGTTAAAATTGCATTTTTATTCTTTTCATCTAGTTCAAAATCATTTTTTTGCAAATGTTTTATAAATTCATTAGATATTGGATAGAGATTAGTTTTATCTTCCAATTTTCCTGAAATGATTAACGGCGTTCTTGATTCGTCAATTAAAATACTATCAACTTCATCTACTATACAATAATTATGGTCTCGCTGAACCATTTCAGCAAGCTCATACTTCATATTATCTCTTAGATAGTCAAACCCAAGTTCATTATTTGTTGCATAGGTTATATCGGATTTATAATTTTCTTTTCTCTCAATGTCGTCCAGATCATTTGTTATACATCCAGTAGAAGTGCCCAAAAAATTAAAAACTTTACCCATCCATTCCGAGTCTCTTTTTGCCAAATAATCATTTACAGTAACTATATGAACTCCTTTACCTGTTAATGAATTAAGATAAGCCGGAAGTGTAGAAACTAGAGTTTTACCTTCTCCAGTTTTCATCTCAGCAATTTTACCTTCGTGTAGAATTATCCCGCCAGCTAATTGAACATCATAGTGTCTTTCTCCCAATGTTCTCTTTGCAGCTTCTCTAACTAAAGCAAAGCTCTCAGGAATAATACTATTGAGGGAAATGCCTTCTTTTACTGATCGTTTTAGGTTTAATGTTTTTTCTTTAAATTCACCATCAGACAGAGATTGAATCGAACTCTCTTTGCTGTTAATAGCAGAGATTAAATTCTTTGTTTTTTCTAATTCTTGTTGATTAGAGCTTTTAAATATTTTACTAAATGTTCTTGTAAATACATTCATTATACTTCTATATATGTATTTATAATCTAAATTAAATACTAATTATGACGATAAATTTAAAAAACTTCTTAAACAACAAAAATAAATTGTCAAAAATGGGGGAGTTTCAAAACCTTAAACAAATAGAGGGATTAGAAATGTCATGCATATCTGCAGATCTGTATGGCAATGGAAGAGATGACTTATCATTATTTTATTTTAGCAAGGGTGCTAATTATGCATCAGTAACTACAACAAACAGTATAATTTCAGAGACAATAGTTTGGAATAATAGCTCTCATAAGAAATCAATTAAAGGTCTTATGGTTAATACAAAAAATGCAAATACTTTTACAGGAAAACAAGGAAAAGAAAGTTTAGATATTATAGCGAAAAATTTATCTAGAATTTTGACTTTGAAAGAATCCAAATCTGAAAAAGGCACTTCTGAGACTGTAAGAACTAAAGATTTAATTTTTGCCTCAACTGGAGTTATAGGCGAACAGTTTCCAGTCGATAAAATAAAAGATGCCTTACCTGATTTAGTAGAAAAACTTAAGAACGAACATAATAAATTATTTTGGTTAAAAGTTGCTTCTGGCATGATGACAACTGATACAAGACCAAAGGTAGCCTATGAAGAAATTATAGTTGGGGATGAGTTAATCAAGATATGCGGTGTCGCAAAAGGCTCTGGAATGATTGCTCCAAATCTTGCTACGATGCTGTCATTTATTTTTACTAATGCAGATATAAATTCAAATTTATTAAAATCACTTTTAAAAAAAGCTGTTGCTAATTCATTCAACGCAATAACTGTTGATAGCGACCAATCAACAAATGATATGGTTTCTATTTTTTCAACTAGAGCTATTAAAATAGGTCAAAATCTCTCTTTGAATGATAAAGTTATCCAAAAATTTGAATTTTCATTAAAAAAATTATGCTTAAATCTAGCAAAACAAATTGTAGTTGACGGCGAAGGAGCAAAAAAATTTTTAACTGTAAAAGTTATCAATGCTAAGTCACTAGGCAGCGCAAAAAGTATTGCTTTTTCAATTGCAAATTCTCCGTTGATAAAAACAGCTGTAGCAGGAGAAGATCCAAATTGGGGAAGAATTATTATGGGGATCGGTAAATCTGGAGAAATGATTGATTCTAAGAAATTAAAAATTAAATTGGGCGACTTTGTTGTTGCTGAAAATGGAAAAATTTCTGATAATTATAATGAAGAAAAATTAAAAGAATATATGAAAT
This sequence comes from Pelagibacteraceae bacterium AG-390-C22, assembly GCA_003278125.1. Classification (GTDB taxonomy): domain Bacteria; phylum Pseudomonadota; class Alphaproteobacteria; order Pelagibacterales; family Pelagibacteraceae; genus Pelagilacustribacter. The sequence goes on along the minus strand of QCGX01000019.1, from coordinate 4,396 downwards.
GGGATTCAATTAATATAGAAGTAAATTTGAAGTTAGGCAGTGATGCCTTTGAATGTTTTACATGCGATTTTACACATGACTACATAGATATAAATGCTGACTATAGAAATTGAAAAGATAAAACTTAAAACTAGATGATAAAATATAATTTAAAATGTGAAAATAACCATGAATTTGAAAGCTGGTTTTCAGATTCTAATGAGTTTGATAAATTAAATAAAAAGAAATTGCTTGAATGTATCTACTGCTCTTCAAATAAGATTAGAAAATCGATTATGGCTCCAATGGTTTCTGGAAAACAACTAAAACAAGAGAATAGTTTAAATCTTTTAGATAAAAAGCTATCAAATGAAAAGAAGCAGCTATTAAAAATTCGTGAACATATAGAGAAAAACTTTGAATTTGTTGGAGATAAACTTAGTCAAAAAGTAAGAGAAGTTTACTATGACAAAAGAACTAAAAAAAGCATTTATGGCACAGCTACACCCGAGGAAAGAGAAGAGTTGGCAGAAGAGGGAATAGATTTACTAAGTGTGCCTTGGGTTGATAAAGACAATTAATTTTTTGAACTACATATAATATAGTTTACGGAAAGATTATCAGATTGTTTCCATTTGTTAAAAATAGGATTGAATTCTAGTCCTTTAATGTTATTTGTTGTAAATTTTTTATCGGTTAGTTTTTTTTGTAATTCTTCTGGTTTAACAAATCTATTCCAATCATGAGTTCCTATGGGAAGCCATCTTAATACATACTCAGCCCCTATAATTGCTTTAATATAAGATATTAGGGTTCTATTAATTGTTGCTGTGAACATTAACCCGTTTCCTTTTAACAAATCATAACAAGATTGAAGATATAGATCTAAATTTTCAACATGTTCAACAATTTCAAGATTTAATATTATATCAAATTTTTCTTTTTCTTTTAATTGCTCTGGTGAATTTTCTAAATATCTAATTTTTAAATTACTTTCTTTACTATGAAGAGAAGCTATTTTAATATTTTTTTCTGCAGCATCTATACCAGTTACATTTCCACCTAAGCGGGCCATAGGCTCGCTTATTAACCCTCCTCCACACCCAATATCAAGAATCTCTAAATTTTTAAGCGGCAATTTTGTTTTTCTGTTTAATTTAAAATGTTTTGTAATTTCGTCTAAAATATATTCAATTCTGATAGGATTAAACATATGTAAAGGTTTAAATTTACCATTTACGTCCCACCATTCATCTGCTAATTTTGAAAACTTTTGAATTTCCTCTTTATTTATTGTAGTCATTTATCCTTAATGTATTAATTATAATTAATTAAATACTGTTTATATTATATTAAAATCTAATAATGGCAAAAAAAGTATTAAAATTTGGTGGCACTTCTGTAGGAACAATAGAGAGGATTCTACATGTGGCAAAAATTATAAAAAAAGAAAATGACGCAGGTAATGAAGTAATAGCTGTAGTTTCTGCAATGTCTGGTAAAACAAATGAACTCTTAAAACAATCTAAGACTATCTCTGAAGATTTTGATAAAAGAGAATTAGATGTACTTTTGGCTTCAGGAGAACAGGTAACAAGCGCTTTGTTAGCTGGAGCTCTAATTAAGTTTGGTATTAACTCTAAGTCTTGGCTTAATTGGCAAATACCAATTTTGACAGAAGGAGAAAATTCAAATGCCAGAATTATAAATATGAGCACTTCAAGTATAAATAAATTTTTATCAGAAAAAGGAGTAGCAATAATTCCTGGATTTCAAGGAATATCAAAAGTTGGTGATATAACTACTATTGGAAGAGGAGGTTCAGACGCTACTGCTGTTGCGATTGCTAAAATATTTGATGCTGATTTATGTGAGATATATACTGATGTTGATGGTGTTTATTCTACAGATCCTAATAAAATTCCTGTGGCAAAGAAAATTGATAAAATATCTTATGATGAAATGCTTGAGTTATCATCTCTAGGAGCAAAAGTTATGCAGTCTTCAGCCGTACAAACTGCCATGATGTATAACATTCCACTTGAAGTAAAATCCACATTTACAGCTAGACAAGGGACAAAAATTTTTGATCAAGACAGTATAGATTATACTAAAAGTGTTACAGGTGTAGCTTATTCTAAGGACGACGCCAAAATTACTTTGGTGGGGGTGCAAGACAAACCTGGTGTTGCAGCGAATATATTTGAACCATTAAGCAAAAATCAAATAAACGTTGATATGGTAATACAAAATATTTCTTCAGACCAAAAGACAACTGATATAACTTTTACAATTAAAAGAGAAGATCTTTTAAAAACTATTGAGATATTAAAAAGCAATAAAACAATTCAATATGAAAGCTTGAATCATAATGATAAGGTTTCTAAAATTTCAATTGTAGGTGCGGGCATGGTTTCTACTCCAGGTATAACTTATAGGATGTTTCGAAGTTTGGCTGACGAAAAAATTAATATTCTAGCTATTTCAACCTCTGAAATTAAGTTGTCAGTAATTATTAGTGAAGATGATACATTAAAAGCTATTAAAAAGTTACATACAGTTTTTGATTTAGATTAAAATGGAAGTTAGACCACATAGAATAATAAATAGAAAAAAAACAAAAGAAATTAAAGTTGGCAATATTTCTGTAGGAGGAGACTCTAAAATCAGTGTTCAATCGATGACTAATACACTTACAACAGACGTAAAAGCAACTATAAAGCAAATTCACTCATTAGAAGAGGTTGGGGCCGATATAGTTAGAGTATCTTGTCCTGACGAGGATTCAACAACAGCTCTTAAAGATATAGTTAAAGAAGTTAAAGTTCCAATCGTAGCAGACATACATTTTCATTATAAAAGAGCTATCGAGGCAGCAAAAATGGGCGCGAGTTGTTTAAGAATTAATCCAGGGAATATTGGATCTAAAGATAGAATTTTAGAGGTAGTTCAAGCTGCCAAAGATCATAATTGTTCTATAAGAATTGGAGTAAATGCAGGTTCATTAGATAAAGCTTTACTAGAAAAATACAAAGAGCCCTGTCCAGACGCACTTGTAGAGAGTGCAATGTATAATGTAAAACTATTAGAAGATAATGATTTCTTTAATTTTAAAATTAGCGTTAAATCATCGGATGTTTTTTTAACAGTCAAAGCTTATAGAAAATTATCAAAAGAATGCAATTATCCCTTGCATCTAGGAATCACTGAAGCCGGGGGGCTTATTACTGGTAGCATAAGATCCTCAATTGGAATTGGTCAATTACTTATGGACGGTATAGGAGATACGATAAGAGTTTCCCTTTCCTCTGACCCTGTAGATGAAATAAAATCAGGCTACGAAATTTTAAAATCATTAGGAATTAGATCAAGAGGAGTAAATATTATTTCTTGTCCATCTTGTGCTCGTCAAGCTTTTCCAGTGATTGAGACGGTAAAAGAGTTAGAAAAAAAATTATCTCATGTAAAAAAACCAATAACCTTATCTATAATAGGATGTGTAGTTAATGGCCCTGGTGAGGCTGCACAAACCGAGATTGGTTTAACAGGCGGAGGTCAAGATAACAATCTTTTATATTTATCAGGTATACCACATACTAAAGTAGCTAGCACTGAGATAATAGATAAAGTCGTCCAGCTAGTTGAAGAGAAAGTTAAAGAAAAAACTAATTAAATAATGATACCTATAGATAAAGTGCAAGATATTATTGCAAAGCATGATGATTTAGAAAAAGAACTATCATCAGGTAAAATTGACACAAAGTTATTTGCGAAAAAATCTAAAGAATATTCTAGTCTAGGAAACATTATTTCATATGCCAGAGAGTTTGTGAGGTTTGAAAGTGAAAAAAATGACTTGGAGCAGATAATTAAAGATCAAAATAGTGACTCAGAAATGATTGAGATGGCGGAGAAAGATTTGGAGGAGTTAAAAGTTAAAAAAGAAGATTACGAAAATAAATTGAAAATATTTTTACTTCCTAAAGATGAAGATGACGATAAAAATGCAATAGTTGAAATTAGAGCAGGAACGGGTGGCTTGGAGGCTTCTCTTTTTTGTTCAGATTTATTTAAAATGTACGAAAAAGTATGTTCAAAAAAAAAATGGAAATTAGAAATTATTAGTATTTCCAAAAGTGAGGCTGGAGGCTTCAAAGAAGTTATATTTTCTGTTAGTGGAAACGATATTTATTCTTACTTAAAATATGAGTCAGGAGTTCATCGGGTACAGAGAATTCCTGAAACGGAAACACAAGGGCGAGTCCACACCTCTGCAGCAACAATTGCAGTATTGCCGGAGGCAGAAGATGTTGATGTACAAATTAAAGAATCAGATTTAAGAATAGATGTCTTTAGAGCAGGTGGTCCTGGAGGACAATCAGTAAATACCACGGATAGCGCAGTTAGAATTACACAC
>QCGX01000018.1 GCA_003278125.1 Pelagibacteraceae bacterium AG-390-C22 | reverse complement strand
GGAGGCTTTTATTCTTTTTATCTTATCTTCTGGGCTTTCATTGGGGTAATCTATTCTTGCAAAATCTTTTGCTAAAACATTAATTTTCTCTGTTACTATTCTAATTTGTTCTTTTGTTTCATTATCTAAAAGTTTTTCATTAGTGAGCAATGGAATTGTGCTTTTTGTTTTTGTAACAAAATTAATTAATTTTTCTTTATCTTGGTTGTTTACTTTTTCAGATTTTTTTATCTCTAAGATTGTATTATCTAAATTTTCAGTTTCAGTTTCAATAACAGACGTACTTTTAAGTTGACGTTCATGGATTGGAAAAAGGTATTTAAGCGAAAGAAGGGACTCATTTACTTTTCCGACCTGGCAAAGTTCGTTAGCAGATTTTGGAAAGAAAGATTTAGCTATATCCCATGAATAATAAAGCCAAACTAACAACAAAAAACTACTACCTACAATTACCCAATGAACTCCACCTTTCGATCTTTCTGGATTTCCAAAAACAGCATCTACTTTTTCTGTTTTTATTAATTTTCTTCCATATAGAATAGATCCTACAATAGCGAAGAAAAATAAAAATGTTAGAAATCCTGTAATCATTTAAATTTCTTTACCCATAATTTCTTCTTCCATATTCCAAATCATTGAAAGTATTTCTTCTCTTTTAGATACGAATTCGCTGTTATTTTTGATTTCTCTTAAATCCTCTTTAAGTCCCATGGCCGCGAAAGGTAATTTATACTCTTTATGGATCCTTCCAGGTCTAGGCGCCATTACGTAAACTTTTTCTCCAAGTAACAATGCTTCTTCAACCGAGTGAGTTATTAGTATTATTGTTTTTCCAGTTTCTTTCCAAATCTTAAGAACTAAAGATTGCATTTTTTCTCTTGTTAATGCATCAAGCGCACCCAAAGGTTCATCCATTAGTATTAAGTCGGGGTCATTTATTAAACATCTCGCTAGAGCAACTCTTTGCTGCATACCCCCAGATAATTGGTAAGTAGGGGTATTCCCAAAACCTTGTAATCCAACTATATCCAACCACTCATTTACTTTTTTTTGAGTTTCAATTGGATCCTTATCTTTCATTCTTAATCCAAAATTTACGTTTTCGGCAACAGTTAACCATTCAAACAAAGCCCCTTGTTGAAATACCATTCCTCTGTCTACACCAGGGCCATTAATTTCTTTTTCTCCAAGAATAATTGTTCCTGAAGTTGGTCGAATAAATCCAGCTGCAATATTTAATAAAGTTGTTTTTCCACAACCTGAAGGACCTAGAACAGTGAGTAGTTGACCTTTTTTTATTGTAAAGTTTAAATCTTTTAAAGCGTGTACTGTTTCTCCTTTTGGAGTTTTAAAAATCATATTTAGATTTTTTGAAATTAGATCGCTCATAAAATAACTATATTTTATCCTTAATTAAAAAAATAGGCACCAATTAATATAATTGGCGCCTATAATTTTATTATACAAGAACTACGGTAAAAACTTAGTAGTTACTGTACCTTTTGGAGTATCAAATCCTTTCAAAAATTTTGAAAGATTTCCACTCTTCATAGATTTTTTAGTTTCTTTTGGCGTTAAGAATTTAAAGCCACTTAAAGTATCATTCATGTCAGCAACTTTCATTTCTGACTCTTTTGACATAGCTTTTAAATCACTTTTACCAGCTCTAAATCTTGCATTAGCTTCGTGCGTTAATTCTACGAAAGATTTAACCATTCCTGGGTTTTCTTTCATAAATTTATTTGTAACTGACACGATATCTATTCCCATAATACCGCCAGCACGAGCTTCATCAACTGTTAAAAGTCTAGTTCCTACAGATGTAGCAGATTTGATAGAGTTACCTCCAAATAAACATGCCATTACAACATCGCCACTAACTAAAGCAGCTGCACCTTCTTCAGGGTCCATTGCAATAATGTTCATTTTTTTTCTGTCTGCTCCAACAATTTTCATACTTTCAGTGAAGACATATTCAGCCATAGTTCCTAAAGGAACTGCAACTTTTTTACCTTCAAGCTCAGAAGCATTAGCTTTAGTGATACCAGATTTATTAGAAGTAACACATGTTGTTCCTCCCATACCGTATTCCATAGCAACATCTACTAAACTAATAGGCGCTTTAGCTTTAACAGCATTTATGTATGGCATTAAACCTTGTGAGTAAGAAATATCTATATCTCCTGCTAACATAGCATCTGTCATCGCAACACCGTTTGTAAAATTAGTCCACTTAACTGGCACACCTAATGCTTTAGCGTATGCTTTTTTATTCATGTCCTCAAGATTTGGAGATGGCCACTCCAAAAAGTACGCCACTCTAACTTCTTTAGCAGCTGCATTAGCTACTGAAGCGTTTAAAGAAAACGCAAATAATATCCCAAGAACTGTGCTTATTATTTTTTTCATAGTTCTCCCATATGGTTTGTTAATTAATACGATTAAAAATTAAAAATTTAGTTAAGTAAATAGTTAGCTTGCTTTTTTATCCATACCTACTTTTTAACCCCCGTCTATTATCAGATAGATAGTGTTCTTTTTAGGTTCAATCAGTGGTTGTATACAATAATTCTTGATTTAATTTAACAAATGTCTACTAATTTAATTATGAGCTCATCCAACCGAACAAATATACCAAACTCTTTAAATGAGCATTGGATGCCATTTACAGACAACAAAAGTTTTAAAAAAAATCCTAGACTTATAGTCGATGCAAAAGGAGTTTATTTAACTAATCATGAAGGAAAAAAAATGATCGATGCTAGCTCAGGATTATTTTGCAACCCCTTAGGTCATGGAAGAAAAGAAATTACTGAAGCAGTTTCTAAGCAACTCGATAAACTAGACTATTGCCAACCTTTTAATCAAGGTTATGGAGGGTCATTTGAGTTAGCTACAAGAATAGCTAAGAAAACTCCAGAAGGCATTAATAGAATATTTTATACAATTTGTGGATCTACAGCTGTAGAAACTGCAATAAAAATATCAATTGCTTATCATAGGGCAAAAGGTGATTCTAAAAGATTTAGATTTGTAGGCCGTGAAAGAGGATACCACGGCATGAATATAGGAGCTACTACTGTTGGTGGAATGATTAATAATGTAAAAACTTTTGCAAGTGTTTTAATGCCTGGCGTTCAACATATGAGACACACACATTTACCAGAACATAAATTTGTAAAAGGACAACCAGAGACCGGCGTAGAAATGGCGGAAGATTTAGAGAGAATAGCAATGAATTTTGGAGGTGAAAATATTGCAGCATGCATTGTTGAACCAATAGCTGGATCAACAGGGACTTTAGTGCCTCCAAAAGGTTATTTAAAAAGATTAAGAGAGATCTGCGATAAACATGGAATACTTTTAATTTTTGATGAAGTTATTACTGGATGGGGTAGAACCGGATCAGCCTTTGCTGCACAAGAATGGAACGTTAAACCTGATATTATGACTATGGCAAAAGCCACAACCAATGGAGTAGTGCCAATGGGAGTGGTTGCAGTAAAAGAAGAAATATACGATGCAGTGTTAGACGGATCTTCTGCTCCTGAAGGAACGCCAGAATTATTTCATGGATATACTTATTCTGGTATTCCGGTAGCAGTTGCAGCTGCATTAGCAGTACAAGATATTTTTGATAAAGAAGATATTTTTAAAAGAGCTAAAGAAATGTCACCTTATCTTCAAGACGGCCTTCAATCTTTAAAAGATTTAAAGGAAATAGTTAGTATTCGAGGATATGGAATGATGGGTGGAATCGAAATAAAAATGAAAGATAAACCTGGAAAAGCAGGATATCAGGTATTTAAACATTGTTACGATGCAGGTGTAAATTTTAAAAATACAGGCGATAATTTAATTATAGCACCCCAGTTTATATGTGAAAAAAAACATATTGATGAAATTATAGAAAAATTAAGAACAGGTATCTCAAATTACGCAAAGTCATAAATGATTATTGGAGTTCCAAAAGAGATTAAGCTTCAAGAGCATAGAATTGGTTTAACTCCTGAAAGTGTTAAGACATTAACTGATAAAGGACACGAAGTTTTAATCCAGCATGATGGTGGTTTCGAAGCAGGCTTTAGCAATGAAGATTATGAAAATGCTGGTGCAAAAATTATTAAAACACCTGAAGAAATTTTTAAAAAGTCTGAAATAATAGTGAAAGTTAAAGAACCTCAAGCAAATGAGGTAAAGATGATTAGAGAAAATCAAATAATTTACACCTATCTTCATTTGGCTGCAGCTAGACAACTTACAGAAGGATTGATAAAAACAAAAGCTATCTGCATCGCTTACGAAACTGTAACAGATGATAATGGTCGTTTACCTTTATTGGCACCAATGAGTGCTGTAGCTGGAAGAATGTCAATACAAGCAGGAGCTCATTCACTTGAAAAAAATCAAAAAGGCAGAGGTTTATTGTTAGGGGGAGCGCCAGGAGTTGAACCAGCTAACGTTGTAATCTTAGGCGGAGGGGTTGTAGGAGAAAATGCAGCAATTATAGCAACTGGCATGAGAGGAAAAGTTTATGTAGTAGATAAATCAAAAGAAAGACTGAAACAACTGCATGAAATGTTCGGTGATAAAATTATACCAACAGAAAGTGATAATACTAATATCAAAAAATTAGTATCAGAATGTGATCTTTTAATAGGAGGTGTTTTAATACCTGGCGCTGAGGCTCCCAAATTAGTTACAAAAGAAATGATAAAAAATATGAAAAGAGGATCTGTAGTTGTAGATGTTGCAATTGATCAAGGAGGATGTGTTGAGACTAGCAAACCAACAACTCATGCAAATCCAACTTATTTAGTAGACGAAGTAGTACATTATTGTGTGGCTAATATGCCTGGAGGTGTTCCAAGAACTTCTACAATGGCTTTGAACAAAGCTACTTTACCGTTGTTAATTAAATTAGCAGATCAAGGTTATAAAAAAACTTTACAAGAAAATAAGAATTATTTAGCTGGATTAAACGTTTATAAAGGAAAAATTACTTTTAAAGGCGTAGCAGAAGCATTTAAATTTGATTACACTCCACCCGAGAAAGCTCTATCAGAATAAATTAAAAACACCCCATTTTGGGGTTTTTTATTAGTTAAAACCCATTCTGTACTCCCCAAGTATATTAAATTAATTTTATGTATGCTCAAATTAACTTAATTATGAGTTCAGAAGTGAAATTTAAAGAGCACATTGCGCCTGATGAAAACCTTCAAAGAGGAAAAGTTAACGTTACAAACTTAGTTAACAGGTTAAATCAAGAAAAAAAAAAAGAAAGAAATAGCAATATAGCTTTATCAGTTGCAGCTGTTTCAGCAGCAACAGTGTTTGGAATCATACTCAGTTTATAAAATTATAAATTTCATTTATCATATAATTATATTTTAATTTGGCACTATTACTTATCTATTGATGGTTGTGCATATTGATTTATTTAAGTATTTTAATTCATCAAAAAATGAATATTGGGTTTTTTATAGGTGAGATGAACTTTAGAGGTGTATCAAACTCTTCATATCAATACGCATATTATAATGAACGATTGTTGAAAAATAAATCTTTAATTTTTTATAATAAAGAGGAAAAATTTCATAAAAAAGAAGTCATATCTAAATTTAAGAAAAAGTTTAAAGTAATTGGAGTGAATGGTTTTAAAGAAATGGATTATTATGGAAAAAAATTAAATTTAGATTATATATATGTTCAAAAAGGTGGGCAAAAGGATCGTAATGTATCAAATAAGATTAAAACTTTAATTCATTATTTATATCCACAAAATTTAAAAGAGTTACATGGGCACAAATATATTTGTGTGTCTGAGTGGCTAAGTAAAAAATTTACAAATACAAAAATACCATTTGTTCCTTATATTGTTAAACTTCACAAAACAAAAGATAATTTAAAAAAAAAGCTGAAAATTAAAAAAAACCAAATCGTTTTTGGTTGTCACGGAGGAGAGAGTAGTTTTGATCTAAAATTTGTGCATCAAACTCTTTTAGAAACCGTCAAAAAAAGAAAAGATATATGTTTTTTATTTTTAAATATACAAAAATTTTGTAATCACCCTAGAATTATATTTTTAAAAGGTAGTTTTGATGAAGTTTATAAGAAGAAATTTATTAATACTTGTGATGCTATGATATATGGAAGAAGCTTGGGCGAGTCATTTGGTTTAGCCTGCGGCGAGTTTTCTATTCAAGGAAAAAAAATTATCTCATATAAATTTAATAGACATAAATGTCATGCGTATAATTTATCAAAAAGAAATTTTATAGAGTACGCTTCTAGAAAAGAGCTATCAAATATATTTATTAATTTTAATAAAAAATACTCGATAAAATTAAATAAAAATAATAAATATTTAGACTGTTCTCCTACAAAAGTAATGAAGTTATTTAATAAAGTTTTTTTGAAGGAGAACCTTGATATAAAATTATCGTTTTTTGATTACGGTATTAATTTTTTGAGCTTTATGATAATGCATTACCAATATCTTAGACATAAAATTTATATTAATTATTATCGTCTTTTTGAGTCAAAATTTATTTACTATAAAGATTGAATATTAAAAAAAAAACAAATACAAAGAGTTAAAAGGCGAGGTAGCTCAGTTGGTTAGAGCACAGGACTCATAAGCCTGGGGTCGGCGGTTCGAATCCGCCCCTCGCTACCAATAAAATCAAGGCTATTAAATTTTAATACAACTTGAATTATATTTTTCGGCACAAATCTGACACACTCATCTTAAGAATAAAGTCGTAAAAATATAAAAAATTGTCCAAAAAAAGAAATTGAAAAAAACAAAGTAATTAAAGTATTTTTTAAAAATGTTAACAAATGTTGCTACAAAAATTAAACCAAATAATATTGCTTTAACGACATCATAATCATTATATAAACTGTTGAAATAAATTATCATCGCTGCAGGCAAACAAGCAAAAATAAAATAAAGTGGATAATTAAAAAATCCATCATTAGCTACCCATTTCATAAATTTAGTATCAAATAAACTTTTTATGAAAAAATAAAATCTAATCATCTAGCATTTTAACATTAGCAATATAGTATCCCAAAACGTAACCATAACTGTCTATATAGTCTTTAACCCAATCCTTGCATAATTTTTTTGTCTTTTCGTCTCTTGTTCCATCAAAATAATAAGTCCAAAAATAATTATTAAACCAATCAAAGTCTTTATGTTTAGCAAAAACTTTAAATAAATAATGAGTAGAAACTCTTGGTGCTTGCTCTGAAGCAGATACATAATCTGCGTGAAAATCGTTGGTATAGGAGTCTTCAGGTGTTCCGAAGTTTATGAATTTAAATTTTGGTTTCCAAGTTATATTGTAAAGCTCTTCAAAAATTTTGTCTGTTTTTTGTTTATAATCAATTTTATATTCTTTTTCTTTTGGAGTAAATTTAACCTCTTGATTTGCCTCCATAAATAAAATTTTTCCCGACTCAATTAATAATTCTAATCCCGAGTTCCAGTCAGCCTCACCAAACGGTTTATCTGTTGGCATAACAGACTTTTGTGGGATAGAATTCGCAATCATTTCATTAATCAATTTTAAATGTTCTTTTGATCCTTTTAATTTTGAATTAGCAGGGGTAGAATCAATTTCCGTTGCAGCTGTCTCGATGAAAAAAGCATCAACGTTTTTATCTTTTGCTTGTGAAGAATAAATAGGCGTCCAACATCCACCCGAGCTAGGAAATGATATAAACTCGTATGTTTTTAATGGGCTTAGTTTATCAATTGAATTTATATATTCTTCTTTGTCGTCATCATAAAAGTGATTAAAGTATGCATCATCAGTTTTCATTTTTTCAATTAAGTGATGAGCATCACCAAAAATGAGTTTTGTTCTATAAACATGAACATTAGTCTCAAAATTATTAATCTCAAAAATTTTTCTCATGAAAAATCATACAATATTCTGGTCACAAATTGGACTCACTCAGAAGCAAAATATGGTTTCAGGTTGCAAAAAAAGTATTGTATAACGTTAAGAAGTGAAGGGTAGTGTTCACCGCACAGGACTCATAAGCCTGGGGTCGGCGGTTCGAATCCGCCCCTCGCTACCAAAGAAAAATGTAAACGAGCTCATGAAATTAAAATACCAATTTTTGTTTAAAAGAATTTTATATTATTTTTATGGAGAAAAATTTTTTAAAAGGCTACCCTACGATTGGAGTAAGTGTCCTTCTCGTGCTCATATTATTCAAGAAATTATCAATTTAAAAAAATTCAGTAATTATCTAGAAATAGGCTGTGATCAAGACGAAAATTTTTCTCAAATAAATATTAAAAATAAAATAGGCGTTGATCCTAAAAGTGGAGGAACGCATAGAATGACAAGTGATAATTTTTTTAAAAATAATAAAGATAAATTCGATATAATTTTTTTAGATGGACTCCATACTTATGAACAAACTATAAAAGATATAAATAATGCAATTCAGAGCATTCAAGACAATGGAATAATATTGATACACGATTGTTTACCTAAAAAAATCTGGAATCAGATTGTTCCTAGAATATATGGTCACTGGAATGGCGATGTTTGGAAAGCTATTGTTGAAGCAAGAACTTACATCAATATTGAGACATTTACGTGTATAGCTGATCATGGTTTAGGAATAATTTTAAAAAGAAAAAACAGCAAAATATTAGATATAAAAAACAAGGATTTTAAAAATCTAAAATATTCAGAATACTACAAACAACATAAGGATTTTATGAATCCCGTTACTTATGAGCAACTAAAAACAATTATACAAAATTAATATGCAAAATTTAAATATGTACTGCTTAACAATTAACGAAGATCATTTAGAGGGAATTAAAAAGATTGGATATTTGCCTGTCGGCCTTGGCAACAACATCAAATCCAAAGAATTTATTAGAGACAATACTAGTCTAAATATAAGTAAAAAAAATCCTCATTATGGAGAATATACATTTCACTACTGGATTTGGAAAAATAATATGAAAAATTTAGGAAATAGATGGATTGGATTTTGTCAATACAGAAAATTTTGGGCTATTAATAGTAAAGAAGTAAATTTAATAGATTTTGATAAGTTTTCAAACTCTCTCCTTAAAAAAATTCCAGACAATTATGAAAATTATGAGAGCATTTTAGGTGAACCGTTATTTGTAAATCAATTTAAACTTTCTAAATTTCTTAAGCATAATTTTAAAACAATGATTAAAAATCCAATGTTGTTTTTAGATAAAAAAAAGAGAAATTTAAGATTTCATTTTGACATGATGCACGGCTCAGGAAATTTATCAAAAGCTATAAATTTGCTAGACAATTCTGAAAAAAAAGATTTTTCAAATTTTATGGAAGATTCCGTATCATTTAATCCACACAATATGTTTATTTGCAAATCTAAAGAACATCTTCAACTTTATTACGACTCTATTTTCCCTTGGCTTGAAAGATGTGAAAAAGAGTTTGGATTTGAATTAAAAGGCTTTGGTTTGAAAAGAATTTATGGATTTCTTGCTGAAAGGTATATGTCCTACTGGTTTAAAAAATATACAAAATTTAAGTTGATGCCAATAATCTTTAAAGATGTATCAGATTTTTATAAAAACTAGAGACTCCCAAATGTCTCACAAAAATTTTGAAAAGATTTTAATTTTTTATCTTTTTTAGAAACGATCATTTTACGTTTAGGCCATTTAATTTTGATTTTTTTATCATTATGAATAATTCCATGCTCATATTTAGGTTTATAAAAGTTATCTAACTTATAATAAATGATATTTTCTTCTTCAAAACTATAATAAGCGTGGGCAAATCCCCTCGGAATAAAAAGGCTGATGGCATTTTCTTTAGATAAAATAATTTTAAAAGTCTTTCCGAATGTTTTAGATCTTTTTCTTAAGTCTATTACAACGTCTAATATTTTACCTTTTAAAACATTCACATATTTAGCTTGTTGAAATTTACTTTGAAAATGGAAACCTCTCAAAATATTTTTTTTAGACGTTGTGCAGTATTCAAAAATAAATTTTTTATTCAATAATTTTTTATTATAGATCTCTCTCAAAGATCCTCTGTTATCAATGTTATTCTTTTGCTTAATAACTAATAAATCTTT
>QCGX01000017.1 GCA_003278125.1 Pelagibacteraceae bacterium AG-390-C22 | reverse complement strand
AAAAAAATTTTCTTTTCTATTTAGTTTATTACGAGTGTCTACGAGTATTTTTGAATATCTACTTATTTCTCTGTAATCAAATTTATCATGATCTGTAACTAAGATCACACAATCATATTTTTGAATGTTTTTTTTATTCAACTTAATTTGTTTGGTTTTTCCCATTATCTTTTTTACCTCTAGATCTTTATAATTTACATATGGATCGGCAAAATGTACTTTGTACTTCTTTTTTCTTAATTGTATTAATATTTTAACGCCTGCAGACTCTCTTATATCTTCAATATTTTTTTTATACGCTACGCCGAGTATTAAAATATTTTGCTTACCTTTTTTTTTATTTTTTTTCAAAATTTTTATTATGTTTTTAATTGTCCATGAAGTTGTTTCAATATTTATGTCTCCAGCTAACTTAATAAATTTAGCTGTTAGACCGAATTGTTTTGCTCGCCAGTATAAATAATAAGGATCTATAGGGATACAGTGGCCCCCTATTCCTGGACCAGGAAAGAAAGTTTCAAAACCAAAAGGCTTTGTTGATGCAAGTTTTATGACATTATTTATATTGATGTTCATTGCTTTACTTATGATTTTAAGTTCATTAACTAAACCTATGTTTACAGATCTATAAATATTTTCTAAAAGTTTTGTCATTTCTGCTTCTTCCAAGGTATTAGCCATGACAACTTTTTTAACAATTTTTTTATAAACTGACCTACTTAAATCCGAGCAATACCTAGAGAACCCAGATGAAACTTTTGTTACATTTTCAAAAGGCATTTTGCTGCCTGGATTTTCTCTTTCTGGAGAGTAAGAAAGAAAAATGTCTTTTCCAATTACAAATTTTTTTAATTCTTTTGCAATTTTTTCTCTAGTAGTGCCGGGATATGTAGTGCTTTCTAATATTATCAACTGTCCTCTTTTGAGAAATTTTTTTATTTTTTTAAAAGAATTCTCAACTACTGAAAGATCAGGGTGAGTGGTCTTTTTAACAGGAGTAGGTAAACAAATAATAATTACATCACATTTTTTAATATCTTTAAAACCATTTGCGTAAGATCCATAGTTTTTTAATGGTTTTATTTTTTTATCTTCTATGTGGGAAAATGGTGAAATTCCTCTCTTTAACTTAGATATCTTGCCTTTATCCCTATCAAATCCAATTGTGTTAATTCTTTTTTTACAGAAGTTAATAAACAGTTGTATTCCAACATAGCCAACACCTACAATACCAACTAAACACTCATTATTTTTTATCTTAGAATTTAAAACTTTATAAAAGTTAATATTTGTCATAAATAGTTATTTTTTTTTAAAAATCATATGAACTTCAGAGCAAATTTTATTTTTATCTAATACATTTTGTAATTGGTCTATTACATCAAATAAATTTTTATTTAAAAGTTTTAAATATAATTTTTTATCTAATATTTTTGAAGAGACTATAAGTGATCTATATAAATCTGGAAAATCTGCACCAAACCACCATTCACCAACAATTTTTAAATTATTTTTTTTAGCTAAATAATTTAGAGAGTCTACCGTGTACAAATGAGTATGATCTCCAGATAAGTGTCTAGGGTATACTTTTGGAAATACATTTTCCAAAAAAGCAGTTAAAGAAAATAACGGTACTGCTATATATAAATATTCAACGCTAGATTTTAAAAATGATTTAATAAAATCATTAGGCTTTTCTAAATGCTCCATAACGCCAATTAAAGATACTACGTTAGACTCTTTATCACTCTGCATTAATCTGTAGGCTTCCTGAACAGAAACTTTAATAAGGCTATTTTTTTTTAGCTTTGAGTTTCCAAAATCCACTAAAAATTTACTAACCTCATAACCCTTTGCTTCAATTTTTTTATACTCTAATGCTTTCAAAAAATGTCCGCCCCCAGATCCTATATCGATTAATTTAATTTTTTTTTTTATAACCTGTTGTAAAAAATTAACTTTTGGTAAATATATATTTTTAACTCTATTATCAAATTTCTTTGAGTATTGTTTATCATAGTATAATCCAGCTGAACTTGAATATTCCCAATCAATAAACTTTCTTGTGTTTTCGTAAACTCCATTTAAATGACCACAAGTTTTACAAATACTGTATTTAATTTTAAAATTTGAAAAAAAAGGTTTGTTAATTTTTTTATTGCAATTTTTACAATTTTTTCTTTTTATTTGTGAAGAATACTTTTTATTTATTTTTAAAACAGTTTTTAAATTTAAGGAATTTTCTTTTATATAATCCTCTTGAATTTTTGATATATTTTTATATGTTTTAGAATATTTTATTATTTTCATTTTTTATCGTAAATTATAATTAAAAAGTTGTTAACCTATTTTTCTTTAATAAGTGTTCAAGACTAATTAGTTGCCAAATTAAATTAGAATTTTTGATTCTATCATTTTTTTTAAAATTATTTAAATAATCAGTTAATTTTTTTTTATTTATTAATGATTCAATGTGTAGTGATTTAGATGTCAATATATCGTACATCCAATTAAAAAGGGACGTTTTAAGCCATTTTGTTTGAGGATCTGAAACATAATATTTTTTTTGTTTTATATACTTATTGTGTTTAAATTTTTCTAAAGCAAAATTTCTATAGTAATCTCTTAAAATACCCTTGTTAATCATTTTATTATTGTCAATAGAAAATAAAAAATTAACAATATTATGATCTAAAAGAGGAACTCTAAGTTCTTTACTGTATGCCATTGATGCTCTATCACAACTTCTTAATATTCTTGGCAATTTACAATAAAAAATGTCTCTATAAATGATTCTCTTTAAGAAGCTTTTGTTTTGGGCAATTTTCTTAAGAATGATTTTATACATTTGATGGTTTTTTGAAGAACTAAATAAAAATAAGCCTTCTGAATTAGATTTTGTTCCATCTGCTGAAACTCCACCATAAAAATATCCTTTTAAAGAATTAATAAAATAAGAATAAAATTCTTTGTTATCTATATTTTCAATAATTTTAAAATCTTTTACTTCATTAAAAGCTTTGGAAAATTTAAATTTTTTAATCAAATCTAAAATATATAAAGGATAAATATATTTGTAGCCACCTGCAGCTTCATCTCCACCTTGGCCTTCCAGTATTACCTTACAATCTGAAGGATAGCTTTTCTTTATAAGTATATGTTTTGCGATAGTCACAATTCCTGGAAAAGGCTCATCTTGAAAATTTGAGACTTCTTCAAAGTTTTCTATAATATCTTGGCTTTTTATTTCATGACAATTTATTTTCCAACCATAATTTTGGGACATATCATTTAAGTCTTTTCTGTAATCATATTCTGGATCTGAAAAATAATAGCTATTTGCTAATATGTTGTTCTGACCTTTATTAATTAAATTTAAGTAAGATATCATTAAATTTGAATCTACTCCTGAACTTACATTTACTCCAATTTTTGTGTCTGATCTTTGCTGAATTGAAAAACTATTAGTTAAATGTTGGTCAAACAATTCAAATGAATTATTTAAGTTTTTATCATCATTCAAATCCCAGTACCTTTTTTTATTAAAATTTTTTTTATTTAGATCAAAAATTATGTAGGTTCCTTGTTCGACTTGTAAAATATCTTTATAAAAAGTTTCTTCAAATGAGTCATAAAAGGAAGTGTTTAAATAAAATTTTACAATATCAGAATTTATTTGAATATCTTTATTGACTCTTAGAATTCCTTTTATTTCTGAACAAAAATAAAAATTATTTTTTTTTTTGAAATAATATAGAGGTTTTACTCCTAATCTATCACGCGCGCTATATATTTTTTTTTCTAAATTATCAAAAATAATTAATGAAAATATGCCGTTTAACAATTTGAAACATTCTACATTTAATTTTGCAAAAAGTTCTATTAGGACTTCTGTATCAGTTTCTGATTTAGTGATAATATCGTGTTTTTTTTTTAATTCTTTAAAATTATATATTTCTCCGTTATAAATTATTAAATATCGTCCAGTTTTGTCTGACATTGGCATATTCCCTTTGTTTGAAAAATCAAATATGCTTAATCTGCAAGATCCCATAAGCACTTTATCGTTTTCAAAAAAACCTTGATGATCTGGACCTCTGTGTGCGATTGATGCAATCATTGTTTTGATTTCTTTTGGATTTAAATGGTCTTGACCAAATATTGCTGCTAATCCACACATAATTAATTTTAAACTTATTTAAATTTTATTTTTTTTTCTTTTGAACCGCTCTTTGCACTTAAAATAATCTTATTTATTATCTCCATATCAATAAAACTATCTTCGGCTGAGCATAATGGCAGTGCTTTTTTCTTTTTTAAACATTCGACTGCATTATCAGATAATTTAGCAAATTGATTTCTTGGTTTAGATTTGCATAATTTAATGGGCTTTTGATTTAGTTCAGTAAATCCTGAGTGTTCTGGGGATTTTTTAACACTGAACTTTAAAATACTTCTCCCGATTTCAGTGATTAGGATTTTTCCTTTCTTTCCATAAATATGAAAGTCAAAATTATCATAGCTTTTCATGTCTAAAGACTGAAGGGTAACCCTAAGACCATTTTCAAAAACTAAAACTGCGTCGTAATTTTTATCATCAGGGGATGAAAAATTATTAAAAGAATTTTTAAAACCATAAACTGCATTAATTTCTCCAGCTATATTTGAAAACAAAAACCTTAAGGTATCAATTGTATGTGTTGCTGTAGTAAGCAACCCATAAACATAATAAGATGAGGCCTGTATTACCTCTCCAATAATTCCTTTATCTAGTTTTTTTTTTAACTTTATAATTTCTGTATCATATCTTCTTCTATGATTGACTAAAACTTTTACTTTATACTTTTTAATTAATGATAAAATTTCTTTTGATTGTTTAATGTTATTTGCAAGTGGTTTTTCAAGCACTATAACTTTAATACCTTGATTGATACAAAGTTTAGTAATTTTGAAATGAGTATCTTTCCATGTTGCAATTGAAACTATTTTTGGTTTAATTTCTTGAAGCATTTTTTTTGGATTTCTATAAAAAATTAAATCTTTTTTTAATTTTTTTGCTTTTGAGAATTGGCTTTTATTTTTATCGCATATCGCTTTAAGGTTACATTTTTTATTTTTAATCCACATACCTACATGAGAAGCAGGTTTAACTCTTTTTGTGTCGAATTCGTGTGATAAACCAATTCTTCCAGTTCCTATAACACATACCTGTATTTTTGATTTTATTGTTTTTTTAGTCATAATTTTAAAATTTTCTCAACAAACTATCGTTTTTTTTTATTCTTTTTAAAATGTTTACTATTTTTATTGAAGAGTTTTTTTGAAAAAATAAATTTTTTGTCTTTTTAATTTTTTTTAAGAATTTTTTATTTTTAAGTATGAAGTTTATTTTATTAATTATATCTTTAGTTTCATACCTGCAATTCACTATATTAGATGCTTGAGGTCTCATATTTTGTCTACTGCCAATGTTAATCACTGGAAATTTAAAGGAAGGAGCTTCAATTATTCCTGAAGATGAATTTCCTATCATAGCTTTTGTCTCTAAAAGTAAATCAAGAAAATTTTCACGATCAAGATTTCTAACTACTTTAATTTTTGATCTTTTCTTTTTCAAAAAATTTATTAAGATTTTATAACCTAGGTCATTATTTGGATAAATCCAATAATATTCAAAATTAAATTTTGATAAAGCTGTATATAAGTTTTTGATATTTTTTTTAAAATTTTTAATTTCGTTTAAAACTGGGTGAAAAATAACAATAATTTTTTCTTTTAATTTTACGTCTAATTTTGAGCTATTTATTTTATGAGAAATGTCATCTAGTTGTGGAGCACCTACATTAAAAATTCTATTTTTTTTTTCTCCCCAGCTTTTAAGTCTTTCAACGGAGTCTTTGCAAGAAGCAAGATGTAAATGGGCCATTTTTGCTATGGCAGCTCTAGCAACATCATCTACGTGACCAGATTTATCGCCTGCTTGTATATGAGCAATCGGAATATCTAAATATGTAGCAGTTAAACATGCTGCGATCGTTTCAATTCTATCTCCTGTAATTAAAATTAAATCAGGTTTTATCTCACTAATTTTTTTTGAATATTCTGCGATTGCTAAACCTAAATTTTTTGCCCAAGAGTCCTTTTTGTTATTCGAGCTTAAAAAATTTGCTTTTTTTGTAATTTTAATTTTATGTTTATTAAAAATCTTTAATCCAACACCCATTTTCTTATCCAAATAATTACCGCTAACTAATGTTGAGCATTTCATTTTTTTTACTTTTTTCATCTTTTGATAAACATTGTTCGCGTATGAAAATGTTGCTCTTGAATCAAAAAAAAATAAAATATGTTTTATGTGATTTCTGTCCATTTTAACTGTTTGTCTTTTATCAAATTTGTTTTCGCTCTTTTACCCAAAGCAGATCTAAAACTTTTAGCAGGAATAATTCCTTTTTTCGGAGCAGGTCTTTTTACTGAGATGTTTAATTCGCTTAAAATTTCATTTTTTTTTATATTTTTTATTGTTACCACGCTTTCTCTAGCCCATTTAATAATTTCATATTCCTTTTTATGAATTTGTTTTTTATGGTTTCTAGCTTCAAAAATTGCATTAGCGCCGTCAACTAATTGTTTTAATTCTTGTGGTTCAATAGAAGAGGCGTGATCTGGTCCTGGAGCTTTTTTATTTAAGGTAAAATGTTTTTCAATTATACACGCTCCAAGAGCAATAGCTCCTAAACAAGTATAAATGTTGTTAGTGTGGTCTGACAACCCAATAGGAATTTTAAATTTTTTTATATATTCTTTTATTACTCCAATATCTGAATATTTACTTGGACAAGGATAAACTGAAGTACATTGAGTTAGTGCGATTTTTTTATTAATTTTATAAACCTCATTAAAAGTTTCAGTAACTTCATTCATTGTGGACATGCCTGTTGAAATTATTGTAGGTAATTTTTTTTTTGCAATATGTATTTGTAGCGGTAAGTTAGTTAGTTCACCTGATCCAATCTTAAATACGTTTACTTTTACATCTTTGAAAAGAATATCGGCAGATTTTCTAGAAAATGGAGTGCATAAATAATCAATTCTATTATCTTTACAATATTTTTTTAAATAAATGTGTTCCTTAATTGTTAGATTTGTTCTTTTTAAAGCATCATATAAATTCTCTTTAAAATTTTTAGATTTTGGAGTTTTTCGTAACATCTCATCATCAAGAACATGCATTTGAAATTTTATTGCTGATGCACCTGCTTTTGAGGCTAGTTTTACCATTTGTTTTGCAATATTTATATTGCCCTCATGATTTATACAGGCCTCTGCAATTATGTAGGGTCTATTTTCTTTACTAATTTTTGTTTTACCTATTTTAAACATACTAAAATAATTTCTATATGATTTTCAGATCATTATTAATTGGTTTTTTTTTCATGGCCAATTTTTGTATATTTTTTTTTGTTCTAATACTTTTTTTAAACCATCAGAAAGATTAATCTTGGGATCATAATTTAGTTCTTTTTTAATTTTTTTGATATCACAAACCCTTTGAAATATCTCTCTTTCTTTTTTCCTATCTCCTTTATTGAAATTTCTAGAAAATACAATATTTACTTTCTTTTTTTTATTAATTTTTGAAATTTTTTGTGCAACTTTTTTTAAAGAAAAAACTTGTTGTGAATTACCCAAATTGTAAATTTTGTTATTTGATTTTTTTTTTATAAGACAGCATTTTATTCCCTCTGCAATGTCATCGCAAAAAGCGTAACTTCTCAATTGACTACCATTACCATTTATCGTGAATTTTTTATTATATTTAAAAGAATAACAAAGTTTTGGAATAAAAAATTGAGCTACTTGATTTTCACCGTAAGTATTAAATAACCTTAATATTGTAAATTTAGTTTTTTTATTATGTAATTTATCTATAATTAATTTTTCTGACTCAATTTTAGATCTTGCATAAACATTAGATCCTAAAAGTGGACTTGTTTCAATTATTTTTTTTTTTGATATTTGTTCACCATAAACTTCTGATGATGATGAGAAAATAAATTTTTCAACTTTATGAGTTAAGCTTGCTTCTAAAACATTCCTAGTACCCTCATAATTTATTTTCCAACATTTTTTTTGATTGTCTTCCGTATTTTTTACTCCAAGCATCGCCGCTAAGTGAATAACATAATTTACTTTTTTAAAATATTTATTTAATTTTTTTTTATTTAGAATATTTATTTTGAAATATTTAAAGTTTTTATTTCTAAGTTTTTCAAGGAATTTTTTATTTCTATCTATTTGTCCATTTGTGTCTAAAACTATTAAATCATATTTGTTAAACAGTGTTTTAATCACTGCTTTACCTATCATCCCTGCACCACCTGTAATTAATATTTTTTTTCTGACCATTTTTTGCTTGAGTAGATTTTTAAGATATAAAAATGGTTATAATTGTGTTCATTTATTGAACACTATACTTTAAAAAAAACCGTGTCAATTATTTCAATCATAAAAAAAGCCCGCAATTTCTTGCAGGCTTTTTTTCTTTTAATGTAAAAATGATATCAATTAATATTTTGGTATTTGCTTTAACTGAAAATTTTTTTCAGTGCATAAATCAAGCCAATTGAGCTATTAGTACTGGTCAGCTGCACGCGTTACCGCGCTTCCACATCCAGCCTATCAACGTAGTGGTCTACTACGGCTCTATAGGAAGAACTAGTTTTGAGGTGGGTTTCCCACTTAGATGCTTTCAGCGGTTATCCCGTCCATACTTAGCTACCCGGCACTGCAGCTGGCGCTACAACCGGTCCACCAGTGGTATGTTCATCCCGGTCCTCTCGTACTAGGGACAAATCCTCTCAATTCTTCTACACCCATGGCAGATAGGGACCGAACTGTCTCACGACGTTCTGAACCCAGCTCACGTACCACTTTAATTGGCGAACAGCCAAACCCTTGGGACCTGCTCCAGCCCCAGGATGTGATGAGCCGACATCGAGGTGCCAAACACCCTCGTCGATATGGACTCTTGGAGGGTATCAGCCTGTTATCCCCGGCGTACCTTTTATCCGTTGAGCGATGGCCCTTCCACTCAGAACCACCGGATCACTATGACCGTCTTTCGACTCTGCTCGACTTGTCAGTCTCGCAGTCAGGCAGGCTTATGCCATTGCACTCTACGAACGATTTCTGACCGTTCTGAGCCTACCTTCGCACGCCTCCGTTACTTTTTGGGAGGCGACCGCCCCAGTCAAACTACCCACCATACAATGTCTTGCAGCCGGATTACGGCATGCAGTTAGATGTCAAGAATAATAAGAGAGGTATTTCACTGGTGACTCCGCTTCAGCTGACGCCAAAACATCAAAGTCTCCCTCCTATGCTAAACATATCATTCCTAACACCAATATAAAGTTGTAGTAAAGGTGCACGGGGTCTTTCCGTCTAACCACGGGAACTCCGCATCTTCACGGAGAATTCAATTTCACTGAGTTGATGTTGGAGACAGCGGAGATATCGTTACGCCATTCATGCAGGTCGGAACTTACCCGACAAGGAATTTCGCTACCTTAGGACCGTTATAGTTACGGCCGCCGTTCACTGGGGCTTCAGGAGTGAGCTTGCACTCACCACATTAACCTTCCAGCACCGGGCAGGCGTCAGACCCTATACATCCACTTACGTGTTAGCAGAGCCCTGTGTTTTTGATAAACAGTCGCATCTCCCTGGCTTGTGCCACCCAATTCTAGTTGCCTAAAAATGGGTCCTCTTTCTTCCGAAGTTACAGAGGCATTTTGCCGAGTTCCTTCAACATCATTCTCTCAAGCGCCTAATTATACTCTAATAATCCACCTGTGTCGGTTTAGGGTACGATCCTATGATGGAGCTATTTCCTGGGACTTCTTCACAGCTAACTCAATCCATTAAGAGTTAACAATTTACAAAATCCGTCACTACCATCGGGTCAAGGAATATTAACCTTGTTTCCATCGTCTACGGCTCTCGCCCTCGACTTAGGGGTCGACTAACCCTGCGCGGATTAACCTTGCGCAGGAACCCTGGGATTTTCGGCGACAGAGTTTTTCACTCTGTTAATCGTTACTTATGTCAGCATTCGCACTTCTGATACCTCCAGGATCCTTCACAGGTATCCCTTTACAGGCTTACAGAACGTTCCGCTACCAGATATAATTTCCGAAGAAATTATAAATCCACAGATTCGGTACATGATTTGAGCCCCGTTACATCTTTGGCGCAGAAACTCTATTAGACCGGTGAGCTGTTACGCTATCTTTAAAGGATGGCTGCTTCTAAGCCAACCTCCCGGCTGTTTAGGAATCTCCACATCCTTTCACACTTAATCATGATTTAGGGACCTTATCTGGTGATCTGGGCTTTTTCCCTTTCGACCATGGACCTTAGCACCCACAGTCTGTCTGCTGAGGTAAAATGTTTGGCATTCGGAGTTTTATGAGGGTTGGTAAAGATTTCTCTCCCCTAGCCCCTTTAGTGCTCTACCTCCAAACATCAATTTACTCAACGCACTACCTAAATAGTTTTCGCGGAAAACCAGCTATCTACGAATTTGGTTGGCCTTTCACCCCTTACCACAAGTCATCCAAAGACTTTTCAACGTCAACTGGTTCGGTCCTCCGGCAAGTGTTACCCTGCTTTCAACCTGCTCATGGTAAGCTCATTCGTTTTCGGGTCTAATTCATACAACTTGCGCCCATTTAAGACTCGCTTTCGCTACGCCTACACCTTGCGGCTTAAGCTTGCTGGATAAATTAAGTCACTGACCCATTATACAAAAGGTACGCCGTCACTCTAAAAAGAGCTTCGACTGTTTGTAGGCATACGGTTTCAGGTTCTATTTCACTCCCCTAATAGGGGTTCTTTTCACCTTTCCCTCACGGTACTAGTTCACTATCGGTCACTGAAGAGTATTTAGGCTTAGAGGGTGGTCCCCCTATATTCAAACAAGATTTCACGTGTCCCGCTCTACTCAAGAACAACATTAAGCATTACTCCTACGGGACTATCACCCTCTGTGGTTAGTTTTTCCAAACTATTTAGATTATCTTAACATTGTTACTGGCCTGTTCCGCTTTCGCTCGCCACTACTAACGGAATCTCAATTGATTTCTTTTCCTCCGGTTACTTAGATGTTTCAGTTCTCCGGGTTAGCTCTTTAAACCTATGAATTCAGTTTAAAGTACCACAAAAAGTGGTGGGTTGTCCCATTCGGAAATTTTCGGATCAAAGCCTGCATACAGCTCCCCGAAACTTATCGCAGTATACCACGTCCTTCATCGCCTTTCAGTGCCTAGGCATCCGCCATACGCCCTTAAACGCTTGATTTATGCACAGAAAATAATTTTCTGTCTAAATTAAATTTTTATTTAAATGTTCATCTATTCGAACAT
>QCGX01000016.1 GCA_003278125.1 Pelagibacteraceae bacterium AG-390-C22 | reverse complement strand
TGTTCCTACAGGTTTTCCCTCAAATAAAATTGTTGTACACCCATAAAATAGTGGAGCATAAACAATATAAGAATGACCTACAATCCACCCAATATCACTTGCTGACCACCAAACATCATCTTGATCTATGTTATAAATATTTTTCATAGTCCACTTAAGTGCAACAATATGTCCACCGATGTCCCTGACTATACCTTTAGGTAATCCAGTTGTACCAGAAGTATAAAGTATGTATGCATAATCGTTAGCATTCATTTTTTCGCACTCAGCTGGTTTACTATCTTTAAGCGCCTCGTCCCATGTGATATCCATAGATGGATTTAGTTCGGCTTTGTCTTTTTCTCTCTGAAAAATTATACATTTGTCTGGTTTATGATTAGCAAGTTCTAGTGCTTTGTTTACTAAAGGTTTATAATGAACAGTTCTCCCAGGTTCGTAACCGCAGGATGCTGAAACAATTAATTTTGCTTTGGAATCATCAATTCTGCTAGCGAGTTCATTAGCCGCAAAACCACCAAATACTACAGAATGTACTGCTCCTATTCTTCCACAAGCTAACATAGCAATAGCAGCTTCAGGAATCATTGGCATATAAATAATTACTCTATCTCCTTTGTTAACGCCTTGTTTTTTTAATGCTCCAGCAAATAAAGCAACTCTGTCTCTTAATTCTTTATAAGAAATTTTGTTTTTTGCCCCCGTAATAGGGCTATCGTAAATTATAGCTAATTTTTCCCCTCTGCCTTGATCAATATGGTGATCTAAAGCATTGTAACATGTGTTAGTTACTCCATCTTCAAACCATTTATAAAAAGGAGGATTACTAGAATTTAGTATTTTAGTAGGTTTTTTATACCAAAATATGTCTTTAGAGATATTTTGCCAAAATTCCTCTCTGTTATTTATAGAATTATCGTAAATTTCTTGATATTTTCGACTCAAATCACTCTCCCAAAAAAATTAATTTATTTGCTAGTATTTCATAAATATCCCCAAAAAAAAACAGAAAATCCAATAAAAACGGGGTTTTTTGAGCAAAAAAACACTTCACTGTAACTTCAATTTTTATTAAGGTTCGGCCAACTAATTCGTAAATGAAGAGTTAATCATTTATTGAATAGTTTAATATTAAACTAATAAAGAAAACTAACTAACGAGGGAGGTTTTCATGAGAAAATTAAGTCTATTTGCTTTAGCGGCGGTTGCCTTTTTAGGTATTACTAGCTCAGCTAATGCAGCGACTGCCATGTTAGCAACAGATGATTTCGTAGGAATATCATTTTGGTTGGTATCAATGGGAATGATTGCAACAACTGTATTTTTCTTTGCAGAAAGAAACACAGTAGCTGCATCATGGAGAACGTCAATTTCAGTAGCTGGACTAGTTACTGGTGTTGCATTCGTTCACTACATGTACATGAGAGAAGTTTGGGTGACTACAGGCGATACACCAACAGTATACAGATATATTGACTGGTTAATCACTGTTCCACTTCAAATGGTAGAATTCTATCTAATCTTGGCTGCTGTGAGAAAAGTGCCAAGCTCAATATTCTGGAAACTATTAATTGGTTCATTAGTAATGTTAATCGGCGGATACTTAGGTGAAGCTGGTTACATTCAACCATTTGTAGGCTTCGTAATCGGAATGGCTGGATGGATCTACATCTTGTTTGAAATATTCTCAGGAGAAGCTGGAACATTAGCTTCTAAAACTGGAAACAGAGCAATGACGACTGCTTTCAGCGCTATGAGAATAATCGTAACTATCGGTTGGGCTATATATCCTTTAGGATATGTATTCGGTTACCTAACTGGTGGCGTAGATGCAAATGCATTGAACATTATCTACAACTTAGCTGACTTTGTTAACAAGATCGCATTCGGTCTAGTTATCTGGGCAGCAGCAATGCAAAATACAAGATTATCTTCTAGATAATAGATTATAAACTTTAAAAAGGGCGAGTATGTTTTACATACTTGCCCTTTTTTTTTATATACTTATATTGCTATTAAACTTTATGCCTAAAATTACATATAAAGATAAATCGGGAAATTCTAAAACTTTAGAAGTTGAAAAAGGTCTTACAGTTATGGAAGGAGCTATACAAAACAACGTACCTGGAATCGATGCAGATTGCGGAGGATCAATGGCTTGTGCAACTTGCCATGTTTATGTCGAAGAAAAATGGTTAAGTAAATTACCTAAAGCTGAAGAAGGAGAAGTAGACATGATTGATATGGCTTTTGAACCAAAAAAAAATAGTAGACTTAGTTGTCAACTAATAGTCACAGATGAGATGGATGGACTTGAAGTAACAACACCAGAAAAACAATCTTGATGGAAAAAACAGATGTTATAATTATTGGCGCTGGCCCTGTAGGACTGTTTGCAGTTCATCAATTAGGAATTAAAGGTCTTAAGGCTGTAGTTATCGATAATTTAGATAAAGCTGGTGGGCAATGCATTGAACTTTATCCTGATAAACCAATCTATGATATTCCAGCTATACCCGAATGTACTGGTGAGGAATTAACAAAGAAATTATTAGAGCAAATTAAACCTTTTAAAACAAAGTTCTTTTTGAATGAAAGAGTTAATGAAGTAAATCAAGATAAAGAAAACTGGATTATTAAAACAAATAAAAATAATAATTTTTTTGCTCCAAATATAATAATTGCGGGGGGAGTAGGTTCTTTTGAGCCAAGAAAATTGTCCCTGAAAGATGCAGAAAAATTTGAAGGTACATCTGTATTTTATTCTGTACGAAATAAGGAAGATTTTAAAAGCAAGAATATCTCAATTTTTGGTGGAGGTGACTCCGCTTTAGATTGGACGCTTGAATTATCTAAATTTTCAAAAGTAAATTTAATACATAGACGTGATGAATTTAGAGGAGCCCCTCATACTTTATCTGAAATAAAAAAAATGGAAAAAGAGGGAAAAGTTTCACTAAAAACTCCTTGTCAACTAGAAGCCATAGAAGGTGACAAAAAGATAAAATCAATAACAGTAAAATTTGAAGATGGAAAAATTGAAAAAATTGATACTGACATAGTCTTAGGTTTTTTTGGGTTAATCATGAAGCTTGGCCCGATCGCTGAATGGGGTCTTAATATGAATAAAAAAACTATACAAGTAAATCCTGAAAATTTTGAGACAAATAAAAAAGGTATATTTGCTGTAGGTGATATTTGCTCCTATCCAGGGAAGTTAAGATTAATATTATCAGGTTTTCACGAAGTTGCTCTAGCTTCAGTCGAGTGTTTTAAAAGAGCCAGACCAAATGAAAAGTATAAATTTGAGTTTACCACATCCTCTACAACTATTAAGAGTAGACTCGGAAAAAAATGATTGAGCTTTTAACTGCCAACACACCAAATGGCAAAAAGATATCAATCATGTTAGAGGAAATTAATTTTGAATATAAAGTTAAAAAAATAAACATCAATAAAGACGAGCAATTTAAACCAGATTTTATTAAATTAAGTCCATTTAGAAAAATTCCAGTAATAATTGATCATGATGCTAAAAAAAGTATTTTTGAGTCAGGTGCAATTTTAATTTATCTTGGTGAAAAGAGTGGAAAATTTTACAATAAAGAAGATAGAACAATAATAAATCAGTGGTTAATGGGTCAGATGGCATATGTTGGACCTTTCTTAGGACAACACCATCAATTTCATCATTATAATCCCGGAAAAAGTAAATTTGGTGAAGAGAGATATTTTACAATAGCTAAGAAAATTTATAAAGAATTAGACGAAAGACTTTCAGTCTCAAAATTTTTAGCCGGTGAAGACTATACAATAGCTGATATTGC
This sequence comes from Pelagibacteraceae bacterium AG-390-C22, assembly GCA_003278125.1. Taxonomy (GTDB): domain Bacteria; phylum Pseudomonadota; class Alphaproteobacteria; order Pelagibacterales; family Pelagibacteraceae; genus Pelagilacustribacter. The sequence continues at coordinate 7,948 of QCGX01000016.1, read as the reverse complement.
AACTTTTCCTTGGATAGCTAGGCACGATTGGCACGATATAGGTTTAAAAAAATTTATTAATCTTAGTCGATGGTATGAAGAGATTTCTAAAAGAGAAGCAGTACAAAAAGGTTATGATTTGTTAAAAAAAGGAGAAATTGTTCCTAAAATTTAATCTTCCATAAAGATTTTTTCATCTCTTTCATGTTTTTCTTGAGCTTCTATAGAAAGAGTAGCTACTGGTCTAGCTATTAATCTTTTTAAACCGATTGGCTCACCAGTTTCTTCACAGTAACCATATGTGCCATCTTTTAATCTTTGTAATGCGGAATTTATCTTAGAAATTAGTTTTCTACTTCTGTTTAGAGCTTTCATTTCAACAGATTTATCTGTGTAAGAAGAAGCTTGATCAACTATATCGGCAGATGAAACACTGTCATCTGATGAATTTAATAAGTTGCCTAAATTATTTGCTTTAACTATATCTTTTTTCCACTTAACTAATTCTTCCGTGAAGAATTTTTTATGTTTAGCACACATATACTTTTCTTTAGAATCAGGAGTGTATTTTTTCTTAGTAGTTTTTTTCTTAGGCATTTTTTTGAATTTGAGGGAGTATATGTTTGAATTTAGTCGTGTCAATAGCCTTTAAATTGTATTAATTTGATAAAATGATAGCAAAAAAAAATATATCTAATATATTTGTAATATTTTTATTCCTCCATTTAGTGATTTGGACTCTAGTTCCAGCGCTATCAAATGTAAATTTACCATTAGATACAATAGAGGCTCTAGCGTGGGGAAGTAATTTGGATTGGGGTTTCAACAAACATCCACCTCTAAGTGCTTTTGTGGTAGAAATTTTTTACCAAATTTTTGGGAACCAAGATTGGGCGTATTATTTTTTAAGCCAGATTTTTGTAATAATTGCTTTTATAGTGGTCTATAAATTTTCAGAAGAAATTTTTAATAATAAAAATTTAGCTTTTTTTTCAGTGCTTTTACTTGAGGGTATTTACTTTTATAATTTTACAACTCCAGAATTTAATGTAAATGTTGCCCAGTTACCTTTTTGGGCTTTGACAGTTTATTATACTTGGAGATGTGTTAAGTATGATAAAGCAACTGACTATGTATTTTTAGGTTTGTTTGCTGGTTTAGGAATTTTATCAAAATATCTTTTCATTTATTTGATTATAGGAATAAAGCTTGTTTTCTTTTATTTCTTAAAGAAAGGAATTAAATTTTCGCATTTCTTTATTGCAGGACCGATAACGTTATTAATTATACTACCACACTTAATTTGGTTAACTGAAAATAATTACATTACTATTACTTATGGTCTACTAAGAACTGGTGGAGTAGGAAATTTTATAGATCATTTAGTTTATCCTTTAATTTTCTTAGCTAAACAAATTGGTCTTCTAATTCCTTTTCTTTTAATGTCTTTTTTGCTTATAAAAAAGATAAAACCTAAAATTAATTTAAAAGACAAAAAATTAGTTTTTTTACTTTTAACTACTATAGCACCAATATTTTTTATGTTACTTACTTCAATGATAATGGGAGCAAAAATAAGAACAATGTGGATGACGCCTTTTTATTTATTTTCTGGAGTTTTATTGATTTATGTTTTTCAAAAAAATATTGTAATTAATAAATTAAAAAAATTCTTTTTATTATTTACTTTTTTATTTTTATTATACCCTGCAGCTTATCTTAGTATTTCATTTCTGAATGATAGCAAAAGGACTGACTACCCAGGACAAGAAATAGCTCGATTAGTTCAGAATAAATGGGATAACAATTTTATAAATGAAATTAAAATAGTTGTAGGAGATGAATGGTATGCAGGAAACCTTTCTTATCATTTAAATTCAAGACCTGCATGGACAAATGAATTGAAAAATAAAACTTCTCAGATTAATAGTTCCGAAGGAGTGATTTATACTGGAAATCCAGAAATATTAAAAAAAATTTGTCCAGGTATTTATGGAACTATTAAACCTGTAGGATATTGCATGATAGGTCAGAAATGAAAAAATTTATAATTCTCATGCCCTGCTATAATGATTGGCCTTCAATTTTTAAACTTCTAGAAAATATTGATAAAGAAATATTAGAATTAAAAGGAGAATTTTCAGTTTTAATAGTAAATGATGGCTCTAATGAAAAAATGCCAGAGACAAAAAGTGTTTATAAAAATATTAAATCTGTAAAAGTTATTAATATGAAGAAAAATCAGGGTCACACAAGGAGCAATGCTACAGGTATAAGATATTTGTCCAAAAAAGAAAATTATGACTATTTAATATTAATGGATGGAGATGGCGAAGATCGACCAGAAGAGATTAAATTACTAGTCAATAAAGTTTTAAAAAACGAAGATGTTTCTGTAGTTGCAAAAAGGGTTAAAAGATCTGAAGGTTTAATTTTTTCCATTTTGTATAATTTACATAAATTAATAACATTAGTTTTTACTGGTCGAATGATGAACTTTGGGCATTATTCTTGTCTAACAAAAAAAGATGTTGATATTATATCTTTAAAAGAAAGTCTTTGGGGTAATTATTCTGGAACAGTGAAAAAATTTATTTCTAAATTGGATAATATTCCTTGCATTAGAGGTGTGAGGTATGTTCAGCCGTCAAAAATGTCCTTTATAAAACTTGTGATCCATTCTTTTTCGATTTTGGCAGTATTTAAATATCAAGTTTTGTTAAGATCTATTGTGTTCTCTATCATTTTGTTACTGCTTGCACCTAATCTCATAACTAATTTTATTATCATTTGTCTTATAGTTTTTACAACTTGTGTATTTATTTTATCTAGGCGAGAAAATATTGAAGGATTAAAGAACTCTGAAAATCAAATTGCCGATATAATATCTGTTCACACTAAAAGGTTGTAAAATGAGTCTGTATTGGAGTCAAAAAGGAATCAAAAGGTGAACATCCATTCTGCGTTTTCATTAATTGTGAACTGTATTAAACATAGTCATTGAGTTATTTATTAATAAAAAAGGAGAAAACATGAAAAAACTAACTTGTCATTGTGGAGCAGTTGAGGGAGAAATAAACACTCTAGATAAATTAGAAAAAGTTCTTAGATGCAATTGTTCAATTTGCAAGAGAAAGGGAGCAATTATGTCTATGGTAAAAAATGAAGATTTTAAAATTATAAAAGGAAAAGATAAATTAAAGCTTTATCAATTTCATTCAAAAGTTGCGAAACATTATTTTTGTTCAAATTGTGGAATCTATACACATCATAACCCTAGATCTAATCCTGCTATGACAGGATTTAATGTTGGATGCGTAGACGACATTGATATTTTTAAATTAGAAAATGTAACTATAAATGATGGTCAAAATCATCCTTTCGATAAAAAATAATAAAAATGAATATTAAAAGTTCTAATTATTTAAGTATTAAAAAAAAGTATTTAGAATTTTTAAAAAAAAAAGAAGTAGTTGGCAAAACCATAATAGATAAAGTTGGAAAATTAAATACGTTTTACTTACCACTTTCTGACTGGATTTACTCTACATATAAAAAAGATAATAAAACAAAAATTATTGGATTATCTGGTGGGCAGGGAGCTGGGAAAAGTACTATTACAGGAATTTTAAAACTTATTTTAAAAAAAAAGTATGGATTAGAATTATGCATATTTTCAATAGACGATTTTTATAAAACTAAGTCAGAAAGAAAAAAAATGTCTAAGAAAGTTCATCCTTTATTTTTAACTAGAGGAGTGCCAGGAACACACGATGTAAATCTAATAAACAAGACTTTTAAAAATCTTAAAAAAAAAATTTTTAAACCAGTTCTAATTCCAAAGTTTGATAAATCTACAGATGATAGGGCCAAAAAAAGTCAATGGATAAAGATTAAAAAACCACCCAATATAATTATTTTTGAAGGATGGTGTGTGGGAGCAAAACATCAAAAAGAAGACCTTCTTAAAAAACCTTTAAACATGATTGAAAAAAAATATGATACAGATATAAAATGGAGAAAAAAAGTGAACAATCAATTAAAAAAACCTTATAAAAAAATTTTTAGCAAAATAGATAAATTGGTTTATTTAAAAGCGCCAAGTTTTAATCATATACTTCAATGGCGTTTGGATCAGGAACAAAAATTAAAATTGACTTCAAAAAATAAAAATACTATGTCAAAATCTAAAATAAGAGAATTTATAATGTTTTACGAAAGAATAACGAAAAATATGATGAAAGATTTTTCTCAAATATCTGATTTAACTATTTTTTTGGATAAAAAACATAGATCGACTAAAATGATTTTTTATAAATAGATGAAATTTTTATTAAATATAATTTTGTTATTATTTTTTTTTTAATGAAGCGATTGCAGAAAATCGTCTGCAATATTTTGTTGATACTGCATTAAAAAATAATTTAATTTTAAACGCAGAAAGAAAAAACCAAAAGTCAATTAAAGAAAATGTTAATATCTCAAGAAGTGAATTTTTACCAAGTATCTCATTGTCTGGAGATCAAAGCAGCTCACAATCAACTAGCAAAACTAATAGCAGCGGATCAAACTTACCTGATTCAAATCTTGATACTGAAACAACAACTGTATCTATTGATCAAAAAATATTTCAAGGATTTAAAGGCTATAATTTATTAAAAAAATCTGAATTGGAGTCTAGACAAGCAGATTTTAAACTTAAACAAACTGAACAGCAGACTATATTGGATACTATTTCAGCATATTTTGACTTTATATTTAAAACTAAAAATGAAGAATTCAATTTATCCAATGTCAATTTATTTGAAAGACAAGTCGAGTCTGATAGCGCTAGACTACAAAAGGGCGAAATTACTTTGACCGATTTAGCTCAGTCCGAGTCTTCTCTTGCAGGCGCTAATGCTAACCTTATAAAAGCAAAAACAGAATTACTAGCTTCAAAAACAAGTTTTGAAAGAGTAATAAGAGTAAAAGCTCCTACCTCTATTAACGTTAATGAAAGAATTGAGATTGATTTACCGAATACTTTAAATGAGGCAATAAATCTTGCAAAATTAAATAACGCTGATTTACTAATTGCTAAGATAGATTATGAGATAGCAGAAAAAGATTTAAATATAGAAAAAGCTAAATTAGCTCCATCAGCATCAATCAATTATTCTAAATCAGAAAATAAAGACTATAGCTCAACAATTGATGAGCTAGACCAAGAGACTGTTAAGGCCACTATAACTTGGCCTATAATTAAAGGAGGAGAAAATATTTCTTCGATTAAAAAATCATCTTTAAAAAAACAAAGATCTTTATTGTTAGCAGAAGATGCTGAGAATAAAGTTGTTACAGATACTACTAATGCATGGTCTAAATATCAATCATCTGAAAGTGTGTTAATTGCAACTGAGTCTCAGCTAAAAGCTGCTGAAATTGCGAATGAAGGAATTACACTTGAATATGACTCTGGCAATACAAGAACCACCCTTGAAGTTATTCAATCCAGAAGCTTGCTTTTAGACTCGAGAATAGCTTTTGCTAAAGCAGAAAGAGACTTCATAATTTCTAAATTTGAACTTGCTTTTCAGCTAGGCACTTTATCTTCGAGCTCAATTAAGTCCCTATAAACAGCTATTTTGAAGGCTTTTTTCAATACTTCTTGCAAAAAAGAACAAAATGTGTACATTTATTATAACGATTCGAAACAAAAAAAGGATAAAAAATGACTAAAAATAATTTAAAAGTTGTAAAGACAGACAATAAGAAAGATCAAGAATTAAAGGAAAAAAAGAAGTCTTTAGAGGCTGCCATTAGCCAAATAGACCAAAATTTCGGAAAAGGCTCAGTAATGAGGCTTGGCCAACAACAAGCATTAGACGTTGAAGCTATTTCTACAGGGTCGTTAAGTTTAGACTTAGCCTTAGGAATAGGTGGTTTGCCAAAAGGAAGAATTATAGAAATATATGGACCAGAGTCATCAGGTAAAACAACACTTGCATTGCAAGTTGTTGCTGAAGCACAAAAAGCAGGTGGAATATGTGCTTTTGTTGATGCCGAACATGCAATGGATCCAGTTTATGCAAAAAAACTTGGAGTAAAAACAGAAGAACTTTTAATTTCACAGCCAGACACAGGAGAACAGGCTTTAGAAATAACTGATACATTAATTAAATCAGGCTCTGTCTCCGTGTTAGTTGTTGATTCTGTTGCAGCATTGACGCCAAAAGCAGAACTAGAAGGAGAAATGGGCGATCACCATGTAGGCCTTCAATCTAGACTAATGAGCCAGGCTTTAAGGAAATTAACTGGCTCGGTTTCTAAATCAAATACAATGGTTATATTTATAAATCAAATTAGGATGAAAATTGGTGTCATGTTTGGAAATCCAGAAACAACATCAGGCGGAAATGCATTAAAATTTTATTCATCTGTAAGAATGGACATAAGAAGAATAGGAGCAATTAAAGATAAAGATCAAATAATTGGAAATTCAACAAGAGTTAAGGTTATTAAAAATAAAGTCGCTCCACCATTTAAAGTTGTTGAGTTTGACTTGATGTATGGAAAAGGTATTAGCAAAGTTGGAGAATTAGTTGATCTTGGTGCTAAAGCAGGCGTAGTTGAAAAATCAGGCGCTTGGTATGCATACAAAGGTGAAAAAATAGGACAAGGTAGAGAAAATGCAAAAATCTACTTAGAAAAAAACCCTAATGTCGCTGACGAAATTGAAAAAGTTATTCGTGATGAGGCAGCTGCAATATCTAAAGAATTAGAGGGAAACCCTTCACCAAACGAAAAAATTAGCGAAGAAAAAGAAGATAAGTAAATCTTCTGCCATCATAAATTAAAACGGGAGAAATAATTCTCCCGTTTCCCATGAAACGACAACTAATGATTGATGAAATCAACATTTAGTATGTAACACCTCTGGTTGTAAAATAATTAGTGTACAATTAAATCTATATTTAGTTCAATAAGAAGTTCGTTAACAAGGAGGGAAAATGAGCACACAACAAGCTAAAAGCTCGAAAGTGTCTTCTGCTCTAGATACCTCTCATTTAAAAGTAAAATTTCCATTTAAAGCTAAATACGGCAATTATATAAATGGTAAATTTGTAGAACCTAAATCTGGCAAATATTTTGATAATGTTAGCCCGATAAATAATGAGAAGATCTGCTCAGTTGCACGATCGAATGAAAAAGACGTAGACGCTGCATTAGACGCGGCTCACGCAGCTTTCTCTGAATGGGGAAAGACAGACATCACTACTAGATCAAACATTTTGAACAAAATAGCTGATGTTATTGAAAAAAATCTAAACTTATTAGCAACAGCTGAATGTTTAGATAATGGAAAGCCAATCAGGGAGTGTATGGCAGCAGACTTACCACTGGTAGTTGATCATTGGAGATATTTTGCTGGAGTAATAAGAGCAGAAGAAGGATCAATTGCAGAAATAAGTAATAATCAATACTCTTATAACTTTCACGAACCTTTAGGAGTTGTAGGTCAGATTATTCCATGGAACTTTCCATTATTAATGGCAACATGGAAATTAGCTCCAGCTCTTGCAGCAGGAAACTGTGTTGTATTAAAACCAGCTGAACAAACACCAGCGTCTATTAATGTTTTAATGGAACTTATTGGAGATTTATTACCTCCAGGTGTTGTTAACATTGTTAGTGGTTATGGATTGGAAGCGGGTAAACCTTTAGCTTCTTCTAAAAGAGTTGCAAAAGTTGCATTTACTGGTGAAACAACTACTGGAAGATTGATTATGCAGTACGCTGCACAAAACATAATTCCAATTACTTTGGAATTAGGTGGAAAATCTCCAAACATTTTCTTTGAAGACGTCATGGAAAAAGACGATGATTTCTTTGATAAGTGTATTGAAGGTTTTGTTATGTTCAATCTTAACCAAGGTGAAGTTTGTACTTGTCCAAGCAGAGCTTTAATTCAAGAATCAATCTATGA
>QCGX01000015.1 GCA_003278125.1 Pelagibacteraceae bacterium AG-390-C22 | reverse complement strand
TATCATTTTCCGCATACCTTTTCTTAAGAAAAAATCTAAGAGTAGAATTAAAAAGATTTAAGTTTAACTTATTTACAAAAGGGACAAATTTTAAGTAATTGATTGGTCTAACTAATCTTTTTGTTTCAAAGTTATCAATCCAACCAAATTTTTTTAGTACTCTTAAAGAATAAGGGCTACACATAGCCATTTGATTGGGACAAACCTTCATCCATTCTTTAGTTAATAGTTTACCTAGGCCGGTACCCATAAATTCTGGAAGCACAGCGTAATCTTGAAACCAAATAGCAGGAATTTTTTTATTAGAAACAATTAAATTGTTAACTAGAAAGGCTGCCTGACCAATTACTTTATCGTCTAAAGATAGTATGATTGGTTCTGCAAAATCTTTGTTAACTCTATACCACCAATTCCAATTTTCGGTTAAACTTTTGTATCTTTCAGGATAAAGTTTTTTATAGAAAGGTGATAGTTTTTCTTTACTAACTTCTGAAATTTTATGTATTTTACATTTAGATGAAATACTGTCTCTAGAATGCATCCAAACCAGTTTGAAGTTTACCTAATATTAAAGCGTGAGTATCTTCGGTTCCATCATAAGTGTTTACTGTTTCTAGATTCACTAAATGTCTAATTACGTGATACTCATCTAGTATTCCGTTACCAGCTAAAATATCTCTAGCATCACGAACTATATCTAACGCTTTCCTACAGTTATTTCTCTTCAATAAACTTATTGCAATTTTAAGATCTTTATCTTCATCCATAGATCTTCCAGCTAAAATACATCCTGCGAAACCTAGAGAAATTTCTGTCATCATGTCCGCAAGTTTTTTTTGCACTAATTGTTTAGATGCTAGAGGTTTTTTATTAACTATTCTTTTTTCTGCATAATCTTTTGCAATAAACCAGCAAGTTTCAGCAGCTCCCATTGCACCCCAAGCTATTCCGTATCTAGCTTTATTGATACAAGAATAAACAGACTTCCAACCAGTAGTATTAGGTAAAATGCTTGATTTTGGAACTTTAACATTTTTTAGAAATATTTTTCCAGCTTGAGCAATTTTGATGCTAGATTTATTTATTTTTTCAGCAGTTAAACCTTTTGTTTCTTTATCAATTAAAAATCCGTGAACTTTTTTTTCTTTATCAAATGCCCAAATCAAAAATACGTCAGCTATAGGCGCATTCGTTATCCAATCTTTTGATCCATTAATAATAAAACCATCTGAAACTTCTTCAAATTTAGTTTGCATAGATGAAGGATCTGAACCTGAAACACTTTCAGTTAATCCAAAACATCCAATTAAGTTTCCTTTAATTAATTCAGGTATATATTTTTCTTTTTGTTCATTAGATCCAAAATTGTAAATAGGATGAATAACTAGAGATGATTGAACTGATATAGCTGATCTATAGCTACTATCGACTGATTCTAGCTCCCTAGCAACCAATCCATAAGCTACACTAGAGACATTTGCAGATCCGTAGCCTTTAATAGTATTTCCTAAAAAACCGTTTTTACCTAAATCAGAATAAATTTTTTTATCAAAAAAACTCTTATTGTTGTCATCTATAACTGTTGGAAGCAAACGAGTTTTGCAAAAGTCTTTTGCTTTTTTGTGAATTAATTTTTCTTTATCTGTTAAAAGATTGTTTAGATATAAAGGATCTCTCCAATCATTAACTTTTTTAAGTGTATCCTTGTTATCTACTAGTCTAACGCTCATTCAATTGTTTCTTTTATACTATTTTAAAGCATTTTCAATCAATCAGATTAACTTTCCTTCGCAACAAGTATTTTTGGGTTTTTCCTGTTGGGGTTTTATCAATTTTTCCAAAAATTATGTTTTTTGGAATTTTATAACTAGCCATATTATTCCTACAAAATTGAATTATTTCATTTGCTTTAAGGGTTGAATTTTTTTTTAAAGTTACAAAAGCACAAGGAACTTCTCCCCATTTTTCATCCTTCTTTGCTACTACAGCCGCGTCAATAATATCTTTATGTTTAAACAGAACATTTTCAATTTCTATTGAAGATATGTTTTCTCCACCTGAAATTATTATATCCTTAGATCTATCTTTAAGTTGAATGTAACCATTCTTATGAATAACAGCTATATCACCAGTATGAAACCAGTCTTTACTGAAAGCTTTATTCGTAGCTAATATATCTTTATGATAACCCATCATCACTGTGTTACCTCTCATTAATACTTCTCCAAGTTCTTTTCCATCATGCTTGACTTCTTTTTTTGTTTTTCTATTGAAAACATTGATTTCAGAAATTCCAGGATATCTTACTCCTTGATAAGATTTAAGTTCTGCAATTTTATTTTTGTTTAGTTTACCCCAATCGTTTTGCCATTCACATATTACTGCAGGGCCATATACTTCAGTTAAACCATAAGTGTGAGTTATATTAAATCCTAAATCATCAATTTTTTTGAGAACAGTAGATGGAGGTGGTGCTGCCCCAGTCATAAATTCAATTTTATTTTTTAGTTTTATACCCTCTTTGATAAGCAAATTAATTATTACCGTAGTTCCACATAAGTGCGAAACTTTATGTTTTTTAATAAGTTTAAAAATCGATTTAGAATTCACCTTTCTAATACAAATATTTTTCCCAGCTAAAGCAGCAATAGTCCAAGGAAAGCACCAGCCATTGCAATGAAACATAGGTAGCGTCCATAAATATGTAGGATTCTTTTTCATATTCCAAGCAAGTTGATTACTAACAGCATTTAAATATGCACCTCTATGATGAGTGACTACACCTTTTGGTTTATTAGTAGTTCCTGAAGTATATCCCAAACTAATTGGAGACCATTCATCTCTAATTTTAAAGCTCATAGTACTTTTTTTGGAACCTCTTTTTAAAAAATCTTCATATAATTTTTCTTTCTTAATGTTACGTGAAAATTTATTATCATCTTTAATGGCGATGATTGGTATTTTAAGATTTTTTATTTTAAGCGCCTCTCTAATGATTGGTAAAAATTCCGTATCTACAAATATTATTTTAGTTTTTGAGTGGCCTATTATGTAACTAATAGTTTTTGCATCCAATCTTATGTTAATTGCATTTAAGATTGCACCTGTCATAGGAATACCAAAATGGGCTTCATACATTGCAGAAGTATTTGGAGCCATAATCGAGACAACATCTCCAGTTTTAATTTTATGTTTAGTTAAAGCTGTTGCTAATAGATTGCATCTTTTGAAAGTTTGCCCCCAAGTAAACTTTTTATTTTCTGATATGATTGAAATATAATTTGGAAAAATTTTTGCCGTTCTTTTTAAAAAATCAACTGGGGTAAGAGGATCAAAATTAGCTTTATTTTTTTTAAGATTTTTGTAATTTTTAATGTTCATTTTTTAATACAACTAAAAGATCATTTAATATATAATGTTTTAACATGAATAATTATATAAAAAATAACACAGGAATTCTCATTCGTATTGACGATGTTTGTGAGAATATGGACTGGGAGCTTATGAAAAAATTGGAGGTTCTATTTGATAAATACTCAATTAAACCAGTTTTAGGTGTTATACCAAACAATAAAGATGAAGGATTTTTATCTTTTTCTAGAAATGATAATTTTTGGGATCAAGTAAGAAAATGGCAAGACAAGGGATGGGAGATAGTCCAACATGGATATACTCATATCTACGATAAACTTTGTAGAAAAAAATCTGATTATTTTAATTATGGCGGAGGATCTGAATTTTTTGGACATCCATTAGATATACAAGAGGCAAGAATTAAAAAAGGATTAGAAAAATTTAAAAAAGAAGAAATAAAAATTAGAGCCTTTTTTGCCCCTAATCAAACTTATGATGAAAATACATTTATTGCTTTAAAGAATAATGGTATCACTGAAATAATTGATGGTTATGGTTTGATGCCATACACTGAAAAAAATATTAAATTTATTCCTCAATTATTTGAGAAAGTAGTTTTATTACCTTTTGGCATACAATCAACTAAGCTTCATACTCATACATGGAAAGAAATCGATTACATAAATTTTGAAAATTTTATTAAAAAAAATTCAAATCAAATTATTACGTATGACCAAGCATTAGCTAAAATAAATAACAACTTTTTTTATAAATTTTTAAGATTTATTACTACTAGTGTTTTAAGACTAAAAAGATTGAGATTAAAAAAAGAGTCGGAATACAAAATCAAAGAGGCATAGTCTATCTTCTATAGATTATACATTCCAATGTATCTTCGAATTTTATTAAAGCTTTAAATTTTACTTTTATTTCTCTTATACCTTCAAAAATTTCTTTTTTTGATAAAGTAATTAGACAAGAAATAAATCGATTTTTAATCATTTTCATATAATCATTTTTTTTGACTACTGCTTTGTAAGTAAATTTTTGTTTTTCAAATGATTTAAGATTTCTTTTTATCAGAACTAGTATTTGTTCGTCTTTTCTTAGACTTGCATCTAGTTTTTTTTTCATTAACTTGAAGGATGGTATTTGATTATTTTTTGTTTTCAGCGAAAGAATTAAAAAAACCCCTTTTTTATTTAATCTTTTCTTACAAAGATTTAATAAAGTAATTATTTTTCTTTTAGAAAAAAAATGAATAGTTTGTTTTATTAAAATTATGTCAAAATAGTTATCACTTTCTTTTAAATATTTAATCGCATCAATTTTTTTAAATATAATATTTTCTTTAATATTGTCATTTTTAATGAGATCAACTCCTATTGGTATTTTTGTAAATCTATATTTTTTATGAAGAAAACTTATTATATTTGCTCTTCCACAACCTATATCTAAAATTTTTGTATTATTATTAATTTGAATTTTTGATTTAAGAAATTTATGAAAAGATGAAATGTATTTATCTGAAGCAAGCCAAGTTTTATTGTCCCAATTCTTTAATCTTTTCATTAAAGCGCTACTACTGCTGCTGCAATAGAAGCTAAGCGTGCTTGAGTATCATCTGCTCGACTTGTGATTACAACAGGGACTTTACCGCCAATTACTACACCGGCCGCACAAGCTCCCATAAAATAAATCATCATCTTAACCAGGGCATTTCCTGACTCAACATTAGGGACTAATAAAATATCTGCTTTACCAGCAACCGTGTTTTTAATTCCTTTTATCTCTGCTGCTTTTTCTGAAACTGAATTATCAAAAGCCATAGGGCCGAATACTTCTGCATCAACACCTTCACTTTTTGCTCTTTTAGTTAATTCTTTAGCTTCAAGGGAACTTGGCATGCTATTTAAAACTTCTTCGGTAGCTGATAGCACAGAAACTTTTGGTTTAGATATTCCAATACGTTTAGCAAAATCTACTGAATTTTTAAGTATATGCATTTTTGTTTCTAATTTTGGCAAAACATTTAAAGCTCCATCAGTGATTATGAAAGGCTTATCATTTTCTTCCAATGTCATGTGCCATATGTGACTTAATCTTTTTTTTCCAATAAGATTTAGATCTCTTTTTAATACAGCTTTCATCAAAACGTCAGTGTGAATATGACCTTTAACAATAATCTTAATTTTTTCCTCACTTGCTAATTTAGCTGCAATCGGGGCTGTATTATTTTCAATAGACTCATGAATAATTTCATATTTAGAAATATCCCAATTAATATCTTTGGCAATTTTTAGTATCAAAGACTTATCGCCAACAAACACAGGATCAATTAAATTTGCTTTGACCGCTTGTCTGGTAGACTCTATGGCAACTTTTTTACCAGCATTTACTATAACTGCTTTAACAGGACCTTTGTTTTTTGCAATCTTTAATAAATTGTTAGGACAAATGATTTCTTTTTTAGACAACATTTAGCTCGTCCATTTCGGTTAAAATTTTTTTTGGTACAGATATATCTCTATTTAAATTCTTTTTATACAATTTATTTTTTCTTTCTCCTGGGTAGAGTATTGAACTGAATCCTTTTGCTTTTGGTAGTTTTTTAACTAATCTTATATTTTTCTTAATTTCTTTAATGTATTTTTTTCCTATAAAGATTTTTGGGTCTATAGTTATAAATAAGTGCCCTACATTCTGGGGCCCACTAAAATCATCAAAAGGATCTTTTGTTTTTCCTCCATGACTACTTCCTGTTAAAACACCACTTAAAATATCTACCATCCATGCTAAACCCGAGCCTTTAAAATTTGCGATAGGTAATTGTGATCCTTTTAGCGCTTCCTTGGCATTCGTTGTGATTTGACCAAATTTATTTAAAGCCACCCCATACGGAATTTTTTTTCCAAATTTATGAGCGTGCCTAATTTTACCTCTATTAATAATAGAAGTCGACGTATCTAAAATAAAAGGAACTTTTCCAGTCGGTGCACCAAAGCAAATAGGATTAGTTCCAAACAAAGATTTTCGCGCTCCATACGGGGCTAAAGCTGGTGGAGCATTTGTAAAACAAAATACAATTAAATTTTTTTTTACTGCCTGTTCCGCATAGAAACTTGATAATCCAAAATGACCACTTTTTTTAATTGCAACAAGACCTATCCCAGTTTTTTTTGCATTTTTAATAGCTTGGGAAACACCTATATCTGAAGAAACAAAACCTATGCTATTATCTGCATTTATATAAGAAATAGAGGAACTAATTTTTTTAATCTTGATATTAGGGCGAGGGTTTATTAGTTTTTTTTTAATTCTATCACAATACATTTTAAGTCTTGTTAAACCATGAGATTTAGCTTCAACAAGTTCTGCTTTAATAAGATAGTCTGCACAAATTTCTGAGTGTTTTCTTGAAAGCTTATGTTTTATAAAAATTTGAATTATTTTTGATCGTAAAATACTTTTTTTCACTTAATTATCTTTTTTCCTTTATTTTCCCAATAATTTGTTCTTTGTTCAGGGTTTTCAACAAGATTTTTACATACTAAACCATATTTTTTTGCCAAAGAAGCAAAATCTTTATTAGCAAGTTTTACAAAATCATTAACTTTATCTTTTGTCATCTGAGACATTACTTCTGGATTTAAACCCATAATTTCTCCTAGGTCATAATTATACTTTAGAGCGGCATCTGCACTCTTCTCTAGACTATTGATTAATTCTTTATCTTTTCCTGCTTTTCTAAAACTTTCTGATGCAACTTTATAAAAGCTGTAACAATTTACATAATCTTTTTGAATATTTTCCATTACATATCTTGCTATTTTTCCTTCTTTAGCATCTTCATTAGCATGAAGTGAAAAAGTCATACTGATAAAAATTATTAATAATACTTTTTTCATTTATATTTCTTCATAGAAGCTTGAGCTAGAATTAAGTTTGGATCTAAAAATGTTTTTGAAAGCTTAGCTTTTTTAAAAGATTTATACGCAAATATTGCAATTGGCAACTCTGTACAGCCCAAAATGATCTTTTTACACTTTTTCTTTATAAGATAATTAACTGCTGGCTTAATTGCTTTTTCAGCTTCTTTGGTTTTACCCATTTTAACAAGCTTAATTGATTTATTTACGCTTCTAATTTGTAAATTTTTTGGCGGGGTAATTAAATTAAATTTTTTATCTAAGTACTGACTATAAACACCAACAGCAATTGTTGCATCAGTTGCTAGTAGGCCAATTTTAGTATTTTTTTTACAATTATTTTTAATGTTAAAGTAAACAATTTCTGGCATATTTAAAATTGGTATTTTAATTTCTTTTTTTAAATCTTTATACCAATGATGTGCTGTGTTGCATGGAATTGAAATAAATTTACACTTATTTTTTTGTAAAAATTTACAACCTTTAACTAAGCTATTTAAAACATTTTTGTATTTTTTTAGGTTTTGTTTTCTATCAGGTATATTTGCTTTATTATAAAGCAAAAATACTGGATATTTTTGATCAGCTTTGCCTCTATTTAATTTTGCAAGTTTAGAACAAAAATCTAAACCGGCTTGTGTGCCCATTCCCCCTAAAATACCAATCATTTTATTCCTAAAATATTTTATTATTTTTTAAATTTAATTAATTAAAAACCAATTTGGGTTTTTTTTAAATATTCTATTATATATATAAGGAAAATAATCAATTTTTTAATTGACCAAATCTACTAAAAAGGGTTGAATATACCTTACTTATGAGCGGGTTTTCATTAGTAAATAATTTTTTAAGTGCGTCAATAAATGCACAAAAAAAGATAAGTTTTTTTTCAATCATCAAAATATTTTTTACATCACTTATAATTCTAATCATCTGCACTTCTTTTGCAGAAGCAGACAAGAAAAAGAAAGATGAAAAAGACTGTCAATATTGCGAAAAATACGAAACACTTGAAGATTGGCCAGAGAGTGAAAGACCTGTGGCATTTATTTATGAAGAGTTTGATTATCCTGAAGGCATGTTTACAGACAAACAAGATGACAGTAAAAAAAGACAGGGAGCAGCAGGAGGAAAAGTTTATTCAAGATTTGTTAAAAACAAGGGTACTCTCAATAAATACCAACATTTGATGATAAGAGACATGGCTTACTTTGAGGCTTTATTTAACGAGATGTTAAATGATAAAAAAGCAAAAGTTGAAACGTTAGAGGGGTTAAAAAAAGGAAGAGAAGCGATGAGAATGAGTCTTCAAATATCTCCTAAAGCAAAAACCTCTGAAGCGGTATTAAAGTTTTGGGCTACGGGAAAAATGTTAAAAACTGCTTGGCAGAAGAACAAAAAGAAAAAAAAGAAAGCTGTTGATCCAGAGATAGCAGAAAGAGCAGCGGTACTTGCTAACTTAAAAACACAAATAGCTACAGCAAAAGTAAATGCTCAAAGAGCAGCTACAATCGAAGCACAGAAAAAAATAAAGGAGACTAAATAATGATTATCAAAATCATAATAAGAACTTTATTTTTATTTTTTTTACTTTTCAGTTTTACTGCTAAAGCTAATGATATTGCAGCTATGGGAAATATTTCAGAAGCTGCTGAAAGCTCTGCGCAGGCAGCAGCTGACCAGTTATCAGCAGATACTGGTAAAGTTGCAGAAAATATTGCTGGAGCAACTGAAGCACTTGGTGAAGCTAATACTGATATTGGTAAAGCATTAGATACATCGATTGCTCAAGCTTCAGAAGCAATGTCATTTGCGCAAGAAAGTTTAGCAAAAGGGGATATAACTTCTGCTGTTCAAGCCATGTCAATGGTTGAAGGTGTAACTGATATGGCATTAGGCTCAATTCCAGACCCAACATCTCTTGATATGTCAGGAGTAAATTTTTCAGAAGAATTTTCTCCAGAAGAAATGGCAGCTTTATCAAGTATAGCTGGTCAAATGGGTGCTGGTAAAGTCGTGGCAATGCAAAAATTAGCTGGACAAATGAATGCAGTAAGTAAAGCAGGATTTAATTCAAAAGGAATGATGGGGGCTCTTGATGCTCAAGGAATAGGAATTGGCTCAGCGATGCAAGGTTTAGCAACTGCAGGTATGGTAGACATGCAATCTGTAGTTGGAGCTCAATCATTTAATATGGAAAATTTTGACCCAGCAGACTTTGCTTCAATGAATGTTGCCGAAATGGGAATGAACCCAGCTATGATGACTGGAGCTTTAGAAGCATTACCCGTAGGTGCAGCAACTGCCGCATTAGAAACATTAGCGGCAAACCCTGGAGCTATGGGCAAAATGGGTAAAACCATGACAGGTGCAATAGCTGCAACTATGACCGGAAAAGGTATGGGCGGCGACATGATGAAAAGCATGGAAGCATCTATTGGAATTCAAGGAATGTCAGGAATGGCTGAAGGAATGAAAGGCATGCAAGGCATGCAAGAGATTGGAAAAGCAATGTCAGGAATGTCAGGAATGACCGAAGCTCTTTCAACGGCTTTTACAAGTCCTGAAGTTGGTATCACAGGCGCAATGTCAGGTTCAATAGGAATGATTAGTCAAGCTGTTTCAGGAAAAGCTACTAAAGAAAAATCTGCAGTTGCACAAGGAACAGAAATGAAAGGTTCTTTTGCAGGAGAAATGTCAAAAGAAGCGCCAACTGCAATAGATATGCCAGAGGATATTAGTGAGTCAGGAATGATGATGGGAGCCATGGTTATGGCCAAACCATCATTAGCAGGAGGACTACCAGGAGCTATGGCACCACCTGCAGGTATGACAGCACAAGCTATGGGATCAGTATTGGGAGCTGATGCACCAGCAGCAGGTGGAATGAAAGGTATGGGTGATATTGTAGGAGGTATGGGCAAATCTGAAATGGGAAAAACCATGGCAGGAATGACAGGAATGGCACCAGGCACAATGGATAAATTAGGAATGAGCGAAATGGCAGCTCAAACAGGAATGACACCAGGAATGGTGGCTAGCATGGGTGCTGCAGGAATATCTGGAATGGATATGACTTCAGTAATGTCAACTAATGTAGCTGGTTTAGGAAGTAAAGCTGTTCAAGGTTTAGCAGGAATGGCAAAAGGTGGAAATATGGCACCTGGATTAATGGGCGACATGATGGAAATAGGTTTAGTTAACCAAGGAACAATGGCTGCAATGGGTGCAAAAGGTATGGCAAGTTTAAGTGGCGCTATGGGTATGAAAGGTGGCGACATGGGATTAGCATCAATGACCGGCGGAATAACTGGAATGGGAGCAATGGATATGAATGCTACTATGAATCCAGAAATGGCAGCAAGCATGGGAATAGCCGGAGGTCCTGGAGGAGCAAAATTAGGAGATGTTATGGCTGGACCAGGTGGATTAGAAGGAATTGGACCGGGTGGATTAGAAGGTGGAATGAATTTAGGTCAAGTATCTGCAGCAATGGGAACAGGTATTGATCCCGGAGCGGCAATGGGTTCCGTAGCAGCAGGAGCAATGGCTGCTAATGAAGCTGGCGCAGGATTAGCAGGAGCAGCAATGGGAGCTGCAATGTCAGCTCAAGGAGCAGCAGCTTCAGCAATGGGTTCTCACGCAATGGGAGCAGCTATGGGAGTTGGCGGCATGGGCGAAGGAGCCATGGGTAAAGCTATGGACGGCGCTATGCAAGAAAGTATGGGCGGTGCTATTGGTGGACAAATGGCAGGCGCTATGGCTGGTGGACCAATGGGACCAGGCGGTGGTATGGGTGATATGGGACCAATGGGACCAGGCGGACCAGGCGGACCAGGTGGTGGCATGGGCGGCATGGGTATGGGACCAGGCGGACCAGGCGGCGGCCCTATGGGCGGTATTGGTGATGCAGTTGGTGGCGCTATGGAAGGACCAGGTGGACCAGGCGGACCAGGTGGACCAGGCGGACCAGGTGGACCAGGCGGACCAGGTGGACCAGGTGGACCAGGCGGACCAGGTGGACCAGGCGGACCAGATCCAGGCGGCGGTCCTCCTAATTAAAAAAATATTATTTTAGAATATTAAGATTAAGGATTTTTATCCTTTTCCTCTCCAAGGTATAGTTTTATCTATAATTTTTCTTATAGTTATGTCGAAAATTAACCCAAGCATACCCATAATAAATATAGTTATCCAGATTACCTCGTATTGAAAGTATTTTTTTGCTACGTTCTCAACGAAACCAACACCTGTTGTACCTGCTAAAAACTCTGCTGCTACTAAAGTTCCCCAACACATTCCTGTTGCCACTCTTATACCAGTAAGAATTTCTGGAAGTGAATTAGGAAATATTACATGTCTTAGAATTTGCCACTTAGATGCTCCTAGTGAGTGCGCAGCATGAATTTTTGATAACTGTGTTCCTGATGCACCAGCTCTAGCTGAAATTATCATGATCGATAATGAAACCATAAATAACAGAAAGACTTTACCAAGATTATCTATACCTAATACAGAAATAACTAGAGGTGCCCAAGCTAATGGAGGTACTGGTCTATACAATTCAATTAGTGGATCAAAAAAACCTTTAGCAAATCTATTAAGACCCATAAATAATCCTAAAGGTACACCAACTATTATTCCTGCTACTAAGCCAAGAAAAACCCTTAAAAAAGAGTCCCAAATATGTCCAGTTGGGATTGGTATTTTAAATAAATTAAAGTCTCCTGTAACGAAACTTAAAACTTTACTTTTAAAGTTTGGTTTGATTTCACCTTTCTCATTATGAACAGGATATTCACCAGGTAAAGCATCTGCGATCCAATCAGGAAGAAGAAAACCAATTATTTTACTTATGTCCATCATTTCATACCAAATTAATGGAATTTGTTTAAATCCGACATTTGGATTAAGCATTAAAGCAAATTTGTTAACCGTGTCAGAAGGTTTTGGAAGCCATCTACCAGATCCTTGTTCAGAACAGCTAGGTCCACTAGAAATAATTGTACCAGACGGAAATAGAAGTATATCAACCCATCTCAAACCACCTTGTTCTTTTTTTTGAACTTCATCAAAGTTTACTATAGATGCCTGCATATCCTTTAATGTATTAGGTGGGAATATACTTGCGTATTCTATTCTTCTTGCAATTTTAAGGATATCTTTTGCAAAAGATGAAGAAATTTCTTCAGAAGAACTTAATCCAGATCTGTAATCT
>QCGX01000014.1 GCA_003278125.1 Pelagibacteraceae bacterium AG-390-C22 | reverse complement strand
AAAAAAGAAATCTTTTTACCATTAGATATTGATGTAACAATTAAAATCTTTCTTTTATTAATATTCTTAAATAAATTAAGATTAGTTTTAATCTTAAGCATTAAATCAATAATTATTAAATCTGGCTTATTATTGTTAAAACCAGCTAATCGACAATTTAAAAGTGAATTGTCTTTATTAATTGATTTTGAGGTAGATATTATAGCATCATATTCTGATCTAATTAGGTGTGTTCTTCTTCTAGATAGAGAATTAGTAATCCATTTTGCCTTTTTATTAATAGTTAAATAATCTTTTGATATAGCTATTTTTGCATCTATAAATGGAGTGTTATCTTTTTTATTTAAAAAGTAACTTTGATAAAAATCCTTAAAATTATTATTTTGCTTTTTAAAAACTTTGATTTTTTTTTTTTTAAGTTTTTTTTTTGATCTTTTTGCAGTTTTTTTATCAACATCATAAAAGGAAAAAAAAACACGTTTCACACCTTTTTTTGCGATTATATTTGTACAGGGAGGTGTAATACCATAGTGAGTACAAGGTTCTAAAGTTACATATAAATCAGTGTTTTTAAAATTTTTTTGAGATTTTAAAGCATTAAACTCAGCATGTGGTCTGCCGTTTATTGAGGTGCATGCTGACGAGATAACAGAATTATTTTTAACAACTACGCATCCAACTGAAGGGTTTATGCCAGTTTTACCAAGATTAACTTTTGCAATATTGAAAGCTAATTTTAGAAAATTGTTATGATTTGTTTTCATCTAAATTGCCAACAAATTGTTCAAAATCTTTTGCTTCTTTAAAGTTTTTATAAACTGAAGCAAAACGTACATAGGCAACTTTATCTAAACTTGACAAACCTTCCATTATAAATTTTCCTATAGTAGAAGTTGGAATTTCGCTTTCTCCTAAGCCTTCTAAATTTCTAACTATTTTAGAAATAAATTTTTCAATTGTTTCAGAATCTATTGGTCTTTTTCTAGTTGCAATTCTTATTGATTTAGAAATTTTATCTCTATCAAAAGGTTCTCTTTTACTGTTTCCTTTGATCACAGTTAATTCTTGAAATTGAACCCTTTCAAATGTTGTAAATCTCTCTTTTCTTTGACATCCACATAATCTTCGCCTTCTGATGGCTGTACCATCCTCAGTAGGTCTTGAGTCTACAACAGAAGTATCTTTCTCTCTACAGAATGGACAAAGCATAGTTATTTTTTGTATTTAATTACTATATATAGGGAAAGAAGAGCAAAGATCAATCACCTCTTTTTGCACTTCTTTTTCTATTTTCGAGTTATTTTGACCATTTTTACTCAAACCATTAAGAACTTTTGAAATTAAATCGCCAATTAAACTGAATTCATTTGGACCAAATCCTCTAGTCGTACATGCTGGTGTTCCAAGTCTAATTCCAGAAGTAATCATTGGGCTTTGGGTATCGAATGGTATGCCATTTTTATTACATGTAATATTTGCACGAACTAAAGATGCCTCGGCATCTTTGCCTGTAATATTAAATTCACGAAGATCTACAAGCATCAAATGTGTATCTGTTCCTCCTGAGAATATTTTAAAACCATTTTTCATTAACTTGTCTGACAAAATTTTTGCATTATTAATTACATCCTTAGAATAATCTTTAAATTCTTCTGATAATGCTTCTTTAAAACAAACTGCTTTAGCAGCGATTACATGCATTAATGGGCCTCCTTGGAGACCAGGAAAAATTGCACTATTAAATTTTTTAATTAAATCTTCTTTATTTGTTAAAATAATACCACCTCTTGGTCCGCGCAAAACTTTATGAGTGGTTGATGTGACCACATCAGCGTACATAACAGGATTAGGATAAACGCCACCAGCAATAAGTCCAGAAAAGTGAGCCATGTCCACAAGCAAATAAGCATTAACCTTGTCACATATATCTCTAAATTTTTTAAAATCAATAATTCTTGAGTAAGCACTTCCTCCTGCAATAATTAACTTTGGTTTATGTTCTAGAGCTAATCTTTCTATATTTTCATAATCAAGTAAACCTGTATCTTTATCTACATCGTAGTGGATTGCATTAAACCATTTTCCAGATTGAGCAGGTTTAGCACCATGTGTAAGATGTCCGCCAGAATTTAAACTCATGCCTAGAATAGTATCACCAGGTTTGATCAAAGCTAAATATACAGCACCATTAGCTTGCGCTCCTGAATGCGGCTGAACATTTGCAAAATTACAACTAAATAGTTTTTTTGCACGTTCTATCGCCAAAGACTCGGAAAGATCTACATGTTCGCATCCTCCATAATATCTTTTCCCTGGATATCCTTCAGCATATTTATTAGTTAAGACAGAACCTTGAGCTTCTAGCACTGCCTTAGAAACTATATTTTCGGATGCTATTAGCTCAATATGATTTTGTTGTCTTATAAATTCATTTTTTACTGAGTCGTAAAGCTCTTTGTCAGAATCCTTTAAACTCGATTTAAAAAAATTATTCAAAAACTTATTAATTTTAATTGCTGTAGACATTTGTTATATATTATATTTTCTTTACTCTTCTTAGATGTCTTCCACCTTCAAATTTAGTCTCAAAAAAAATTGAAACCAGTTTTATGGCAGTTTTTTTTTTAGTCAATCTTGATCCTATAGTAATAATATTAGCATCATTATGTTGTCTAGACAATCTTGTTGATTTTAAATTATAGCAAACTGATGCTCTAATACCTTTGGTTTTGTTGGCACTTATAGCCATACCAATACCTGACCCGCAAACCAATATGCCTACCTCACTTTTTTTGGATTTAATTCTCTTTGATACTTTTTTTGCATAATCAGGATAATCAACAGAATTTTCATTTGTAGGTCCTAAATCAATAATTGAAACATTTTTATTTATTAGGAAATCTTTAATATACTCTTTAAGATTATAGCCAGCATGATCAGAGGCAATACAAATTTTTTTAAATAAAGATCTCAAACTATTTAAAAGGATTTTCTAAAACGCAAGCTACTAAATGGATACGCGATTGTTCGCCACCATTAAAAAAATTGTGGTATTTTGTATTATTAGTTATTGTTACATGCCCGTCTGCAGGTAAATGTTTTGCAACATTTTCTATTACCATAGAGCAGCCTAAATTAGTTATAATTGGTATGTGAAGTCTAGGTTCAGGATCTTTATGCCAACTTAAAGTTGATCTTGGCTCTTTTAACAAAAGTCTAACCCTTCCTAATTTAAATTTTTTACTCAATGATTTATAAACTTCTTTAAAATAAGTATTTTCGAATTCTGGAACAAGTTCTGTATATTTAGACTCATCAATTGGAATGTCTCTAGCAACTTCTTTTCCTGACTCATCTGCTATAGTCCAATACACACCTCTCATATTGTGCCCTTTTGTGGAGTCCTTATCTTCAGGAATTTGGTTTAAAGGAATTGCCCCAAAGTGAGACACGCCTTTAGGAGAAGAAAAACCTTTTTTTTCTAAAATTTTATCTAAATCTTCCCTTAGTTTTTTGATATCAAATTTTAAATCGGGAACTTGATAAAAATCTGAATAATTCAATTGCGCCATACATCCTTTTTAAATTACTATAATGTTAGATATAATATTATATTTGTCGCATCAAACAAATTTTAATAATCTATATACTTATATACATGAAGATAGAAGGTAAATTTCCAAATATTAGGTTGCGAAGAGTTCGCAACTCTCCATGGATTAGAAGATTGATCTCTGAAAACAATCTTAGTGTCAATGATTTGATATTACCGATTTTTGTAAGAGATGGAAAAAATAAAATAGAACCTATAAAATCAATGCCTGGGGTCAATAGATATTCAGTAGACAAATTAAATATAATAATGAAGAAAGCTAAGAAATACAAAATTCCAATGGTGGCTTTATTTCCCTACACGCCAAAAAATAAAAAAGATAAGTTTGGCACTGAGGCTCTCAATGAAAATAATTTAGTTTGTAAATCCTTAAAATTTATAAAAAAAAGATATTCTGGAATAGGAGTGATGTGTGATGTTGCATTAGACCCCTACACTTCTCATGGGCATGATGGAATAATAGTTAATAAAAAAATAGACAATGACAAAACAATTAAAATTCTGGTTAAACAAGCGTTGTTGCAAGCAGAGATGGGATGTGATGTGATTGCTCCCTCTGATATGATGGATGGTAGAGTTGGAGCAATTAGAAAAGCATTGGACAAAAGAAATTTTCAAAAAGTAAGTATATTATCCTATGCAGCTAAGTATGCTTCTAGTTTCTACGGACCATTTAGAGATGCCGTTGGTTCTAAAATTAATTTAAAATCTGATAAAAAAACTTATCAAATGGATTTTAGAAATTCAAGTGAAGCATTCAGAGAGATTGGATTAGACGTAAAAGAAGGGGCTGATATGGTCATGGTAAAACCTGGTCTTCCCTATTTAGATATAATAAAAAGTATAAAAGACAATTTTAAAATTCCAGTTTTTGCATATCAAGTCTCAGGCGAATACAGTTTAATAAAAAATGGTATCAAAAATAAATTAATAAATGATGATGCCATACTAGAAAGTTTGATAGCATTTAAAAGAGCCGGCGCTTCTGCTATAGTGACGTATTTTGCTTTGGAAATAGCAAGCAAAATTAAATAATCTTAATTAAAATAATTTTCTAATATAATTCGTGATTTTGGAAATGATAAATTATTTGGAATGAAAAATTTATTTAATAAAATATTTCTAGTAAATATCAAGGATTTTTTAATCTGTAATTTTGTAATTTCATTTGGAATTTTTTCACTTATCAAAAAATTTGGAATTTCATAATTATATCCATCTATATTAATCTTTTTTAAGGCATAAATATCATCAGATGAATTATCAAATGATTTTAAATTTACACCATAACCAAGCTCCTTTATAAGATTAATTTCAAAGAAGATATATAAAATAATCCAATTATCTAAATTTAAAGTATTTATAAATTTCTCGAAAGAATTATAAATATTTTTATAAGGTTGAGCTTCTGGCAAAAGAGAGTTTAATAATGAGCATAATGAAATTAATGCTGATGTTCTTTCTTTATCATTGAAATAGTTTGGAGAGACAGCCTTAATTAATTCAGTTTTAAAATATCCAATTTTATTTTCATTTTTAGAATTATTAAAAACAATTAATTTATTAGAAATCTGTAAATAATTTCTAATTTTTCTAGAACTACCCCCATAAACAATTCCTCCGACCTTGCCCTTTTTAAAAGTAAAAACATTTATGATATTTGCATTTTCTCTAAATTTTCTTTTTGATAAAAGAAAACATTCATCTTCCCAATTCATAAGATTTTAAGAGAACGTAATAGCTTGCCTGCTGCATTTTGTTGTGCATTTTTTTTTGATGTTCCAGTTCCCATAATTTTTTTAGAATTTGGTATTTGCACGTCAGTTTTAAATATAGGCTTATGCTGAGGTCCAATTTTTTTATAAAATGTATATCTAGGTAATTCTTTATATATTTTTAAACTATGTTCTTGCAACTTAGTTTTAGAGTCTATTAAAGGTAAGGATGAATTTTCTAAATCCTTTTTCCAGAATTTTAAAACAAATTTCTCTGCAGATTTTAAACCACTATCTAAATAAATAGCTCCAATTAATGCTTCCAAACAGTCACCTATAATTTTGTCTGCGAACTTTTGTAAAGATTTATGGGAGGCTCCGAGAAACATAAATTTTTTTATATTTAATTTTTTTGCAATGCTAGAACAAGTTTTTTTATTTACGAGATTTGCAAATTTTTTATCAATTATCCCCTCTTTTTCTTTTGGATATATATCAATTAATTTTTTAGATATAATTAATCCTAGAACTCTATCACCTAAAAATTCCAACTTTTCGTTATTATTTAAATTATCAAAACTTTTATGAACCAAGGATTGTTTAAGAAGATCGGAGTTTTTGAAATTATAATCTAAAATTATTTCTAGTTCCTTAAATAAATTTTTCATTTTATCCTTTTAAATAATCTATCAGTTCGAAATGAATTTTTTAAATTCCAAAATTTTAATAAACGGCTTTTTACAGTGTCGTTTGAAAAAAATATAATTTGAGCTTTGCCAACTAAGTTAACGAAATTTACATATCCAACTGAATCAAATCTACTATCTTTTGAACAATCTCTATTATCGCCTAAGAAAAAAAAATGATTTTCTGGAACCTTAAATTTTTTTGTATTTTGTAATGTGCCTGCTTTGTTATAAACAGCTATATATTTTTTCCCATTAGGTAACGTTTCTTCATAAGTATTCACTTTAAATGAGTTCTTTCCACATCTTATTAAAATATTTCTTTCTATTTTATTTCTGATAATTTTCTTATTATTTAAAAAAATTTCTCCTTCAATGAACTGTATTTCATCACCTGGTAGCCCAATTAATCTTTTAATGTAATCTGTTCTATTATCTACCGGAGTTTTAAAAACTATTGGATCACCAAGCTCGGGTTTTTGATAGTATATTCTTTCATTAAATAAGCGTGGGCTAAATGGAAAAGAATGTTTACTAAAGCCATAAGTGTATTTTGAAACAAAAATTCTATCTCCTATTAATAAAGTTGGCTCCATTGATGAAGAAGGTATATAGAAAGGTTGAAAGATTAGTGATCTTATAATTATGGCTATAAGTAATGCAAATAATATTGTTTTAGTATTATCTATTATTATACCAATTAAATTTTTTTTATTCATACAGAAATAACAACAGTGGCAACTGCAAATGGTTTATCATCTGATAAAGATAAAAAAATACTAAACTTCTTTTTTTTAAAAATTTTGTTAACTATTTTTCTAGTTTTTCCTAGCAATCTAATACTAGGTTTTCCAGATTTGATATTATGAACTATAATTTCATTAAAATTTATACCCTTAGCAATTCCTGTCCCTATAGCTTTCGAGAACGCCTCTTTAGCAGCAAATCTTTTGGCATAACAATTTGCTCTATTAATTTGACTACTGCATTTTTTAACTTCATTTTTATCAAATAATCTCTTAATAAAATCTTTGTTTTTTAATGATTTTTTTATCCTATTAATGTTTGCTATATCTGTTCCGATTCCGTAAATTTTCATTATTTAATATTCTTTTTAAATTGTTTAATAGTATTTCCTAATCCTAAAAATATTGACTCTCCAATTAAAAAGTGACCAATATTAAATTCTTTAATTCCTATTGTATTTGATAATATCTTTGCTGATTTATAAGTTAATCCATGACCTGCATGAACTTCTAAACCAATGCTGTCAGCTAACAATACAGCTTTTTTTATTTTATTTAATTCATTACTAAAATTTTTACTTTCATTAACTAAATTACAAAATTTACCTGTATGAATTTCTATACAGTCAGCATTTAATAATTTTGCTTTATTAATGTCCTTTAGATTAGGTTCTATGAATAAACTTACTCTTATTTTATTCTTTTTTAATTTATAAATAATCTTTTTTAAAAATATTTTATTAAAATTTAAATTTAAACCACCTTCTGTTGTTACTTCTTTTCTTTTTTCAGGAACTATGCAAATAAAAGGAGGTTTATATTTTAAGGCTATCCTTAACATTTCTTTTGTTGCTGCTATTTCTAAATTTAATGGAATTTTTAATCTAGATTTAATTGATTTCAGGTCGTCTTCTCTAATATGACGTCTATCTTCTCTTAAGTGTATTGTTACAGAGTCCGCTCCATACTTTTCAGCTAACAGAGCTGCTCTTAAAGGGCTAGGATAACTCACTCCTCGAGCATTTCTTACAGTAGCAACATGATCTATATTTACACCAAGTCTAATTTTTTTCATTAGAGATTTCTGCTACCTGGTTTAACAGCCTTAATTGAGGAAAGGCTTTTTGGTAAATTATCTTTTGTATATGTTGGAATATTTAGTTCAATTTGAGACACAATTTTTTCTTTTATAAGAGACTCCCCTTTTGATCTGTCAATGATACATGCATAGCCAACTACTTTTGCTCCTGCTGCAGTTGCTAATTTTGAACACTCCAAACTAGATTTGCCAGTAGTAATAACATCTTCGATGATAAGTACTTTTTTATTCTTATCTATAGAAAAATCTCGTCTTAATTTAAATTCACCGTCAACTCTTTCAGAAAATATAGTTTCTTTATTAACAATTTTTCCAATTTCGTATCCGATTATTATTCCACCCATGGCTGGTGATAAAATCAAATCAAAATCTTTAAATGATTTTTTTATTTTTTCTGCTAGAGAATTACATATCTGAGAAGCTTTATTAGGTTTGCTAAGAAGCTGAGCGCATTGGACATACGTTGGACTATGCAAACCAGAAGACAATATAAAATGCCCATCGATTAAAGCATTAGTTTCTTTTAAAATTTTCAAAGATTCTTCGTATGAAAGCATTTTTTTTCTGTTTATGACGAATTATTTTAAAGTTAAAATTATTTTGTTTTATTTGACTTATCAAGTTTGTAAAGTTTTTTAAATCTTTAATTTGTAAATCAAATGAAAACTGTAAATAATCTTTTTTTTTCTTAAGCATTTCAACATTTAATATGTTGCCATTATTCATTCCGATAAGAGAGCTAATATTGCCAAGTACGCCAGGTTTATGAGGTAAATCGACAATGATAGTGCTAGTGTAATTTTTTTCTTTAGGTTGGCTTTCAAGAGACTTGTCTTGCCAGTAACGTCTAATTGAAGCTCTAGCCTTCCCAGTTTTAGATGATGAAAGCCAATGTAATGAAGGTGAAGCATTTTTTGAAGTCAAAATCTCAACCATATCTCCATTCTTTAAATCCGTTTGTAATGTAGTCTCTCTTCCATTTACATTACAACCAATTGCACTCTCACCTATTTTTGTGTGAACAGCATAGGCAAAATCTATGGGAGTAGCATCTTTTGGTAATTTTATTACTGCACCTTTTGGAGTAAAACAAAAAACGTTATCTTGAAACATTTGAAGTTTTGTAAATTCATAATAATGTTCAGGACTATTACCTGTTTCAATAATTTCCACTAAATCTCTTAACCAGTCATATTCTTTCCAAGATAATTCTGAAAATTTCTCTGAAGATTTATATTTCCAATGTGAAGCTATTCCTCTTTCTGCAAACTCATTCATTTCATTGGTTCTTATCTGAATCTCAATTCTATTTTTTTTGGGTCCTATCACTGATGTGTGAATTGACTTGTATTTATTTATTTTAGGTGTTGATATATAGTCTTTAAATTTTCCTGGTATTGCTGAAAATTTACTATGGAAAATACCTAATGTTTTATAACATTCATCCACACTATTAACTAAAATTCTAAATCCAATGATATCAGTTAATTGCTCTAAAGATATTTTTTTGTTTTGTATCTTTCTCCATATAGAGAAAGGCGTTTTTTCTCTTCCCGTGATTTTTGCGTTCACTCCATTTGCTTTTAATAATTCTATTAATTCAGCTGAAATTATTTTGAAGGTATCTTCCCTGTTGCTCTTTATAAATTTTAACCTATCTAATATTAGTTCTCTAGCCGGTTCATTTAAAACGGAAAAAGAAAGATCTTCTAACTCATCTCTTATTCTATTCATTCCCATTCGATCTGCTAATGGAGCATAGATTTCCATTGTTTCTTTAGCTTTTCTAATAATTTTTTCTTCATCTTTTAAAAATTTAATTGTTCTCATGTTATGAAGTCTATCTGCTAATTTAACTAGTAAAACTCTGATATCTTTTGAAGTTGCTAAAATTAATTTTCTAAAATTTTCAGCTTTTGAATTATCAGAGGCTTTATCTTCGAGAGCAGAAAGTTTAGTCACGCCTTCCACTAAATTTGCAACTTCTTCTCCGAACTCCTTTTTTACAGTTTCGTAAGTTACATTAGTGTCTTCAATAGTATCATGTAGTAAACCAGTTGTAATGGTAGCGCTATCAAGTTTTAATTCTGTTAAAATATTAGCAACTGCAACTGGATGAATGATATAGGGAACACCCTCTTCTCTTTTTTGATTTTGATGGGCGTCTAAAGCAAAATTATAAGCCTTACTCAGTGACTCTGAATTTAAAAACTTGTTGTATGATTTAATTTTGTCAATTAGTTCAATATTATTAATCATGTTTAAATAATAACACTTTTACGCAACCTTGTAATCTCAATCCTTGAATTTTGGCTTAATTCATTAATTAAAAAATCAACATTTTTCTTAAAAACAGGATGGACCCATTTAGGATCTATTTCTTTAATTGGGTAAAGCACAAAATTTCGACTATGAGATCTAGGATGAGGTAATTTTAATCGGGTATTGTTTTTTACCAAACCGTTAAAGTCAATTATATCAA
Organism: Pelagibacteraceae bacterium AG-390-C22; assembly: GCA_003278125.1. GTDB lineage: Bacteria > Pseudomonadota > Alphaproteobacteria > Pelagibacterales > Pelagibacteraceae > Pelagilacustribacter. Next base: position 5,422 of record QCGX01000014.1, on the reverse strand, counting down.
TATCGCATACTCTAGGGTCATTTTTCTTTGTTTTAACTCTTCCAATCTTTCTTTCAATCAATGAAATTTCTTTGATTAGTTTAATGTGGTCAAAGCTATATTCACCTAATAATCCAATATTAGCAAATTTAGGTAATTTTTTATTTGGATATGATGGTGTTTCATAAAAACATGAAATTTTTTTTATATTTAGTTTTGATTCAATAAGAAGATTAATTGCAATAGAAATGTTTTTAAATCTAGTGCCGTGTTTAGAATCTAAATTAGAACCAATATTTATATGTATCATTTATTATTTCTACTAAGCAATCTTGCTTTTTCACGATTCCAATCTCTAGTTTTTTTCACTTGTCTTTTATCATAAAGTTTTTTTCCCTTTGCTACAGCTATTTCAACTTTAACTTTTCCTTTTAAAAAATACATTTTAGTTGGTACAATTGTTAATCCTTCTTGATTTATTCTTCCTATTAATTTATTTATTTCTTTTTTTTTAAGAAGTAATTTTCTTTCTCCTTTTGGATTATGATTATTGTACGATGATTGTCTGTATAAAGGTATGTGCGAATTAACTAGAAACATTTCTCCATTAATATCAACTGCGTATGAATCTGCGATACTACCCTTCCCATCTCTTAAAGATTTAACTTCAGATCCTTTTAAGGATATGCCGGCTTCTAAAATTTCAAGAAAAAAATAATTAAAACTAGCTTTTCTATTTAAGCAAATAATTTTTTGACCAGGAACTATTCTCTTTTTCATTAAAGTATTTTAGCAACTTTAAGAGCTTCAGATATCTTTTGTTTATTTTCTTCTTTAACTTGAACTAAAGGTAATCTTACATCCGGATCACACATTCCTAATAATGAAGCAGCATATTTAACTGGTGATGGATTGCTTTCAATAAACATCGCTGAATGTAAAGGTTGTAATATCTTATCTAATTTATCAGAGTCTTTAAAACCATTTGCGCAAGATTTTTGAAAGTCTGAGCAAAGCTTAGCAGCTATATTCGCAGTTACGCTTATAGAACCTACTCCACCTCTCTTATTAAATTCAAGTGCATTATCATCATTTCCAGTTAATTGTACAAATTCTTTTCCCATTGATTTTAATTGCTGATCAACTCTATTGAGATCTCCAGTTGCATCTTTTACGCCAGCTATATTTTTTAACTCATATAATCTTGTCATTGTTTTTACTGACATATCTATTACCGACCTAGAAGGTATATTGTAGATAATTATTGGTATGCCTACATTGTCATTAATTTTTTTATAATGTTGATACAATCCTTCTTGAGTTGGTTTATTATAATAAGGAGTAACTACGAGCAAAGCATCCGATCCTGCTTTTTCAGCATACTTTGATAGATCTACAGCTTCTGAAGTAGAGTTTGACCCTGTTCCAGCTATAACAGGAATTTTACCATTACATTCATTAACAGCAATTTCGATTATTTTTTTATGTTCATCATGGGATAAAGTAGGTGACTCGCCTGTTGTACCGCCAGGAACAATGCCGTTTGTTCCATTTTTCAAGTGATAATGAATTAATTTACGATAAACATCCTCATTTAGAGTGTTGTTTTGAAACGGAGTTATTAAGGCTACAATTGATCCTTTAAGCATAAAACAATATAAGGTAATTAATTTTAACTTATGCCTTATAAATTAATTAGTCTAGTAATTTTATTATTTTTTTTAATTATTAATAAAGCCTATTCTGAAAATGAATTCATTTTACCTGTAAAAAAACCTTCAATTTTTAAAAAAATAGAAAAAAATATTAACACAAAAATAACAAATGATTTACCCCAGAAAAAGCCAATTTTACAGTCAACTAATACAGAAGAAAAAGTTGCAAAAGAAAAAAAAGAAATTAAAAAAAAGGTAGCGCCAGAAAAAATAGTTGTAAAAGTTGATAGTAGTTTCTTACTACCTCAAAAAAAACCTGCAACGTATAAACCTGCGTCAAAAGAAGCAAAAAAATCAACAATCTTAAATTCAAAAGATTTTGCTAAAGCTAAAGAAACAATTAAATTTATTAAATCACGAAAATGGAATAGTGCAATTAAAAGCGCTGAGAGAGTTAAAGACAGAGATTTTAGAACTTTAATTACATGGATGTATTTAAAAACTACAGGTAATGCAGCTACATTTAATGATTACAAAAAATTTATAGAGAGAAACTCGGATTATCCAAGAATTAATAGAATAAAGTATCTTGCTGAGCAAAAGATTTATCTAAAAAATAGCTCTCCAACAGCAATAATTAATTGGTTTGAAAAAAATCCACCTTTAGGAGGTTTAGGAAAAATTAAATTAGCTGAAGCACTTTTAGAACAAGGAAGAAATGCTGAAGTTGAAAAATTAATCAAAGATGGCTGGACAACAGCTGAAATAAGAAAAAATGATTTAGGTTATTATAGAGCAAAATTTAAAAAGTTTTTAACATCAGAAGATCATTTAAAAAGAGCAGATCATTTAGCTTGGGAAAAAAAATATTGGGATTTAAAAAGAATGCTAAAATATTTACCTACAGATGAAAGAGCTCTTTACAATGCAAGACAAATTTTAATGAGTAATTCTTATGGTGTAGATAATGCTATAGCTAAAGTCCCAGATCATCTTAAAAGTAATCCAGGATTAGAATTTGATAGATTAAGATGGAGAAATAGAAGAGGAAGATTAGAGGGTTCCTTAGAAATTTTATATAAGAATGCAAATAGAACTGAAACGCAAATGGTAAGGCCAGATTTATGGTGGGAACAAAGAAAAAGTGTAGCAAGATCATTAATCTATAAAAAAAGATATAAAACTGCATATAAAATTTCTAGTGAACATTCTTTGTCATCGGGTCCTTCTTTTGCTGAAGCCGAATGGCTTTCTGGTTGGATAGCTTTATCTTTTTTAAATTCTGCTGAATATGCAATTAATCATTTTGAAAATTTTTATAACAATGTTGGATATCCTATTAGCTTAGCTCGAGGTGCTTATTGGCTTGGGGCTGCTCATAAGGAGCTAGGCAATAATGAAAGAGCAAAAAAATATTTTACAGAGGGTGCTAAATTTCCGATGACATATTATGGTCAATTATCTTTTAATGAGATAAATCCAGGTGGTAACTTTGAATTATTTGATCAGTCTACTTTTAACAAAGAATATGAAAAAGAATTTAAAAAGAATAGATTAATAAATCATGTAATACTACTTAAGGAATTAGATGCTACTATATATGCAAAAGATATATTAAAACATTTAGCTGCTTTAAATATAGAAGAAGGAAGTGAAGTCTTAGCTGCTAAATTGTCTACAGATGTTGGCAGATATGATTTTGCAATTCAAATATCAAAACAAGCTTCTTATGAAAAGAGATTTTATAATAAATATAATTATCCTATCATAGCTACACCCAAGGAAATAAATAATAAGAAAATGCCAAATTCCGAGGTTGTTCTGGCAATTATAAGACAAGAAAGTGAATTTGACTCGAAAGCGAATAGTTGGGCTGGCGCAAGAGGTATGATGCAATTAATGAAATACACTGCTAAAATTGTTGCTAAGCAAGCAAAGCTACCTTATAGCATTAGTAATTTAACTCGAGATCCTGAATACAATATCAAATTAGGTTCTTACTATTTTAATTCATTAATTGAAGATTATAATGGCGTTTATCCATTTGCTATAGCAGCTTATAACGCTGGGCCCAATAGAGTAAAAACATGGAGAAGAGTTAATGGAGATCCGTCTAAAGGAAAATTGTCATATGTAAATTGGATAGAATTAATTAGATTTAAGGAAACAAGAAATTATGTTCAAAGGGTACTAGAGAACATTAATGTTTATAAATATATGCTAAGTAAAGAACCAGTTACTATTGATAACTTCTTTAACTAACTTTGGCGGAAGAGGAGAGATTCGAACTCTCGGTACGATGTTACTCGTACGGTTAGTTAGCAACCAACTGGTTTCAACCGCTCACCCACTCTTCCCTGTAACCAATTTTATTTAGTACTATTTATTTAATAATTAACTTATAAATCAATCAAAAAAATGGTCAAATGAAGAAAAATTTATTAAAGGGCTCATTATTTACTATTGGAGCTTCACTTTGGTGGGGTGTAATAGGCGTATTTTATTTTAAGTTTGTATCTTTCGCTTCCCCTCTAGAATTAACAATACATAGAACAATTTGGACGGCTCTACTTTTAATAATAACCACTAGTTATTATTCAAAATGGCTAGAATTTAAGAAGCTTATAAAAAAACCTAAAAATATATTAATACTATTAATAACTGGATTATTAATATCAATTAATTGGTTTACCTGGCTTTATGCGGTTAGCACAAATAATCTGTTAGATGGAAGCTTAGGTTATTATATTTTTCCTATTTTAAGTGTTTTTTTTGGAATTATATTCTTAAATGAACCTTATAATAAGAATAAAATTATTTCAGTAATATTGGTAATTCTTTCGTTATTTTATCTTTTGTATCAATTAAAAAGTATCCCTTGGATAGGTATTACTGTAGCCCTTACTTTTAGCATATATGGATTAATCAGAAAAAAAATAAATGTTTCTTCAGATATTGGTCTATTAATCGAAACACTGTTTATGACCCCTATTGCTATTTTGTTATTTTATTATTTAGCAATTAATGATCTAAATATTTTTTCTATAGATCAGCCTAGTTTCTCTTTTTATTTATTTTGGGCTGGTTTCATGACTTTAATTCCTCTATTTTGGTACACAAAAGGATTTAACTTAATTGGTATAGGTCCAGCAAGTATGATTTTTTTTTTAACGCCAACTGCACAATTTTTTCTTGGGGTTATTTATTATGATGAACCTTTAGTTCTTCATAAACTAATTAGTTTTATCTTTATTTGGATAGCTGTAATTATCTATTTAAACGAATTACGTAAAGAATAAATACTTACCATTAAAAAAGGTATAATTAAAGATACAGCGAACGAAATAAAAAGTAAGTTCGTTTTTATAAAAATAGAAAAAGCATCAAGGGAAATTAAATTTCCAACTAAAATGCTGGTTTGAAAATTTTGGCTTGGAAAAAATAATAGACCAAATAAAAGTCCACAAATTATAGATAAAAAAGCAAGATTTGAATTAATTTTCCTATAAAAAAAACCGTAAAATATAGTTACTACTGCTGCAGAGCACAATAAATCTGCTAATAGAAACAAATATAAAATACTGTAACCTTTAGATGCAAATATAAAAACAACTATACTTAATAAGAAAATTATTTTATTTGTTTTTTTTTTAATTTCCTTACCTTTTAATGACTTGTTTATTTGATCTCCATTTACTATTATCAAACTCGAAATAGCGTTAATAAGAGTATCAATAGTACTTAGAGTTAAAGAAAGGGCTAAAACTAATACGCCAATAACTATGAAA
>QCGX01000013.1 GCA_003278125.1 Pelagibacteraceae bacterium AG-390-C22 | reverse complement strand
AAGCAGCAATGTTAACTGGTTCTTTAGGGCTGTTGCCTTCTGCTTCCCTTGGATCAAGAGATAAAAATGGAAAAATCAGATCTCTTTATGAGCCAGTTCACGGTTCTGCTCCAGATATCGCTGGACAAAATATTGCTAATCCAATTGCAGCAATATTAAGCTTATCTATGGCTTTAAAATATTCTTTAGATCTTGATAAAGAGGCCAATTTATTAGATGCAGCTGTTCAAAAAGTTCTAGACGATGGTTTGAGAACAAAAGATATTATGTCGAAGGGCAAAAAACAAGTCACCACTGCTGATATGGGTGATGCAATTATCTCAAAATTGAAATAAAATAATAGAGTATATGAATTTCGCAATAATCGGTGCCACGGGCAACGTAGGCAGAAAAACAATTGAAGTCCTAGAAAAGTCAAGATTAGAAATCGACAACCTGTTTCTAGTTGCTTCAGAAAAAAGTGCTGGGCAAAAATTAATTTTTAAGAAAAAAGAAATCATTGTTGAGCAATTAGAAAAATATGATTTTTCAAAGGCAGAGATTACTATCTTTGCTGCTGGGAGCGAAATAGCAAAAAATTGGGCACCTAAAGCTTCAAAAAAAACTATTGTTATAGACAATTCAAAATATTTTAGAATGGACAAAGATGTTCCTTTGGTAGTAGCAGAAGTTAATCCTAGTGCTCTAAGGAGTCATAAAAACATTATTGCCAATCCAAATTGTTCGACTATACAACTAATGCTGCCTTTAAAACCTCTACATGAAAAATACAAAATTAAAAGAGTAGTTGTTTCCACTTATCAAGCTGTTTCAGGAGCGGGCAAAGCATCAGTAGATGAATTATTTGATCAAACCAAAAACTACTTAGAAGGTAAAAAAATTGAATCTAAAAATTTTACAAAACAAATAGCATTTAATCTTATTCCACACATAGATTCTTTCGTTGAAGATGGATATACAAAAGAGGAATGGAAAATGGAGAACGAAACAAAAAAAATCTTAGATAAAAAAATAGGGTTAACAGCGACTTGTGTAAGAGTTCCAGTAAAGACTTCTCATTCTGAATCAGCAAATATTGAGTTTGAAAATGAGTATGATTTGGAAACAGTTAGAGATATACTAAAAAAAGCTCCTGGCTGTAAAGTTGTAGATGAAAATAAAGATGGAGGATATATTTCACCTTTGGAGGCCGAGGGAGATTATTTGACTTTTATCTCAAGAATCAGAAAAGATCACTCTAACAAAAAAGCTTTGAATATGTGGATAGTTTCAGACAATTTATTAAAAGGAGCAGCTTTAAATACTGTTCAAATCGCCGAGTGTTTAATAAAGAAAAAGTAAAACGTTTGGTTTATAAATAATTACAAGTTATGCAAAATAAAAATAATCCTTTAAGCCCACATCTGCAAATTTATAAGTGGCAGATTTCATCTCTTCTTTCTATAACTCACAGAATTGTCGGAGTGATAAATATTTTGGCTATTACATTAATTTGTATTTGGGTACTATCTTTACTTTTAGGAGAAAGTAACTACGAAATAACACAAGTATTTTTAAAATCTTTTTTTGGTAAATTTATAATAGTTTTTTTATGCTGGACTTTCAGTTTTCATATCTTAAATGAAATACGACATTTAGTCTGGGACATGGGTTATGGTTTTGATTTGAAAGTGACAAAAATTACAGGAGTCTTAGCTTTCGTTGGATCTTTTGTTTTTACGATTTTGTTTTATTTAATAGGAAAAAATATATTTTAATATGCATCCATCTACAAAAAAATGGTTATTTCTAAAATATAGTTCAATTATATTAATTCCATTAATGATTTGGTTTATAATTAATCTAGCGTCTATTTATGACGCAGACTATGTTGAGGTTGTTAATTTTTTTATAAAACAACCATCCAAAATTTTATTCTCTATTTTTATTGTTATTGCTTACTTTTTTTCAGCTTTAACGATAAGTGAGATTTTTGAAGACTATATTCACGATGAAAAAATAAAAAATGTCGCAAACAAAATGCTCAATATTTTTGCTATAATAACACCATTATTAACTGTAATAGGAATATTTAATTTATCGTAATGAGCGCTTATAAAATAATAGATCACGAATATGATGTTGTAGTTCTAGGAGCAGGGGGTTCAGGGTTAAGAGCCGCCGTAGGATTATCTGAAGCAGGATTAAAAACAGCATGTATTTCAAAAGTTTTTCCAACTAGAAGCCACACTTCGGCGGCGCAAGGAGGAATCTCTGCTGCACTTGGGAATATGGGTGAAGATGATTGGAGATGGCACATGTACGATACCGTCAAGGGATCTGATTGGTTAGGTGATCAAGATGCCATCGAATATTTATGTAAAGAGGCGCCAAAGGCAGTGATAGAGCTAGAAAGATATGGAGTTCCTTTTAGCAGAACTAAAGAGGGGAAAATTTATCAAAGAGCTTTTGGAGGAATGACAAAAGATTATGGAAATGAGTCTGTTCAGAGAACTTGTGCTGCAGCAGATAGAACTGGTCATGCAATACTTCACACATTGTATGGACAGGCTTTAAAACATAACACCGAATTTTTTATAGAGTACTTTGCATTAGATTTGTTAATGAAAAATGGAGAGTGTAAAGGTTTGATTGCTTGGAATTTAAATGATGGAACTATTCATAGATTTAGATCTCACATAACTATATTGGCTACGGGTGGCTATGGTAAGATTTATTACACTGCAACTTCTGCACATACTTGTACGGGAGACGGTAATGGAATGGTTTTACGTGCAGGATTACCTCTTCAAGACATGGAATTTGTTCAGTTTCATCCCACAGGAATATATGGGGTCGGCACATTGATATCTGAAGGAGTTCGAGGAGAAGGTGGTTTTCTTCTAAATTCTAAAGGAGAAAGATTTATGGAAAGATATGCTCCTAAGGCTAAAGACCTAGCCTCTAGAGATGTTGTTAGTAGGTCAATTGCCATTGAGGTTAATGAAGGAAGAGGTGTAGGAAAAAATAAAGATCATGTAAACTTGCATTTAGATCATATTGATCCGAAAATTATAGAAAAAAGGCTACCTGGTATTGCAGAGTCCGCAAAGACTTTTTGCGAAGTTGATGTCACGAAAGAACCAATTCCAGTTGTTCCTACAGTTCACTATAATATGGGAGGCATTCCTACAAACTATAAAGCTGAAGTACTAACTTCAAATGGAAAAGATACTACTGTACCAGGGCTTATGGCTATAGGTGAAGCCGCATGCGTTTCCGTTCATGGAGCAAATAGATTAGGATCAAATTCTTTAATTGATTTAGTAGTATTTGGTAAATCTGCAGCAACTAGAGCGGCTGAAATCGTAAAACCTGGAAACCCTCATGAAGAAATTTCTCAAAGTGAGACCGATAAGTGTTTGGATCGTTTTGATAAACTACGTAACTCTAGCGGGTCTACAAAAACGTCAGAACTTAGGTTACAAATGCAAAAAACAATGCAATCAAAATGTGCAGTTTTTAGAACAGAAAAAACTTTGAAAGAAGGGATGAACGAGATTAGAAAACCTTTTGAAGGTATGGAAAATATTTCTGTTAAGGATAAATCCTTATTATTTAATACTGATTTAGTGGAGACCTTAGAGTTTGACAATCTTATAAGACAGGCGATGACAACCATAGATTCTGCTTACCATAGAAAAGAAAGTCGTGGAGCCCACGCTAGAGAAGATTTTAAAAAGAGAGATGATAAAACTTATATGACTCACACACTAGCTTGGCAAAAAGGAAATGAAGTTAAAGTAGGCTATAGACCAGTTCATGCTAAAACTTTAACAAATGATGTTCAATATTTCCCTCCTAAAGAAAGAGTTTATTAATGTCACAATTTAGCTTGCCTCAAAATTCAAAAATTTTAAAAGGCAAACACTATAAAGATGAAACTGGCTCAAATAATATAAAGAAAGTTAATGTATACAGATGGGATCCATCAAAAAGTGAAAATCCTAGGATTGATACTTTTGAAGTTGATATGAACGAGTGTGGACCAAAAGTATTAGATATACTCTTCAAAATTAAAAATGAAATAGATCCTTCTTTAACTTTTAGAAGATCTTGTGCTCACGGAGTATGTGGTTCCTGCGCAATGAATATAGATGGTGTAAATACTTTGTCTTGCATCAAATCACACTTAGACATTAAAGGTGAATTGAATGTTTATCCTTTGCCGCATTTAAAAGTTGTTAAAGATTTGGTTGGAGATTTAACAACTCTTTATAAACAATATGAGTCCGTCGAACCATGGTTAAAGACGAAAGTTGGAGAAAAAACAACCCAAGAAATAAAGCAGTCTCAAGAAGATAGAGAAAAACTGGACGGCTATTACGAATGTATTTTATGCGCATGTTGCTCAACTGCTTGTCCAAGCTATTGGTGGAATGGTGATAAGTATTTAGGGCCAGCTGTTTTATTACAAGCTTATAGATGGATAAATGATAGCAGAGATGAAGATAAAAAAGAGAGATTAAAAAAAGTTGCCGACGAGTTAAAATTGTATAGATGTCATACTATTATGAATTGTACTAATTCTTGTCCAAAGGGTCTAAATCCAGCAAAAGCCATTGGATCAATAAAAAAAATGCTTGCAACAAGCTAAAAGCTTATTTAATCAATTAGCACCATGAAATTAATAGAACACTTTATTGAAGGTAAAAATTATTCTGGGAATTCCAAGAGAAAAAGCAAAGTTTTTAATCCTGCTACAGGCGAACAAAGTGCAGAAGTTAAATTAGCAACAAAGGAAGATGTTAATAAAGCTGTAGAAAATGCAAAAAATTCATTTGAAAAATGGTCAAACACTCCTCCCCTTCAAAGAGCACGCGTTATGTTTAAATTTAAGGAGCTAATAGAAAAAAACTCTGATGAGCTTACTAAGATTATCGTTTCGGAACATGGAAAAGTATATGAAGATGCCAAGGGTTCTTTGGTTAGAGGATTAGAAGTAGTTGAATATGCTTGTGGAATACCTCAAATGCTTAAAGGAGAATTTACAGAAAATGTTGGAACAGGTGTGGATAGTTGGTCGACAAGGCAACCTTTAGGAGTTTGTGCTGGCATTACACCATTTAATTTTCCTGCAATGGTTCCTATGTGGATGTTTCCAATGGCAATAGCATGCGGTAATACCTTTGTACTCAAGCCATCTGAAAAAGATCCTTCTTGCTCTATGAGATTAGCAGAGCTTTTGAAGGAAGCTGGATTGCCAAATGGAGTTTTTAATGTTGTTAACGGAGATAAAGAAGCAGTTGATGCATTAATAAATAACAAAGATGTAGTTGCAATGAGTTTTGTTGGATCTACTCCAATAGCAAAATACATTTATGAAAACTGTGCCAAAAATGAAAAAAGAGTTCAGGCATTAGGAGGAGCAAAAAACCATTGTGTGGTTATGCCAGACTGTGACTTAGATCAAGCCGTAAATGGATTAATGGGCGCAGCATATGGCTCAGCCGGAGAAAGATGTATGGCCCAATCAGTTGCTGTCGCAGTAGGCAGTATTGGAGACAAACTAGTTAGCAATTTAGCAAAAAAAGTTGAAGCATTAAAAGTTGGGCCAGGAATGGATAAGAAATCAGAAATGGGACCATTGGTTACAAAAGAACACTTAGAAAAAGTAAAAGGTTATGTTGATATTGGAGAGAAAGAAGGAGCTAAATTAATTGTAGATGGAAGAAATCTCAAACTCCAAGGTTATGAGAATGGCTACTATATTGGAGGATGTTTATTTGATCATGTAACTAAAGATATGAGAATTTATAAAGAAGAAATATTTGGACCAGTTCTCTCAGTTGTTAGAGCAAATGATTTTGACCAAGCCTTACAACTAGTTAATGATCATGAATTTGGCAACGGAGTAAGTATATTTACTAGAGACGGGGACTCTGGCAGGACATTTTCTAATAAAGTTAAAATAGGAATGGTGGGTATAAATATTCCAATTCCAGTCCCAATGGCTTTTCATAGCTTTGGAGGCTGGAAGAGATCTTTGTTTGGAGACCAACACATGCATGGACCTGAAGGAGTGAGATTTTATACTAAATTAAAAACAATAACATCAAGATGGCCCTCCGGATTAAGATCTGACCCGGAGTTTACAATGCCAACCATGAAATAAAAAAGGAGAAAAATTGAGAAAAAAAATTACTTTAATAGGAGCTGGACAAATAGGTGGAACATTAGCACATTTAATTGCTCTTAAAGAATTAGGAGATGTAGTATTATTTGATGTTGCTGCTGGGATTGCAAAAGGAAAAGCCCTGGATATAGCACAATCATCGCCAGTAAATGGATTTAATATAAATCTATCAGGAACTGACAACTATGAAGATACTAAAGACTCCGATGTAATTATTATTACTGCAGGAGTGCCTAGAAAGCCAGGCATGAGCAGAGATGATCTATTAGGTATTAATCTTAAAATTATTAAGCAAGTTGCCGATGGAATAAAAAAAACATCACCAAATTCATTTGTAATATGTATAACTAATCCTCTTGATGTAATTGTAATGGCTCTTCAAAAATATTCCAATTTACCTAAAAATAAAGTGGTTGGCATGGCTGGAATTTTAGATTCATCTAGGTTTATTTATTTTTTATCTCAAGAATTAAAAGTTTCTGTTCAAAAAATTAAATCTTTAGTCTTGGGAGGTCATGGAGATAGCATGGTAGCAATGTTAGATCATACATCTATTGATGGAAAGAAAATTAATGAATTAGTGGATAAAGGAAAAATTTCTAAAGAAAAATTAGAGGAAATAGTAGATAGAACCAAAAAAGGAGGTGCAGAAATAGTTAGATATTTAGAAAAAGGTTCAGCATTTTATGCACCAGCTGCTTCTGGGGTAGAAATGGCTGAGAGTTATTTAAAGGACTTAAAAAAAGAATTGCCATGCGCTGCATACTTAGATGGTGAATATGGGGTTAAAGATTTATATGCTGGAGTACCAGTCAAAATTGGTAAAAATGGTGTAGAAAAAGTCATAGAAATTAATTTATCAAGCGAAGAAAAGAAAATGTTTGATAATTCAATTAATGCAGTTAAAGATCTTTTTAATGCAGCAAAAAAAATTGATCCAGAACTTAAATAAATTAAAAGATAAAAAAATTTTTTTTTACATATTTATAATTTTTAACTCATTAATATTTACCTTGTATTATGGATATCGAGGAATATTTCCTATAGATAGTTTTGTAATCTTTAACTCTGGATACAACGTATTAAGCAACTTTCATCCATTTAAAGATTATTGGTCAATAACAGGACCGTTATTAGATTATTTACAATTTGCTTTATTTTTGATTTTTGATGTTAGTTGGTTAAGTTATGTTATACATGCTGCTTTAATTAATACCATTTTAGCTATTTTTATTTTCTATTTTTTTAACAAAATTAAATTAAATCCAAATTTTTCATTCATTTATGCAATAGCTATTTCAATACTAGCCTATCCATCAACAGGAACACCTTTCGTGGATCACCATGCTGTAATATTTTGTTTGGTTTCTACTTGTTGTTTTATTATAGGTATAAATCAAGAGAGAAAAAAATATTGGTTTTTGAGCTCTCTTTTTATTGTTTTTTCTTTCTTCTCAAAGCAAATTCCATCTGCATATTTAATCTTTTTATTATCTATAGCTATAATTATTTTTAAAATTTATTTTAAAGAGAAGCATTTCATGGATTTGTTATTTTTTATTTTGGGCGGAATATTAGGTACCTCAATTTTTTTAATAATTTTTTTTTTAAACGATGTTCCAATTAAAAACTTTTTAATACAATATATTTTTTATCCAATGTCTCTTGGTGATAATAGATTAGATAAATTAGATTTTGATTTTAAAAATACAATTTTACAGTTTAAATTCATTTATTTTGCCTTATTACCCTTAATATTAGTATTTTTTTCAATGATAAAGAATAAAAGAAATACTACTGAACAGAAAAAAGATTTATTTGTACTAGTATTTGTATTGCTCACACCTTTAATATTTATATACAGTCAATTGCTTACGAAGAATCAAGTTTTAATATTTTTTTTAATCCCTTTTTATCTTGGAATAGGCAATCTTTATGTAAGTAGATATTATAAAAAAAAACATTTAATTTTTTTTATAATATTCATTTTTTGTATATCCTTAACGAAATATCATATTAGATTTAATCACAATAAAAAATTTATGGAACTTGCAAACGTTGATTTTAATCTCGCTGTTAACGCAAAAATAATCGATGATAAATTTTCTAATTTAAAATGGATTACCCCTGAATATCCAGAAACGCCACTTCAAGAAATTAATTATCTGAATGAAGCAAAAAAAATTTTAATAAAAGATAAGATCCCCAAGATATTAATTACAGATTATCAATTTTTACCGGTAATTATTGAAAATAAAAATGTTAGTCCAAATAAATGGTATGATGATTTAAGTGTTCCAACGAAAGAAAGTAAATTTTTTAAACTGTACAAAAATTTTTATCTATCTAAAATTAAATCACAAAAAATCAAGAATATTTATACAGTGGGATTAAACAAAGAAAAATACATCAAAGTTGTATTTGATAAAAACTGTTATGAATTAAAGAAAATGAATAAAATTCTTACAAAACTGAGTTTAAAAACATGTAAAGATTTTTAATGTAATTTATTTTAAATAATTATTTTTTAAAAAAGTTTAAAAAGGTTAATTTAATTAAGTTTATAAATGTTGGGACAACATTAATCTTCTCATATTCAAGGTATTCTTTTTTTCTTCTGCTTTCTATAAGATTTAGGCTTTCAATTAAAAAATCAAAATTCTTAATATAGATAAAGAAAATATCTGTAGCTTTACAATTCTCTTCTAATGAAATTTTTTTTTCATTAACAATTTTTCCAACATCAAATTTTTCAGTAATTTCATGAAAAGTCAGAGTAACAGAGTTCCAATTTTTTATAAATTTATAGAAAAATATAAAAGAACCCCTTTGAGATTGTAAGTTGCCAAGGTGAAAATTGTAAATTTTAAAATCTTGTAATTTAATTTTACTTGTGCAGTAAACACTTAATCCATATTCATATTTCTGATTAACACCGTCTACTATTTTGCAATTTTTGTTCTTTTTTACGATATCTTTAATTGAAACTTTTGATCTTAAATTGAGGAATAAATCTTTTAATGATCCAAAAAATAAGAAGACAAACATAATTTTTATTTTTCTAATAAAATTTGCTTTAGTAATAAGAATATCAATCTTAAAATTTTTGTAAATATCGTTTGAAATAATTTTATCTACTAATTTTAGAGATAAGTATTCATCGTTAGTCGTATAAATAATAATTCTTCTCATTAATAAATTTTAAATTTTTTTGATGAATTTAGTAAATCTAAAATAACTATGAGGTTTGTTAAAGGTAAATATAATAAAAAAGTGTAATTTTTCAATTTAAAATATTTAATTTTGATTATTTAAGTCGTTTTGTATTTTTTTAATAAATTGATTAATTAATATAGCATCATCTTTTTTGATATACTCTTCTTTAGAGACAGCAACTTTCATTTCATCTTTAATTTTTTTTTTTATATATTCCAGATTTTCTTTTGATGATAAACTATATATTTTATTTTCAACATATTTAACTGTTGAACCCACTGTAATTTTAAAGGTTATAAAAAAAACAAATGCCACAAATATTGTCTTATAAAAAAATAGTTTCATTATTTTGATTTTTTATAAATTTCGTAAATTATTGTATTATCAACTTTATGTTCTTTAATTTTTTTAAATCTTGATGGCATATCATACTTTTTGTAGTATCGTTTATCAATATCATAAACTCTGTTTGAATAAACATAGTCTGCTTTAGCCTTTTCATCATTTACTATTATTTTTATTCTCTTTTTTTCATTTGCATCAAGCAGGTCATGCATAAACCATAATGGATACCAAGAATTTGTACTTACTATAATCTCATGATTTCCTTTTTCATTTTTAATTACTTCTCTCAAAAATTCTATTGCTGATAACCCAGTATAATCTACATCAAGATTGTTTTTAATTTTTTCTGTAGTTAAAAAGTTGAAGTAAAAAGATTGATATGGGTGATAAATATAAATTCTAAAAATTATAAAAATAGCAAGAATTATAAAACAAAGTATTAGTGAAATATTGATAAATCTTTTATTTTTATATTTTTTGAAATAAAAATAGACACTTAAAGTTGAGAAGTAAATTATGAAAATATATAAAAAATATGCAAGTCTCCAACTATTATACAAACTAATATTTAATAGTGATAATCCTGTAAAAAAAAATACTAAATTAAAAAAAATAAAAAAATCTTTTTTTTCTTCTTTAGCGCGCCATAAATCATTATAAATACTGTCTTTTTTTATTTTAACAAAACGTCCAATGACCCTTAAGGAATAAGCTGAAAATCCATGAAAAAACAATAATAGATGCAATATGGGCGTTGAAACTAAAATCCAAAATCCAAGATAATAATAAGGTAGCTTGTTACTATGATAGTATTCCCCTAAAAAATTAACTTTACCGCTCCATGCCATATCCAAATTTAATGAGCCAACTATACCAGTAAAAGTATTATCCCATAGATGAGGCCAAAAAATAAAAAGAAAGAAAAAATAACAAATTAAATGCTTTAAAACTAACGAAAAATTTAAATCTTTTTTATTTGAAACAAAATTAATCAACCAAAATAATATTAAACTTATGGGAATAAAAAAACCTGCAAATCTTATTGTAGATGATATTCCTGAAAATAAACTAAGAAGTATGATATTTTTATTTGATGGATTGTCTATAACTTTAAAATAATAATAAATTGAAATTATGTATAAACTTAAGAAAATTATATCTTTATTATTCCAAAAACTATCTCCAAATATTCTTGGAGTAATAATTAATAGAAATAATCCTAATAAACTAATTATTTTATTTTTAAATCTGTTTAATAAAATTTTATAAAAAAAAATCGAACCAATGAAAAAATAAATAAAGATTAATATATGCCTTAATTGATAATATTTTAGGGGTTCATCTAACTTCAGTAAAATTTCTAAATAAGCTGCAGGCAAATCGAATATAATTCCATACTTATTCCACAATTCAATATCAGGTAATGTAAATCCCTGAATTTCACTCATTTTAACAGCTGAGGATAATTTTAGCTTCTCTAATCCAAAAAAATCAGCAATGTAAGTAAGCCAAAAAAAACCATTAGATCTGTGAAATTTTTCATCAGTATAAAATCCATAATCTTTGTAGATTAAAAACCCTAAAATAAAGTAAGCAATAAAAACTAAAAATATTATAGATTTATTAAAATTGATAAAATTACTTATTTTTTTTATCATATTGAAATTTATATAATGCATTAGAAATTAAATATATATATAATTAAAATATTTATTTCTATGAATATTCACGAACATCAGGCAAAAGATCTATTAAGAAGTTTTGGAGCGCCCGTTTCACAAGGTGTAGTAATTTATAATTTAGAAGAAATAGAAAAAAAAATTCAATATTTAAATTCAAAGGAGTTTGTACTTAAAGCACAAATTCATGCTGGGGGAAGAGGAAAAGCAGGAGGAGTTAAGCTAGTAAAAAGCATTGATGAACTTAAAAAGGAAGCTCAAGAAATGTTTGGAAAAGTATTAATTACTCATCAAACTGGACCTCGAGGTAAAGAAGTAAAAAGACTTTATATAGAAGAGGCTTCAGAAATAGAGAAAGAGTTTTACCTTTCGTGTCTTGTAGACAGGGAAAGTTCTAAGATTGTTTTTATTAGTAGCACAGAAGGTGGAATGAATATTGAAAAAGTGGCCATTCAGCAACCAAATAAAATTATTACAACTAAGATTGAGCTCAACAAAGATATTGCAAATCAAGAGATAGATAAAATAATTTCCCCTTTTAAATTTGATGATAATCAAAAAAAAGAATTTGTGAAATTAATACGAGCATTGTACAAAATTTTAATTCAAAAAGATGTAAGTTTAATTGAAATCAATCCTCTTATTATTACAAAAAATAAAAAACTATTATGTTTAGATGCAAAAATGAATTTTGATGATAATGCAATCTTTAGACAACCAGAAATTTTAAAGTTAAGAGATTTAAATGAAGAAGATCCGACTGAGATAGAAGCAAAAAAATACGACCTTGCTTATATCAAGCTAAATGGATCTATAGGTTGTATGGTTAACGGTGCTGGCTTAGCTATGGCTACGATGGACATAATAAAACTTTATGGAAAAGAACCAGCAAACTTTTTGGATGTAGGCGGAGGAGCATCTAAAGAAAAAGTCTCTGCAGCTTTTAAACTTATTTTGTCAGATAAGAATGTTAAAGGTATTTTAATAAATATCTTCGGAGGTATAATGAGATGTGATGTTTTAGCCCAAGGAGTTGTAGATGCAGCAAAAGAAGTCAATTTATCAGTTCCACTAGTGGTAAGATTGGCAGGAACAAATTTTAAAAAAGGAAAAGAAATTTTAGATAAATCAAATTTAACAATTTTATCAGCATCAGACTTAAACGATGCTGCAGAAAAAATTGTTCAAGCTATAAAATAAATGTCAGTATTAATAAACAAAAATACAAAAGTTATTTGCCAAGGCTTTACTGGAAAACATGGAACTTTTCACTCCGAAGAAGCACTTAAATATGGAACAAAACTTGTAGGAGGAGTAACTCCAAAAAAAGGTGGTCAAAAACATTTAAGGCTTCCAGTTTTTAATACAGTTCAGGAAGCTAAAGACGAAACAAATGCAAATGCCACCATGATATATGTCCCCCCTAAATTTGCTGCTGAAGCAATTATAGAAGCTATAAATGCAAAAGTTGAATTAATAGTTTGCATAACTGAAGGGATACCTATTTTAGATATGATTAAAGTAAAAAAAGAATTAAAAAACAGTAGATCAAGATTAATCGGCCCTAACTGTCCAGGTATAATTACTCCAGACGAATGTAAAATAGGAATTATGCCTGGGAACATTCATAAAAAGGGAACTGTTGGTATTGTTTCAAGATCTGGGACGTTAACATATGAAGCTGTTGCGCAGACTTCAGCAAATGGAATGGGTCAGTCTACTTGCATAGGAATAGGAGGAGATCCAATTAACGGCACTAATTTTATAGATTGTTTACAACTTTTTTTAAAAGACAAAGAGACCAAATCAATTGTTATGATTGGAGAAATAGGTGGTTCAGCTGAAGAGGAGGCAGCTGAATTCTTAAAAAGGGAAAAGATAAAAAAACCTATGGTTGGTTTTATAGCTGGCTTAACAGCCCCGGTAGGAAAACGCATGGGTCATGCAGGTGCCATAATATCAGGAGGAAAAGGTGGAGCTGAAGATAAAATAGAAGTTATGAAATCTGCCGGAATCACCGTCTCAAAGTCCCCCGCAGATATTGGTAAGACACTTTTGCAAAAACTTAATGGTTGAATTTCCACAATTCATGTTAAAATAAACAAATAAATGTCATCATCAAAAAACAATACTACCTACAAAAAGACTTCTTTTTTAGTTGGCAATAATTCAGATTTTATCAATGAATTTTACGCAGACTATCTTGCTGATCCAAATTCAGTTCCAGAAAGTTGGAGACAATTTTTTGAAGGATTAAGTGAAGAACAAAAATTAATTTATAATGATTTACAGGGTCCTAGTTGGTCACCAGAAAGAAAAAATAAGAAAATTAAATTTAATACAAAAGATCTAAAAGATGAAGAAAAAGAATTTGAAGTTGATTTAAAATCAACTAATGAGTCTGTAAAAGCCATAGCCCTAATTAGAGCATATAGGATAAGAGGTCATCTGATAGCTAATTTAGATCCACTTAAAATGATGGAAAGAAAATATCTTGAAGATCTCAATCCGGCAGACCATGGATTTAAAGAAGAAGACTATAACAAAAAAATTTATGTAGGGGAATATATGAGAGGGGGTTATTCTACTATTAAAGAAATTCTTAGTTTCTTTAAAAAAATATATTGTTCAAAAATTGGTGTTGAATATATGCACATCTCTGATCCTGTAGAAAAAAAATGGTTTAGAGAAAGAATGGAAAAAAAGGAAAACCAATTAAAATTTACTATTAATGGAAAAAAAGCAATTTTAAATAAGCTGATACAAGCAGAAGGTTTTGAAAAATTTCTAGCCGTGAAATTTGTTGGCACTAAAAGGTTTGGACTTGATGGAGGTGAAGCTTTGATACCTGCATTGGAACAAATTATAAAAAGAGGAGGTCACTTAGGTTTTAAGGAAGTTAAAATTGGTCAACCTCATAGGGGAAGACTAAACATTTTAGCTAATGTTTTGCAAAAATCTTATAAAAGAATGTTTAATGAGTTTGCAGGAGAATATGCCTCTTTTAGTTCTGACTCTACAGGTGATGTAAAATATCATTTAGGAGCTTCTTCAAATCGAGAATTTGATGGTAATTTAGTTCACGTATCTTTAACGGACAATCCTTCACATCTTGAGGCGGTTAATCCAGTAGTGTTAGGGCAAACACGAGCAAAACAATTTTTTCACAAAGATAAAAA
The DNA here is from genome assembly GCA_003278125.1 of Pelagibacteraceae bacterium AG-390-C22. Taxonomy (GTDB): domain Bacteria; phylum Pseudomonadota; class Alphaproteobacteria; order Pelagibacterales; family Pelagibacteraceae; genus Pelagilacustribacter. The sequence continues at coordinate 9,155 of QCGX01000013.1, read as the reverse complement.
AAGAAGTCAAGTTATTCCAGTTTTAATTCATGGAGACGCATCTTTTGCTGGACAAGGCGTGGTTGCCGAATGTTTTGCCATGTCTGGGGTACCAGGACATAACACTGGAGGCACAATACATATAATTGTTAATAATCAAATAGGATTTACAACAAGCCCTAAATTTGCCCGCTCTTCTCCATATCCTTCTGATTTGGCAAAAATGGTTGATGCACCAATTTTGCACGTTAACGGAGATGATCCCGAGGCAGTCACTCATTGTGCAAAAATTGCAACTGACTATAGGCAAAAATTTAATAGAGATGTTGTTATAGATATGATTTGCTATAGACGATTTGGTCATAACGAAGGGGACGAACCATCCTTTACTCAACCCACTATGTATAGGAAAATAAAAAAACATCCTACAACACTAAATATTTATGCAGAAAAGTTAATCGACGAGGGTGTTATTACAAATGAAGAATTTAATAATATGAAGACAAAATTTAAAAGTCTTCTTGAGGAACAATTTAAGACAGCTAAAGAATATAAACCAAAATTAGAGTGGTATGAAGGAGTATGGTCAAGATTTAAGCCAGAAAAAGGAAAAGATAAAAGAGGAGTAACAGGAGTTTCTTTAGAAAAGATAATAAAAATTGGAAAAAAAATAACTTTAATACCAGAAGACTTAAATCTTCACCCAACTTTAAGGAAAATATTTGAAAATAAAAAAAAAATGTTTCTAAGTGGAAAAGGTTTTGACTGGGCGACAGCGGAACATCTAGCATTTGCAACATTATTGGAAGAAGGTTATCCAGTCAGACTTTCTGGACAAGACTCTGCAAGAGGAACATTTAGTCAACGCCATTCAGTATTGAAAGATCAATTGAATGGAAAAAAATATATTCCTCTTAATAATATTTCAAAAAATCAAAAAAATTTTGAGGTAATAGATAGTTTACTTTCTGAAATGGCTGTTCTTGGTTTTGAATATGGTTATGCTTTATCAGAACCAAGCACCCTTGTAATTTGGGAAGCACAATTTGGGGATTTTGCTAATGGGGCTCAAGTAATTATAGATCAATTTGTTGCTTCAGCAGAAAGAAAGTGGGCGAGAGCTAATGGTTTAGTGATGTTATTACCTCATGGCTATGAAGGACAGGGCCCGGAACATTCATCTGCAAGACTTGAAAGATTTTTACAATTGTGTGCTCAAGAAAACATACAAGTTATAAACTGCACAAGCCCGGCGAACTATTTTCATGCTTTACGTAGACAAATTCACAGGGATTTTAGAAAGCCTTTAATAATTATGACTCCAAAATCTTTGTTAAGAAATAAGATGTGCACTTCACACATCGAAGATTTCACTAAAAAAAATACTTTTCATAGAGTTTTAATTGACCATGCAGATACCAAAAAAAATAATTTAATTAAACTTGTAGAAGATAAAAAAATAAAGAAAGTAGTTATGTGCTCTGGAAAAATTTATTTTGATCTTCTTCAAGCAAGAGAAAAAAATAAAAATAAAAATGTATTTATTATAAGAATAGAACAATTATACCCTTTTCCTGTAAAAACACTTGCTAAAGAATTAAAACGATTCAGCAAAAAAGCTGAATTTTTTTGGTGTCAAGAAGAACCTAAAAACATGGGCGCATGGAACACAGTAAGAAATTATATTCAATGGAGCTTGAATTATATAAAAGCTGATAACAAAGAAGTTAATTATGTTGGCAGAAGCCCTGCCGCATCTCCTGCTAGTGGATATCTTAAAAAACATCTTGCAGAGCAAAATGAAATATTAGAAAAGGTGATAGGAAAATTTTAATTCATGTCCGAAAAAATATTAGTACCAACTTTAGGTGAGTCAGTAACAGAAGCAACAGTTTCAAAATGGTTAAAAAATCAAGGTGAAAAAGTTTCTGCGGACGAACCTATCGTAGAATTAGAAACCGATAAAGTAAATGTAGAAGTTCCTGCTCCTTCTAATGGTGTTTTAGAAAGTATATCAGTTAGAGAAGGGGAAACCGTAAATGTTGGTGCTTTACTTGGTATGATAAATGGTTCTGGTAAGAAAATATCTGAAGACACTAAAGAGTTAAAAGATTATTCTCCGCCAAAGAAAAAAACTTCAATCTTAAAAAAACCTAAGGAAAAAGCTGAACCATTAAAACTTGAGCAAGAAGAAGCTGAACCATTAAAACTTGAGCAAGAAGAAGCTGAACCATCAAAAATCGAACAAGAAGAGCCATTAATATTAGATAATTTTCATGAAAAACAAGAAGTAAAAGAAAAACAAAAAGAAAAAAGCTCTAAGCCATCTATTTCTCCTGCTGCAAGAAAAATGGCAACAGAGGCTAAAGTAGATTTAGACAAAATTCAGGGCTCAGGAAAACATGGGGTTATTTTAAAAGAAGATGTTATGAGTCTAATGGGATCAAAACCATCTCCTTCAGAGAGAAAAATTAAACATGGCCCGGAAGAAAGAATTAAAATGACAAGATTAAGGTTAACAATCGCGAAAAGATTAAAAGAAGCTCAAGAGAATGCCGCTATGTTAACAACCTTTAATGAAGTAGATATGAGCGAAGTAATATCTATGAGAAATCAATATAAAGAAGAATTTCAAAATAAATATTCAGTAAAACTTGGTTTTATGTCATTTTTTGTAAAGGCTTGCGTTATAGGATTAAAAAATTTTCCAGTAGTGAATGCAGAAATTCAAGGCGATGAAATAGTTTATAAAAATTATTATAATATCAGTATAGCCGTTGGAACAGAAAGAGGTTTAGTAGTGCCCGTTCTTAGAGAAACAGATGAAATGTCATTTGCAGACATTGAAAAAAATATTAGTAAATTGGGAGAAAAAGCTCGTGATGGCAAAATCACGATAGACGATCTTCAAGGTGGAACCTTTACTATTACAAATGGAGGAATATATGGTTCAATGTTATCTACGCCTATATTAAATCCACCTCAATCAGCCGTTTTGGGAATGCATAATATAGTTCAAAGACCAATTGTTGTTGATGGAAATGTTGAAGTGAGACCTATTATGTATTTGGCTTTATCATATGATCACAGAATAATAGACGGGAAGGAAGCAGTTTCTTTTTTAAAGATCGTTAAGGAATCCTTAGAACAACCAAAAAGACTCTTTTTAAATATTTGATCATGGATAATTTTGATTTAATAGTAATAGGTGGAGGCCCAGGAGGCTATGTTTGTGCTATACGAGCAGCACAACTTGGTTTAAAGACAGCTTGTGTGGAATCTAGAGGAGCTCTAGGAGGAACTTGCTTAAACGTAGGCTGCATTCCTTCAAAAAGTTTACTAAATTTGTCTGAGAACTTTCATAAAGCTAAAAAAGATTTTAACCAACAAGGAATTGAGATTGAAGGCATTAAGCTTAATATCGAAAAGATGATGTCGAATAAAAATAAATCAATTCAAGTTCTTACCAAAGGAGTAGAATTTTTATTTAAAAAAAACAAGGTAACTTATTTAAAAGGAAAAGGTGTAATATTTTCTAAAAATGATGTTGTAGTTTATGATAATAATAAAAAAACTAACTATAAGACAAAAAATATTGTTATTGCCACTGGTTCCGAGGTAGCTTCTTTACCAAGTATAAAAATAGACGAAAAAAATATAATTTCTTCAACTGGTGCTTTATCATTAAATAAAGTACCAAAAAAATTAGCCGTGATTGGTGGTGGTTACATTGGTCTAGAAATGGGTTCTGTATGGTCTAGATTAGGTTCGGAAGTCACTGTGATTGAATATCTTGATTTTATTACTCCTGGAATGGATAGAGAAATTTCTAACGAATTCAAAAAAATTTTAACCAAACAAGGAATAAAATTTAAGATGGGTTCAAAAGTTAATTCAGTAAAAAATATTAGTTCAAAGGTATTAATAAATTATACAGATATTAAAAATTCAAAAGATGAAACTTTAGAAGTTGATAAGGTGTTAGTTTCCGTGGGACGAAAGCCATACACTGAAGGACTTAATCTAACAAAAGTAGGTGTTAAAAAAGACAATAAAGGAAGAATTGAAACTAATGAAAAATTACAAACATCAATTCAAAATATTTATGCTATTGGTGATGTTATAAAAGGACCAATGTTAGCACATAAAGCAGAGGATGAAGGAATAGCAGTAGCAGAAATTTTAGCTGGTCAAGCAGGACACGTTAATTATGATGTTATACCAGGTGTGATTTATACCTCTCCAGAAGTAGCAACAGTAGGTAAAACTGAGGAACAACTAAAAAAGGAAAATAAAGATTATAAAGTTGGAAAATTTCCATTTTTAGCTAACTCAAGAGCAAAAGTTAATAATGAAACCGAGGGTTTTGTGAAGATTTTAGCTGATAGTAAATCTGATAAAGTTTTAGGTGTACATATTATTGGCCCTCATTGCGGAGATATGATTGCGGAGATGGCTTTAGCAATGGAATTCGGGGCAAGTGCGGAAGATATAGCCAGAACCTGTCATGCTCATCCAACTCACACAGAAGCAATAAAAGAAGCTGCATTAGCTGTTGATAAAAGACCAATTCATTTTTAATTAAAAATAATTCTAATACTATTATTCTATGAAAGCACAAGTTTTGTTGCCAAAAGTTTTTAATTTTCCATTTACTTACAATTCTAAAATAAAATGTAAAATTGGAAATTTAGTAGAAGTTCCTTTTGGATTAAGAAAAGAAGTAGGCGTAATTTGGAAAAACAACTATATAATCCCAAAAAATATAAAAATAAAAGATATTAGTTACAGTACAGAATACTCGATTGATAAAAAGTTGGTTGATTATATAGAATGGTTTTCTTCCTACAATATGGTTCCAATCGGTCTCGTTTTGAAAATGGCAATAGGAAGTGCAGAAAAATTTATAAGAATAAAAGATGATCCAATTGAAATAAAAAAAACCAAGACAAAAAAATTTAATTTGAATAAAGAGCAGTTATCAGCACTTAAATTTCTTGAAAATAAAAACAATAAATTTGATGTATCAGTTTTACAAGGGACAACTGGTTCAGGAAAAACTCTAGTTTATTTTGAACGAATTAAAAAAATTATAGAACAAAATAATCAAGCTCTAGTTTTGTTGCCAGAAATATTTTTAACAAATGATTTTAAATCAAGATTTGAAGATTTTTTTGGTTTTGAACCTGCAATTTGGCATTCCAAAATAACACCTAAACAAAGAAGGTTGATTTGGAAAGGAATTATTAAAAATGAGATAAAAATACTAGTTGGAGCAAGATCCGCTTTACTTTTACCTTTTAAAAAACTCGGAATTATAATTGTAGATGAGGAGCATGACACCTCATATAAACAGGATGAAAGAGTAATTTACAATGCTAGAGATATGGCAATTTCAAGAGCAAACTTTGAGAAAATTCCTATACATCTTGTTAGTTCTGTTCCTTCAATAGAAACATATAATAACATCCAAAATAAAAAATATAGACATATAAAAATTCATAAAAGATTTAAAAATTATCCTTTACCTAAAACAAAAATAATTAATTTAAATTTAGATAAATTAAAAAATAAGTTTATTGCTAATGAGACAATAGATTTAGTTAAAAATTATTTAGATAAAGGAGATCAAGCTCTTTTTTTTATAAATAGAAGAGGTTTTGCTCCTTATCTAATTTGTAAAAAATGTGGTTTTAAACATATTTGCTCTAACTGTTCCTTATATTTAACGTTTCATAAATTAAAAGACAAAGCCATTTGTCATCATTGTTCATTTGAAAAACAAATTAGAACAAAATGTAAATCAACAGGATATTGTGAATTTATCATGTACGGTCCTGGTGTTGAAAAAATATTTGAAGAAATTAAAAAAATATTTCCAGATAAAAAAATTAATATTTTTTCAAGCGATTATCTAAAAACAAATGAGGAAACAAAAAATTTATTTAGAAAGATAAATGATAATAAAGTGGATATTTTAATTGGAACTCAAATGATTTCAAAAGGTTTTAATTTTCCAAAGTTAAATTGCATTGTAGTCATTGATGCTGACTTCTCGGGAAGAGGCTATGATTTAAGGACAACTGAAAAAAATATTCAACTCTATCATCAGTTAAGTGGGAGAGCTGGAAGATTTAGCTCAGAGTCTCTAATTATTTATCAGACATTAACTCCTTACGATGCAACTCTTAATGAATTAATTAAAAATAATTCAGAAGAACTTCTTCAAAGCGAACTTTTATTGAGAGAGAAAAATAAATTACCTCCATTTAAAAGATTGATTGCTATTATTGTATCTTCAAAAGATCGAAGCATAAGTTTACAGGGTGCTAGAGAGATTAAAGTTAAATTAAATCAAATCAATGATCTTGAGGTTTTGGGACCAGTTGACTCTCCTTTATTGAAAATTAAAAAAAATTTTCGATCTAGGTTATTAATTAAGTTTAACAATCAAATTTTTATGCAAAAAAAAATAACAAAAGTACTAAATGGGCTTAAAATCTCAAAAAAAATTAAACTCACGGTTGATGTAGATCCGATCAACTTCGCTTAAGTTCAAAATTGGTAACTTGATCCTCCTATACTCTTATGGTACGACCACTTCATTATTTCACGATAAAATCTAACAACTAAAAATGAGTACAAAAAAATCTTTCTCATCCGAAACGTCAGAAAGGTATTCTCGTGCGTTATTTGAAGTAGCTAATGAGACAAATGAACTAGATAAAATTGAAAATGATTTTAGAAATTTTCAATCACTTTTTAATTCTAGTCCTGCAGTAAAAAATTTTATACAAAACCCCACTCAAAGCAAAAATACTCAAAATAATGTAATTAATCTACTGTCAGAGAAATTAGGTTTTTCTAAAAATTTAAAAAATTTCTTTTTATTATTAATTGAAAAGAGAAGAATATTTTTTGTAAAAAAAATTTCTGAAAGTTTTTTGAGATTATGTTCTAAAAAAAGAGGAGAAATAAAAGCTTCATTAATTTCATCTAAAGAATTATCTTCAACCGAACTTGATGAAATAAGCAAAGATTTATCCAAATCAATGAGATCAATAATAAAATTAGATTATAAAGTGGATAAAGATTTAATTGGAGGTTTAAAGCTACAGCTAGGTAGTTTTATGATTGATACTTCCATTAAGAATAAATTAAAAAAATATGAACAAGCAATGTTAGAAAACTAAAATGACAATTAACCCATCAGAAGTTACAAAACTATTAAAAGATCAAATTAAAAATTTTGGTGAAAAAGCCGAGGTATCTGAAATCGGAAAAGTTCTTTCAGTTGGAGACGGTATTGCGCGTGTTTTTGGTTTAGATAATGTTCAAGCTGGTGAAATGGTAGAGTTCGAAGATGGATCAAAAGGAATGGCTCTAAATTTAGAGAGTGATAATGTTGGTGTGGTTATCTTTGGTGATGATAGAAAGATTAAAGAAGGTGACACAATTAAAAGAACAAATGCAATTGTAGATGTTCCGGTAGGCAAAGAACTTTTGGGAAGAGTAGTTGATGGACTAGGAAATCCTATAGATGGAAAAGGAGGACTTTCTGCTAAAAATAGAAAACGTGTAGAAGTAAAAGCTCCAGGAATTATTCCAAGACAATCTGTTAGTGAGCCTATGCAAACAGGGTTAAAATCAATAGATTCTCTTATACCCATTGGAAGAGGACAGCGTGAATTAATCATTGGAGATAGGCAAACTGGAAAAACAGCAGTAGCAATTGATGCAATTATAAATCAAAAGAAAATAAATGAATCTTCAGACGAAAAGAAAAAACTATATTGTGTGTACGTAGCTATTGGTCAAAAGCGATCTACTGTAGCTCAAATCACAAAAACTTTAGAAGAAGCAGGAGCTCTAAAATACACAACTATAGTTGCTGCTACAGCATCTGACTCAGCACCACTACAATTTTTAGCGCCTTATACAGGATGCACAATAGGGGAATATTTTAGAGATAATGGTATGCATGCTTTAATTGTATATGATGATTTATCAAAACAAGCAGTTGCTTACAGACAAATGTCTTTATTATTAAGAAGACCACCTGGAAGAGAAGCATATCCAGGAGATGTATTTTATTTACATAGTAGACTATTAGAGCGTGCATCAAAATTAAACGATAAAAGTGGTGGAGGCTCATTAACAGCTTTACCAATTATTGAGACACAGGCGGGAGATGTTTCAGCATATATTCCTACTAACGTTATTTCTATAACAGATGGACAAATATTTTTAGAAACTGAGTTATTTAACCAAGGAATTCGACCAGCTGTTAACGTTGGCTTATCCGTATCGCGAGTAGGTTCTGCCGCTCAAACTAAAGCGATGAAAAAAGTAGCTGGTTCTATCAAATTAGAATTAGCTCAGTATAGAGAAATGGCAGCTTTTGCCCAGTTTGGTTCTGACTTGGATGCTTCTACACAGAAATTATTGAATCGAGGAGCAAAATTAACAGAGCTTTTAAAACAAGATCAATATTCTCCTATGACAGTAGCTGAGCAAGTAATTTCAGTATTTACAGGGGTAAAAGGCTATCTTGATGATATTGAATTAAATAAAATAAAAAAATTTGAAAAAGATATTGTTGAAAAGATCAAATCTGAAAGACCTGAAATAATTGACTCTATCGAGTCATCAGGAAAACTTGAGGAGAATACTGAAAAACTTCTTTCCCAAATAATTGAAGAGCACAAAAAAGGTAATAAATAATGCCGAGTTTAGATGACCTTAAGAAGAGAATTAAAAGTGTTAAGTCTACTCAGAAGATAACTAAAGCTATGAAAATGGTAGCAGCTGCTAAATTACGAAAAGCTCAGGAGAACGCTGAAAAAGGACGACCATACAGTCAAAAAATGCAAAATATAATTCTTAATTTAACTAAATCTATCAACGACCCTCAAAATGCTCCCAAGCTTCTTGTGGGCACGGGTAAAGATAAAATTTATTTATGTGTGGTCTTGACAGCAGACAGAGGATTGTGCGGGGGTTTCAACTCTAACATTTGCAAACTTGCTAAAACAAATTTTAAAAAAATCTTAAGTGAAGGAAAAGAACTAAAAATAATTACTGTGGGAACAAAAGGTTTAGATCAGATTAGGAGAGAGTATGGAAAATATGTAATCAAAAAATTTAGCTTTAAAAACAAGAAACAAATTACATTT
>QCGX01000012.1 GCA_003278125.1 Pelagibacteraceae bacterium AG-390-C22 | reverse complement strand
TAACACAAGGCCAGTTTAATCTTGCCGCCACTTGCTCAATGTGAGTTGATTTACCAGTTCCATGGTAACCTTGAATAAGAACTCTTTTGTTAAAAGCAAAACCTGCAATAATCGCAAGCGTAGTATCTTTATCAAATTTATAGTCTGTATCTATTTTAGGCACGTATTCATTTTTTTTTGAAAAGGCATCAATCTGCATTTCACTATCAAAGCCAAAAGTTTGTTTTACAGAAATTTTCATATCTGGCTTTGTGATAAATTGTTCAGCGCTCATTTTTTTCCTAGTGTTTTTTTAAGTTGACTATAAGCTAATGTAATTTTTTTAAGCTTGTCTTCAAACTCTTTATTTCCTTGGTTTTTATCAGGATGATATTTTTTCACAAGTTTTTTAAATTTTTTATGTATTTCTTCCCATTTTACTTGATCATTTAGGTCCATTAATTGAAGAGCATCCCTATCAGTTTGTGAAAGTTTTGTTTTTTTGAATTCTTTAAAATTTGAACTTTTGAAAATATTTAATTTATCATCTAAAGCATTGCTCCATAAAATGTTAAAAAAATTATCTGAAGAGCCAAAATTTTTTGTGGATTTATGCCATGTTAAATCTGATTTAATAAAAAATTCTATTTCTTGGTCATTCATATTTTCAAAATAATTCCAATTCTTATTAAATATTTTGATATGCTCCAAGCATAGTAATCTAAATTTTTTACTATTATCTCTTTCAACAGGAGCTCTATATGAACCTATTTCTTTACAATTTTTCCAATCGCAGATTATTTTCATATTAATTTTATTTTTATATAGTAAATTTATAAGAATGGAAAATTATTTTAAAGTTATTGAAAGCAAATTAGCTGAAAAGATTAATTTTGAAAAATTAGAAATTATTAATAATTCTCACAAACATAGAGGCCATAAATTTTTCTCTGAGGAAAAATATCATTTACATTTAAAAATAAAATCTTTGTATCTTAAGTCAATTTCAAGATTAAGCGCTCAAAAATTAATTATGAATATTTTAAAAGAAGATCTGAAAACTAAAATTCATGCTTTAGAAATTAGTATTGAATGAATCGCCTAATATTTTTTTTTAATTCATTAATGGAAATTTTGCATTTGTTAGGCATAGTTGTTTTGCCAATTTTGTTTAATAATATGAAATTTATTTTTTCATCGTTATTTTTTTTATCATTTTTTAAATAAGGAATTAATTTATTGATTTCTTTAGGTGCTCTATATTTTTTAAGAGTATAATTCAAATTATTTTTTGAGTAAATTTCCATAAGACCTTTTAAAACTTTTAGATTACAAACTTTTTTAATTACTGAAAGTTTGGTTGCTAAAATCATACCTGCCAGGACAGCTTCCCCATGAGTAATATTTTTTGAATAATTATTTTTTACTTCTATAGCGTGAGCAAAAGTGTGACCAAAATTCAGGACCATTCTTATGTTTTTTTCATCAACATCTCTATTAACAAATAATAATTTAATTTTACAACTTCTTTTAATTGCATAAATTAATTTCTTTTTATCATGTGAAAAAATATATTTTGTATTTTTTTTTAACCAGTCGAAAAATTTTTTATCTTTTATAACAGCATGTTTTAATATTTCTGCGTAACCACATACCATTTCTTTTTTTTTTAAACTTTTTAAAAAAGATGTATCACTAATCACTAATTTTGGTTGAGAAAAAGATCCTATCAAGTTTTTACCATAACTAGAATTAATTCCAGTTTTTCCTCCGACGGCAGCATCTACTTGAGATAATAAAGTTGTTGGTATACTTATAAAGTTTAAACCTCTTTTAAAGATACTTGCTACAAATCCCACTAGATCTCCTGTAATCCCTCCACCTATTGCTATCACCAAATCAGATCTATTAAAATTTTTTGAAAGTAATTTATTTAATAAAAAGTCTACAGTTCTTAGAGATTTTGTTTTTTCACTAGCCTCAAAATTGTAATTCAATAATTCATACTTTTTTAAATTTTTAAATATACTTTTTTTGAACTTATTTGGAACTTTTCTATCAAAAATTAATGCTATCTTTTTTGTTCGTGGACAAAGTAATCTAATTTTTTTTGGTAATATTTTTAAAATATTGTTACCTATTAAAATAGAATAATTTTTGTTTAGATTTTTAAATTTGATTTCTTGAGCCTTCATATAATTTTATTATTTTATGTATAGTTTCTTCTTTATTCTTTGAATTACACTTAATTCTAAAATTCGACTCATTATAGAATTTCTTTCGTTGCGAGTAAATTTCATTAATTGATTCTTCTAGTTTATTTTCATCTAATAAAGGTCTTTTTTTAACATTTTTTAGTCTAAGCAATATAGAAGAAATATTTAGATCTAGCCAAAAACTTAAACAAGAATTTTTAACTTCTCTTCGAATAGATGAGTTTATAAAGGCTCCACCACCTAAAGCTATAACTAAATTATCTTTTTTTAGCTCTTTAAGCGTTATTTTTTTTTCAATTTTTCTGAAATAATTTTCACCTTTATTTTCAAAAATTTCTTTAATGGTATTTTTTTCTTTTATTTCGATAATTTTATCAATATCAACAAACTTACGTTTCAGCCTCTTAGCAAGCTTTTTACCGATGGTAGATTTACCAACACCCATCATTCCAGTTAATACAAGGTTTTTTTTCAATTATCCTACCAATTTTCAATTTGATTTATCACAAATATGTCTTATTTTTCGAGTTTAAATATATTTTTTTACTATGCAACTTAAATACAATCGACAACGAAACATTGGTAGTTCAATAGGAAGAATACTGATTAAATTAGTTTTGTTATCGATCTTAATAATTGCAGGTATTTTTCTTATAGAAAAAATAAATTTTCCTAGCCCTGAACAAAATTACAAAATTGATATAACTAATGAAATTAATAAGCTTAAATAAAAATATAAGCTTATTAATTTTATTAATTTTATTTAAACCTCTTTACGCGGAAGAAGAGATAGATATTTGGAACAAAGAAATAAAAGAAAAATCTGAAATAATTATACCAGAGCATAATCCTTCAAATAACACGATTAACTCCGAAATATTTAAAAAATCCCAAACAAATGAAAATATAAAAATTGAAAATGAAATATTAGAAAATTCTCAGGATCCAAAAATATTTGGTATTTATGATCCAGCAGAAAACAATTTCAATTTAAATATGTGGACTCAAACCGAGGCCGAAGATGTAAGATCAAGCTTTAATAGAATTAATAAGATCCAACTTTCTAATACAGCAACAAAATTATTTGAGAACACAATTTTATCTTTTGCCTTCCCTCCTAAAAGTATGGAAGAAAAAGAGTTTGTTAATTTAAAAATTAACTGGATGATAGAAAATAAAAGGGTAGATCTTATAGAAAAATTCCTAAAACAAAATAATACTTTTCCTAATAAAAAAAAACTTATCCAATACTTAGTTGATAGCAATATTGCTAAAGCAAATATTAAGGAAGGCTGTAATAAAATAGATTTTTTAGACAAGAATATAAAAGATTCATATTTAGATAAGTTTAAAATTTATTGTTTAGTTTTTAATAAAAAAAAAAATGAGGCCCAACTACAATTTGATATTTTAAGAGAAGAAAATAAATCAGATAATTTTTTTGATGATAAGATAAGTTTTCTTTTAGGTGTAACAAGCAAAACAACAAAAAAAATTAAAGATGATAATTTGCTTAACTTTTATTTATCAAGCGTAACCATAAAAAATTTTACTTATGAACCAACAAAAAAAACTCAAAAAATAATATGGGAATACTTAAATGCAGCTAATTTGATTAAGTTAGAAGATGACAGAGATAAAGAAAAATTAAAAAGCCTAGAAATTGCAGCTAACCAAGATCAATTTGATAAAAAAAAGATATTTGATATTTATTCTAATATTTCCTTTGATTTAGATAGCTTAATTAAAGCAGAAGATATTTATCTAACATTTGACAATATAGATGCTAGAGCTTTAATTTATCAAAAATATTTACTTTCAGACAATGAAGAAAATAAAATTAAGTTATTATTTTTACTCAAAGATTTATTTCAAAAAGACAAATTATCAAATATTTTTGTAGAATTTTTAAGTGATAGACTTAAAGAGATTAACCTGGATAATGTTTCGGAGTCCTACAAAGAAGTTGTACAAAAAAATATTATCACTAAAGAAGAACTAAGATTAGGTAAAATAAAGTATGATGATAAGATTTTACATAGATCAAGATTATTAAGATATTTTAACAATGAAATAGATCAGAAAAAAGCTCAAAAAGATTTTATTAAAATTTATAAGAAAATTAAGAAAAATAGAAAATACTTTTTTTCCGCTAAAGATTTAGCGTTGGTTGAATCACTGGCTAGAGATGGGTTTGAAATTCCTAAAGAACTTGATTATCAAGAAATTTCAAAAAAATATAGCATTCCATCAAATTTACTTGAACTTGGAAAAAGCAAACAGTCTGCTTTTTTGACTTTAAAATTAGTAGAAATAATTGGAGAAGATGAAGCTTATAATTTAGACCCAGAGACAATTTATTTTATTACTCATCTTCTAAATCAGAACAATCTAAAAAAAATCAGAAACGAAATTTTAATTTCAGCTCTTCCACAAAGAAGTTAATTACAATATAAGCTATATATGTTGAGAAAAATTCTTACAGAACCTGATCCTATCTTAAGGAAAAAATGTGAACCTTTAGAAAAAGTAGATGAAGAAACAAAAAAACTCATGGACGATATGCTGGAGACGATGTATGCAGCTCCTGGGATTGGTCTAGCTGCAATACAAGTTGGAATTTTAAAAAGGTTGGTGGTAATTGATATTTCTAAAGAAGAAGAAAAAAAGAAACCTATATTTCTTATAAATCCTCAAATAATACATCAGTCGAAAAATACTTCGGTATACGAAGAAGGTTGCTTATCTCTGCCAGGACAATTTGCGGAAATAGAAAGACCGGCAGAATGCACTATTAAATATATAGATTATAACGGAAAAGAAAAAGAGTTAAAATCGGATGGTCTTTTAGCTACTTGTATTCAACATGAAGTTGATCATTTGAACGGAATACTATTTATTGATTATCTATCTAAGCTTAAAAAAGATATGATTATAAAAAAGTTAGTTAAACAGAAAAAGGAAATTGAGAGAGTAATAGTCTAAAACTAATGTCACAAAAAATTGTTTTTATGGGAACACCCGAGTTCTCGGTGCCTACTTTAGAGTCTTTAGTAAATTCTAATAATCAAATTTTAGCTGTATATTCTCAACCTCCTAGCAAAGCAAATCGTGGTCAAAAAATTACCCCATCAAGTGTTGAAGCTTTTGCAGAAGAACATTCTTTGAATTTAAGAACTCCTGACAACTTGAATAATGATAAAGAATACAATTACTTGAAAAAATTAAATCCAGACCTCGTTGTAGTAATAGCTTACGGTAAAATTATACCAAAAAAGTTTTTAGACTTGTCAAAACACGGTTTTATAAATGTTCACGCTTCATTACTTCCAAAATGGAGAGGAGCCGCTCCTATTCAAAGAGCAATTATGAATTTAGATAATGAAACTGGAATAAGTATTATGAAAATAGTGGAGGAATTAGATGCTGGACCAGTAATGCAACAAGACAAAATTCAGATAAATGAAAACATAGATACTTTAACCTTATCAAAAGTTCTATCTAAATTAGGAGCCAATTCTATTCTTAATGCTATAATTAAAATAGAAAAAGGAGAGGCAAGATTTCAAGAACAAAATCATAGTGAAGCAACATACGCAAAGAAAATATCAAAAATGGAAGGACAAATTAATTGGAAAGAAAGTGCAAAAAAAGTTTTGGCAAAAATTAATGGTTTAAATCCTAATCCTGGAGCTTGGTTTAAATACAATAAGGAAAGGTACAAGGTATGGAAAGCAAAAATAGTAAATCAAAATAGTGAATCTGGAAAAATAGTAGACAACAAACTTACGATAGCATGCAAAGAGCAATCTATAAAAATTCTAGAAATTCAAAAAGAGGGAAAAAGCAGACAGCCAATAGATCAATTTTTAATTGGAAATAAAATTAAACAAGGTGAAAAAATAATCTAATGTTTACTTATCAAATTACTGTAGAATATTTAGGAACAAATTTTGTTGGATGGCAAATTCAAAAAAACGGCCTTTCTATTCAAGAAATTTTAGAGAAGGTTTTATCCAAGTTTTTAAAAGAAAAAATTAGAGTTATAGGATCTGGACGGACAGATGCAGGAGTTCATGCAAATGAGCAGTCAGCTCATTTTAAAATTAAACATAATATAATTGATAAGAATAACTTTATAAATTCTATTAATTTTTTTTTAAAAAAATATCCTATATCTATTCTTGAAATCAAAAAAAAATCTAATAAATTTCACGCAAGGCACAGTGCAAATAAAAGAACTTATAAATATTTTATTATCAATAGATGTTCATCCTTAGTGTTAGAAAAAAACAAAGCTTGGCACATTAAAAAGAAGCTTGATATAAATATTATGAAAAAAGGAGCTGAAATTTTAAAAGGTACTCATAATTTTTCGACATTCAGAGCTTCATCATGTCAAGCAAAGTCTCCAATTAAAACTTTAAAAAAAGCTGTAGTTAAAAAAGATAAAAATAAAATTGTTTTGACTTTTCAATCTAAGTCCTTTTTGCAGCAACAAGTTAGGTCAATGGTAGGTTCCTTAAAATATCTTGGAGAAGGAAAATGGAGTTTAAATGATTTTAAAAAAGCTTTCTTATCAAAAAGAAGAACAATGTGTGCTCCTCCTGCACCCGCTCATGGACTATACTTAACCAAAGTTCTTTATTAATATTTATTTAAAACTTTATCTAAAACAGGTAGAACTTTTTCCCATTTAAATTTTTTGATGGTCTTTAATGCTTTTTTAGATGCATTTAAACTAAAGTTTTTATTTCTTTTATATTTTAAGATTATCTTAATCATTTCTTCATTATTTTTATAAAAACTTGTTTTACTTTCTTTAATAACATCAAAATTTTTAATTACTTCTTGGCTGCAAACACTAGGAATTCCATATGACATATAGGTTAGCAGCTTTGTTTGAATACCAGTTGCAATTTTTAAATTAGCCATTCCACAAATAGTTTTATCTAGATATGGATCTAAGTTTTTTATTTTACCCAGTATCTTAACATTTGTTTTTTTCTTTAATAAAAATTTATCAATTTTTGATATTTCACCAATTATATGAAATTCAATATTAGGATATATTTCATTTATTAAAGGCAATATCTTATTAGCAAACTCATAACATGCTTTTTTATTTGGAGCATACTTGATATTTCCAATAAATATTATTTTGAAGTTTTTTTGATGAAAACTATATTTTTTATTAATATTAGTGACGCCAAAAGAGAATTGAGCTAACTTTCCTTTAAATTTTTTTTCAACAGAGTCTATCTCTCTTTTTGAGTGCAGAAGAATTTTAGTAAATTTTTTGAAACAAAAACTTTCATATCTTTTTACCAAAAGACTTTCTATATAATAAATTATTCTTATCGGATTGAAGAAAAAATATCGAACACTTGTTTGTTTATAATTTTTTGACATTAGATCACCCATATCTAGAATGCAGGTTTTGTTATTACCTTCTGGCATATACTGCACTGTTCTGAATGATTGAAAAAATATTAGGTCATAATCATGAAAATTGTTTTGAACGTATTCTTTAATTTTAGGAGAAAAGAAGTATCCTAGTTGAATTGGTCGTAACTTTATGAATGAAAAAAAAATATAAAAAATCTTACTGAAAAGACTTATTTCTTTAAAACCTTCATAACTTAATTTACTCTCTTTTTTTTGTGAGTTTTTAAAATCTGAACTAATTACTTTGACGTAATGATTTTTGCTTAGGAAATAAATAGTTTTTTTTGCTCTTATAACGTCCCCAGAATATCTTTCGGAAAAGGGATTTCTTGGACAAATAAATAATATTTTTTTCATTTATGTGACTTATAGCTTTTTGATTTTTTTATTCGCCACCTAGACTCTGACCTCACAATGTAACCTACACAATTTTTTGATCTACACCTGCACGGAAAATCTTTATAGTCTTCATCAAAACTAAAACCATAATCGTAAGTTAACTCTTCGCCTTTTTTTATGTCTTTGATTGCGTAAACCCAAACTTTTAAACCTG
Organism: Pelagibacteraceae bacterium AG-390-C22; assembly: GCA_003278125.1. Taxonomy (GTDB): domain Bacteria; phylum Pseudomonadota; class Alphaproteobacteria; order Pelagibacterales; family Pelagibacteraceae; genus Pelagilacustribacter. The sequence continues at coordinate 16,072 of QCGX01000012.1, read as the reverse complement.
TTCCATAAACTTCACAATTAGGGTTACAAGAATGATTGATTAATCTTGCCGTGTTATATTTAAAATCTCCATCTAGATCATATCTTTTATTTATATTAAAAAGATAAATTGCTTTTTCATTGTCAAATTTAGGATCTTTCTCTACTTGTTTTTTAGTAAGAATTTTACCTTTGTATTCTATGATTTTTGTGCGATCTTTAATATCTTGGCTGGCACACAGTCCTTTATTATCAATATTTGATTTTTTTATTTTATATAATTTCACTTAAAATACTCTACTAAAATATTTTTATAAATATCTGTAAGCTTTCTAAGATCAGAAATTGAAACACATTCATCAATTTTATGCATAGTTTTATTTACTAGACCAAATTCAAGGCACGGAGCAATTTTTCTTATAAATCTAGCATCCGAAGTACCACCCGTTGTAGAAAATTTTGGATTAATTCGGGTAATCTTTTTAATAATTTTTTTTGCCATAAAAATTGTTTTTTCTGGTTTTGTCAAAAAAGAGTCACCATTAGCTAAATACTCAATTTTAAAAGCACATTTACTTCTTTTACAAATATTTTTTACTATTGTATTTATTTTCTTTTTAAGAGACTTTGCAGTGTGAAAATTATTATATCGTATGTTAAATTGAGCTCTTGCTTTTGCTGGAATTACGTTATGTGCTTTATTATCAACATAAATTCCAGTGAATTCTAAATTCGACGGTTGAAAATTTTTGTTTCCTTTATCTAATTTTTTTTCTTTTAATTTTTTACATACATTTACTAGTGTATTAATTGGATTGTTTAATAAATGGGGATATGCAACATGACCTTGAATTCCTGATATTTCTATTTTACCTGTCAGGCTTCCTCTTCTGCCAATTTTAATCATTTCTCCTAATTTATTTGGATTAGTTGGTTCTCCAACAATACAAAAATTAATCTTTTCTTTTTTCTTTTTTAAATATTCAACAACTTTTTTTGTTCCATTAATTGCATAGCCCTCTTCATCGCCAGTTATTAAAAAACTAATTGAGCCATCAAATTTTGGTTTATTTTTTAAAAATTTGTTAACAGCAACTATAAAACATGCGATAGAGCTTTTCATGTCGTTAGCCCCTCTGCCAATTAAATGATTTTTTTTAACAGTAGGCTTGAAAGGATTTACTGTCCAATCATTAATATTTCCAGGAGGCACTACATCTGTGTGACCTGCATAACAGATATTTGGCTGTTTGTTTCCGATCCTAGCATAAAGATTTTTGATAGGTTTACTTTTTCTATCTTTAAATTCCAAAATTTTACATTTAAAGCCTAAAGATTTAAGTTTCTTTCTTAAAAAGTTAATTGCCCCAGCATCTCTAGGGGTGATACTTTGAAACCTAATAAGCTCTTTAGCTAACTTTAATTCATTCAAATTAGGCATTAATCTCTTAATAATTCATTGATTGATGTTTTACTTCTAGTTTTTTCATCAACTTTTTTTACTATCACTGCGCAGTACAAAGATGGGCCATTCGGATTTTTTTTATTTGGCATAGAACCAGGCACAACAACAGAGTAGGCTGGAACTTTTCCGTAAGTAACTTCTCCAGTTTCTCTATCTACTATTTTCGTTGATGCTCCAATATATACACCCATTGAAATTACAGAACCTTCTTCAACCAGAACACCTTCAGCAATTTCAGATCGAGCACCAATAAAACAGTTGTCTTCAATTATTACAGGTCCGGCTTGCAACGGCTCTAGTACTCCTCCTATACCCGCACCTCCTGAAACATGACAATTTTTTCCAACTTGCGCGCATGATCCTACAGATGCCCAAGTATCTATCATTGTACCTTCGTCAACATATGCTCCAAGATTTACAAAACAAGGCATTAAAACGACACCCTTTGCAATAAAAGATCCTTTTCTAACTACGCCATTAGGAACATGTCTATACCCTGCTTTTTTCCAATCACTTTCATTCCATAACACAGATTTACCAGGAACTTTGTCGTACCAAGTTGTATAAGGGCCTTTTGACATAGTCATTTTATTAACTCTAAAACTTAATAAAATTCCTTTCTTTACCCATTGGTTTACTGACCATTTCCCATTTTTTTTTTCAGCAACTCTAACATTACCGCTATCGGTTAACTCAATTGTTTCTTTAATTGCATCTAAGATTTTTTTATCAGAGTTTTCCGAGACATTTTGCTTATTCTCAAAAGCTTCGCTAATAATTTTTTCTAGTTCATCTGGTTTCATTTATCTTCCTTAAAAAATTTGAAAGTTTATCAGTTTTATAATTAATAAATTCAGCATCAGAAAATTTTGCTGCCCAAGGCTCATCATTTTTTATCCAAACTGTTTTCATTCCTAATTCATGTGCTGGTTTTAAATTTCTTGCAATATCTTCAAAGAATATACAATATTGTGGCTCAATTTTGTAATCTTCTACTAATTTTTTATATGGTTCTTTCGAAGGCTTTGGAATAAATTCAGAGTCTCTAATGTCAAATATACCATCAAAAAGCTTATCAATACCAATCCTTTTAGTTACATTTTCTGCATGAGCTCTAGAACCATTAGTGAAAATAATCTTTTTTCCATCTAATTTTTTTATCTCATCTTCTAAAGCTTTATCTCTGTTTAAAAAATTAAGATCAACATCATGAACAAACTCTAAAAATTCATCAGCATCAATTTTATGATGTTTAATCATACCATTTAATGTAGTGTTGTATTCTTGGAAATAATTTTTTTGTATTTTTCTTGCTTCTTCTTTGTCTACATTAAGTTTTTCAGAAATAAATTTTGTCATTTTTTTATCAACTTGCTCAAAAACTTTAGTAGCACCATCATATAAAGTATTATCTAAGTCAAATAACCAATACTTAATGTTTTTTAAATCATTCATTTTCGTATTAGTGTACCCGAACCAGTATCTGAAAATATTTCGTGAAGAATTGAATGAGGTTTTCTTCCGTCAAGAATTACAACACCTCTAACTCCATTTTCTACTGCATCTACACAATTTTCTATTTTAGGAATCATTCCTCCTTCTACTATCTTCCACTTGATTAAATTATCAAGATCAAAAGGTTTAATTTCTGAAATAAGATTTTTTTTATCATCATACACACCTTCTACGTTTGTCATTAATATAAGTCTTCTCGCTTTAAGTTTTTGAGCTATAGCACTTGCAGCAGTATCTCCATTAATATTAAAAGTTTGATTATTTTTACCTAAACCTAACGGAGCAATAATTGGAATTTTATTTTTATTTAGCGCTTTTTCAATTAAATTTGATTTAATTTTTTTTGGAGTTCCTACAAAACCTAGCTCTTTTCTTTCCGGCTCAACTTCAATTATATTATCCTTCTTTGTATGAAAAGAAACTGCTTCAGTACCTAATTTTTTTAGAGAACTTACTATATCATTATTAAAATCTATTAATACTTCCTCAACAGTGTCTATAATATCTTTATCAGTTACTCTCAATCCATTGATAAATTTTGATACAATCTTTTTTTTATCTAATTCTCTTTTTATTCTTGGACCACCCCCGTGAACAACAATAATAGAAAGACCTAACTTGTTAAGTACATCTATATCAGAAATAAAATTATTAAATACTTTTCTGTCTATTAGTACATTTCCTCCATACTTAATAACAATTTTTTCTTTCTCATATTTTGATACGTATTTTTGAACAATATTAATATCAGGAGCTTTTTCAGGCCAAAATTTTTTTATATTGTCCAAAGAAATTTCTTTTGACATTTAATTTGTTTTTACTTTGGTCTGTTTCATTATTACCCATTGCTGAGCAATTGTTAAAATATTGTTTATAGTCCAGTAAACAACCAAACCTGATGGAAAAGATGCTAAAATAATTGTTAAGAACAATGGAAAAAATGCAAAAATTTTTGCTTGTATCGGGTCTGCTGGAGCAGGGTTAAGTTTTTGTTGAACCCACATCGAAGCACCCATCAATATCGGCCAAATTCCTATTATTAAAAAACTTGGTGGATCCCAAGGAATTAAACCAAACAGGTTGAATAATGAAGTGGGGTCTTTATCAGATAAATCTTTTATCCAACCAAAAAAAGGCTGATGTCTCATCTCTAATGAGATGAACAGCATTTTGTAAATTGCAAAGAAAAATGGTATTTGAATCAAAACAGGCAAACATCCTGACGCAGGATTTATTTTTTCCTTTCTATAAAGGGCCATCATTTCTTGCTGAAGTTTAGTTTTATCTTCTTTATGCAATTCTTTTAGTCGTGTCATTTCTGGCTGAACAGCTTTCATTTTAGCCATAGATCTAAAAGAGTAATTTGCAAGCGGGAAGAAAATTAACCTTATTCCAACTGTGATTATAACTATAGCTGTTCCAAAATTACCAAAGTATTTAAATAGATAATCAATTATAAAAAATAGGGGTTTTGTGAAAAAATAAAACCAACCCCAATCAATTACTAAATCAAATTTATTTATATTTTGGTTTGCTGCGTAAGAGTCAATGGTATCAACTTCTTTTGCTGCCACAAATAATCTTACTTCATTAGAATTATTTGAGGACGGATTAATTCTAGTTGGATTATTTAAGATATAATTAGCTTTAAACGAGTCCTTATATAAGAATGTAGATTTAAAATTTTCTCCTTTTTTTGGTACTAAAGCTGCCATCCAGTATTTGTCTGTAATACCAAGCCAACCTTCATTTGCCTCTCTTACTATTTTGTTTTCCTCAATATCGTCATAATCATCTTCTTTAAGTTCTTCGTCAAAAACTCCAATAAATCCCTCATGAGAAATGTAAAAATTTTGAATGTAGTCAGGTATTCTGTTTCTTGTTATTTGCGCATAAGGATATAAATCGACAACTTGGTTCGTATTATTTTGAACTTCTTGCGTAATCTTAAATAAATACTTATTATCTAATTCAATTCTTTTCTTAAATATAATTCCTTCTTCATTATTCCATTCTAAAACAATTGGTTCATTGCTACCTAAAACTTTGTTTCCATTAACTTTCCAAATTGATTTTTTTGTGGGAACTTTTATTTTATTACCAATACTTGTCCATCCAGTTTCAACATAAAACCCGTCTTCGGTTTGAGGTGGATTTAAAAATTCTACATTTAAATTATTTTCTAAATTTTGTTTATGCTTCTTAAAAGAAATATCATCTATTAATCCTCCCTCTAAAGACATAGAGCCAATGACGCTATCATTTTCAATTTTTATTCTTTCAGACATTTTTAGTGAGTCCTCTCTAGAAATTGACTCAACTTTTAAAGACTCATTAATATTTGGTGTTATAATATTTTCATTAGTTTTCTTTTGTGTTTGAGTTGCATTATTGTTAACTGGTTTAGGACTTTCAAAAAATGCTGCCCAGAAAAGCAAAACAGACATAGATAAAGCAATTGCTATAAAAACATTCTTGTTATCCATTTAATTTTTCCTTGGTTAAATCTTTTTTATTTGGAACTACATCCAAACCATCTCCTCCGCCTAAAATTTTAAATGGATGACAGCTAAATATTCTTTTTATACCCAAGATAGAACCTTTTATTAATCCATGAACTCTAAGTGAGTCTATGTAATACTCAGAACATGTTGGAAGGTATCTGCATCTACTTCCTAAAAGGGGTGAAATAAAATATTGATAAAATTTTATTATATAGATATTTAAAAGTATTATTAATTTAGTCATTTACTTAATTTTTTAAAACATTTAATCATTGCTAGCATAATAACATTTTGTTTTTCTGCATAAGCATTTGATTTTCCAAAAACTATATAAGTATAATCTCTGTTAATTGCACCTCTTTTTTTCAGCAATTTATGAACAATAGCTTTTAATTTTCTTCTTATTTTGTTTCTTTTAACCGCATTACCAATTTTCTTTTTCATAATAAAACTAATAAGTAAATTAGTTTTATATTTTGGTTTATAAAAATTTTTTGCTGCAAATATAGAAAAGCATTCTGAATGAATTTTTTTTTCTTTTAGTGCTTTCTTGAATTGGTTGCTTTTTTTTAAACTTTCAAGCTTAACCATTTATTTGATTATGTTGATATTGTTTTTCGGCCTTTAGCTCTTCTTCTAGCTATGAGCTTTCGTCCAGCTTTAGTGGCCATTCTAGCTCTAAAACCGTGCCTTCTTTTTCTAACTAAATTACTAGGCTGATAAGTTCTTTTCATAAATATTTTAAGGTATATATTTTAATTGTTGTCTATTGTACAGGTAAATTATGAGCAAAAGTCTAAAACTATTTTTAGGAATTTCTTACATTATTATCTTATTTGTTTTCCTGTATTTTATCTTTTCTTATGTAGATGTAAGCAGATTGGATGATTTTTTATATTATAAAGAATTACAAATAGATTTAGAAAAGACGATTGGCAAAAATCTTTATATAAATCTTTTGGCATTCTTTTTGTTTTGTGTTGTCTGGGTATCTTTACTGGGATTCGGTTCACCTCTTTTACTTATTTCAGGCATTTTATTTGGAAAATGGATTGGGACTTTTATTTCACTTTTGTCGATTTCTATTGGAGCCTTGATTCTTTATTCGATAGCAAGTTTCTTTTTTAAAGATTTAGTTTACAATTTATTAGAAAAGAGGTTTTCAAAATATATTTATCTATTTAGAAAAAATGAATTTAATTATTTTCTTGCGTTTAGATTAGCTGGAGGACTAGGCATTCCTTTTGGACCACAAAATGTTTTACCTGTTATTTTTAATATAAAAAAATCAAATTATTTTTTTGCGAGCTTTATAGGATTTATACCAATGTTTTTTATTTGGAACACTATAGGCGCTGGATTAAACCAGTATATTAAACAAGCAGATAATTTTAGTTTTATTAGCTTACTTTTAAACAAAGAGATTTATCTACCAATAATTTTCTTTGTAATTATTATGTTAATATCAGTAATAATTAAGAAAAGAATATTTAATGATAAAAATTCATAAAATTTTTAAAAAAAAAGGTTATAAAATTAATGGTTGAAAAATTAAATTGGTTAGTCTGGTTAATTCTAGTGATCTTATGGAATTATGGTTTTCCAGAAGCAACACCTTTACAAGATGTATTTGTTGCCGTAATTTTGTCCCTATTGTTTATAATTATCAAATTAATGCGATCAAGATACTTGCATAAAATCACGTCAAGAAGTAAAAATAAGATCTAATGAAGGAGCGCTTAAAATGGGAATTCACTATGACTACAAATCTACTCGCGGTGATAAGGCGATGAAGAAAGAAGCAAAGCGCAAAGCACGAATAGAACAAAGAAGAGCTAAAAGATCTAGCAATAGTTCTAAATCTTTGAAAGATGAAAAAATGCACGATATAGACAGACCTATAACGCTAGAAGATTTAACAAACCCAGATAAAAACTAACTTTAATATGAGATCTTTTGATAAAAAAGATTCCTTATTAAAAATTCGTGAAACTTCATTAAAAAAAAACTTAAAAAAAAGAAAAAAATTCAAAAATAAGATTAAAAAAAAATATGACAGTTCTATCAGATAAATGGATTAAAAAAGCAGCTCAAAAGGGAATGATTAAACCTTTTGTTAGCAAACAAGTTAGAAAAGGAAAAATTTCTTTTGGCCTCTCATCTTATGGTTACGATGCAAGAGTTTCTAATGAATTTAAAATATTTACAAATGTGAACTCTGGAATAGTAGATCCAAAAATTTTCAAAAAGGAAAGTTTTGTGACAAAAATTGGAAAAGAATGCATAATACCTCCTAACTCTTTCGCATTAGCAAGAACAATGGAGTATTTTAAAATTCCTGATAATGTATTGGTTATATGTTTAGGCAAATCCACATATGCAAGATGTGGAATTATTGTGAATGTGACTCCATTAGAACCCGGATGGGAGGGGCATGTTACATTAGAATTTTCTAATACTACTCCTTTGCCAGCTAAAATTTACGCTAATGAAGGTGTTGCCCAGCTAGTATTTATTAGAGGCAATGAAAAACCTAGCATTACTTACGCTAAAAGAAAAGGTAAGTACATGAAACAAAAAGGCGTTACTCTTCCAAAGATTTAAGATCTTAAATGCAAAAATTATTGATTAACGGAAAAAAAGAATTGTCTGGAAAGATCTCAATTTCTGGATCTAAAAATGCTACCTTACCAATTTTAGCGGCGACTATTTTATCTGACCAAGTAAAATTAAAAAACGTACCTTTGGTTAAAGATATTTTTACAATGGTAGACTTGTTAAAATTTATAGGATTAAAAATCAATATTTTAAAAAAGAAAAAAACAATTGAAATAAATAATATAAATAAAAATATTAAAACATTAGCTCCTTATAAATTAGTAAAAACCATGCGAGCTGGAGTATTAGTATTGGGACCACTTTTAGCTAAATATAAAAAGGCTAAAATTTCACTTCCAGGAGGATGCGCGATAGGAACTAGACCAGTAAATTTACATCTTTTAGCGCTAAAAAAACTTGGAGCAAAAATTAAAATAAAAAATGGATACATTTTTGCTGAAGCCAAAAATGGATTAAAAGGAGCAAAAATTACTTTCCCTAGTATCTCTGTTGGAGCCACTGAGAATGCAGTATTAGCAGCATTCAATGCTAAAGGAAAAACAATTCTTAAAAATTGCGCAATAGAACCTGAAGTTAAAGATCTTATTAAATTTTTAAATATGCTAGGGGGTAGGATTAAAATTGTTGGAAGAAAAATTTTAATTATTGGATGTAAAATAAAAAAAAAGAATATAACTCACGAAGTCATATTTGATAGAATTGAACTAGGCACCTATATGATAGCTGCAGCTCTGGTAGGTAAAAAGATAATATTTGATAAAATAAATCCTAGTATAATTCGAAATGAGATAGAAATTTTGAAAAAAATGGGAGTAAAAATAAAAGTTAAAAAATCTATTATTGAAATTCTTAAAAGTAATAAAATAAAAAAGATAAATCTATCAACAAAGCCTTACCCTGGTTTCCCAACTGATTTACAGGCTCAACTAATGGTTTTAATGACTCGGGCTCAAGGAATATCTAGAATTACAGAAAGTATTTTTGAGAATAGATTTATGCATGTTCCAGAATTAAAGAGAATGGGTGCCAACATTGATATAAAGAATAAAATAGCAATTATTAAAGGTCCTTCAAAGTTAACTGGAGCAGAAGTAATGGCTACAGACCTTAGAGCATCTGTGAGCTTGGTGCTGGCTGGCTTAGTCGCAGATAATAGAACGATTATTAATAGAATATATCACTTGGATAGAGGCTATGAGTTCTTAGAAAAAAAATTGAAAAATTGTAAAGCACGTATTAAAAGAATTTAAAGTGAGAGCTAAAAATTTAAAACTCATAGCTAGAACCGACGAGGATCTAAGAATTATTTCAGCTCATCTTCAGGACTCAATTGTAAAAACCACTGATATTGCAAGCTTGAAAAAGAATAAAATTTTTTTAATGCAACTTAATAGATTTATGTGGGAGGATGTTGAAAAAGGAGTTTTCAGAAAAAATAAAAGAATTAGAACAGTATTGAAATTTGATAATGTTATAGAGGTTAATTCAAAAAATATAAGCCAAACTAGTAAGGATAGATTTTTGGATTTTCTTGCTATTGAGAGCAATCAAATGCCAGATAATAATTATGAGATGAAATTAATATTTTCTGGAGACTCAGTTATTAGAGTAATTGCAGAAGTTATTGAAGTTGCTTTAGACGACCAAGGAGAACCTTGGGAAACAAAAAATAAGCCAAAACACAAAGTTTTATAATGTTAAGATATTTAAAGAGATATAGAAAAATTAAAAAAATAGACATTGAAAGATCAGGTTCTTTAGTTATAAATCTAGCAAAATATTTAAAAAAGGATTTTTAATTGGCAAAACAAGAAACTTTAGAATTCAAAGGAAAGGTAACAGAACTACTACCTAATGCTATGTTTAGAGTAAAACTTGAAAACAATCATGAAATATTAGCTCACACAGCTGGAAAATTAAGAAAGAATAGAATAAGAGTGCTGGCTGGAGATAATGTAATGGTAGAAATGACTCCATACGATTTAACTAAAGGTAGAATAACCTTTAGATTTTAGGCCTTGTAGCTCAGTAGTAGAGCAGTACCCTGAAAAGGTATGTGTCGTAAGTGCGATTCTTACCAAGGCCACCACCAAGTTATGATTAAATGAACAAAATTAAATCTGATATTGAAATAGCAAGGGCAGCAGATATTAAACCGATTGTCGATGTGCTAGTAAAATTCAATGTTCCCGATAAACCGTTTGCTTTTAGTCCTATGGGGCGTCATATAGCAAAACTTAACTTAGAGTACATTTCTACATTAAAAGAAAAAAAAAGTAATTTAATTTTGGTTACAGCAATAACTCCAACTTCTGCGGGAGAAGGAAAAACAACAACTTCAGTTGGTCTTAGTGATGCTTTTAATAAAATTGGAAAACAATCAATAGTTTGTTTAAGAGAACCAAGTTTAGGACCTTCATTTGGAATGAAGGGTGGAGCAGCTGGCGGTGGCTATGCCCAAGTTATTCCCATGGAACAGATCAACTTACATTTCACCGGTGATTTTCATGCAATAACTACAGCTCATAATTTACTTTCAGCCTTAATAGACAATCATATTTATTGGGGAAATAAATTAAACATAGATCCTAAAAGTATCGTATGGAAAAGAGTAGTGGATTTAAATGATCGAGCTCTTAGAAAAATAGAAATTAACTTGGAAAAATTAAAAGCCAATACCCCAAGAAGCGATAGCTTTGATATTACTGTTGCTTCAGAAGTAATGGCGATTTTCTGTTTATCGAATAGCATACAAGAATTAGAAGAAAAAATTGGCAATATTACTGTTGCATATTCAAAAGACAAAAAACCTATATATGCGAAAGATTTAAAAGCGCAAGGTCCAATGACAGTTCTACTCAAAGAAGCAGTTAGGCCTAATGTTGTACAAACTCTTGAAAATAATTTAGCTATTATTCATGGCGGACCATTTGCTAATATTGCGCATGGGTGTAATTCAATTCTTGCAACAAAAACTGCTTTAAAATTATCTGAATACGTAATTACAGAAGCAGGTTTTGGAGCTGACCTTGGTGCTGAAAAGTTTTTAGATATTAAATGCCGTAAAGCAGGCATTCAACCTAGTTGTGTAGTCCTTGTAGCAACAATAAGAGCTTTAAAAATGCATGGAGGGTTAGAGAAAGAGAACTTAAAAGATGAAAATACTGATGCGCTTAAAAAAGGACTGCCAAACCTAGAAAGACATATTGAAAATATTAAAAAATTTGGCTTAGAAGTAGTAGTAGGAATTAATCATTTTATTACTGATACTGACAGTGAAGTTAAAATTATCCAAGATCATTGTTCTAAACTTGGAGTTAAAGCAAGTCTTTGTACTCATTGGTCTGACGGTGGAAGTGGAGCTAAAGATTTAGCTAATAACGTAGTTAAATTGTGCAAAAAGAGCGACAAAAGTAAATTCAAATATTTGTATTCCGAAGAAACGCCAATTTTAGAAAAGATAGAAAAAATTGCAAAAGAAATTTACAATGCAAAAGGAATTGAAGTAGATGAGCAAATAAAGGAGCAAATAAAAAAAATAGAGAAAGCAGGATTTGGAAGATTCCCTGTTTGTATCGCAAAAACACAATATAGCTTTTCTACAGATCCAAAAATTAAAGGAGCTCCATCAGACCACACATTATCTGTTAGAGAAATAAGATTATCCAGTGGAGCAGAATTTTTAGTTGTTGTTTGTGGATCTATAATGACTATGCCAGGATTACCAAAATTTCCAGCAGCTGATAATATTAAATTAAACAAAAAAGGTGATATCGAAGGTTTATTTTAAAGTTTCTTTACTTTTTTTTATATTTTGCAGCTTCTTCAGATCCACCGGTAGCACTTCCTTTGCTATAAGAATGGGCACCCATGCCTGCAAGTTGACCATTCTGGACAATTAAATAAGGATCTCTAATTGGTTTTTTATCAAAAAAACATTCTAAGATCTCTCTAACACCTGCAGCATATCTAGCTTGAGCTGATAATGAAGTACCAGAAGTGTGAGGCGTCATACCGTGATTTGGCATTGATCTCCAAATGTGATCATTTGGTGCTGGTTGAGGAAACCAAACATCCCCTGCGTACCCACTTAGTTGACCAGACTTAAGAGCTTTAGCAATTGCTTCTCTATTACAAATTTTTCCTCTTGCAGTATTAACGATATATGCACCTTTTTTCATTTTGCTTATCAATTTGTCGTCAAATAAATTTTCAGTTTCTGGATGAAGAGGACAGTTAATTGTTACAACGTCACAAACTTTTACTAAAGACTCTACAGAGTCGTGAAATGTAAGATTTAGTTCTTTTTCAACAGAATCTGGCAATTTGTGTCTATCGAAATAATGAAGATGAACATCAAAGGGTTTCATTTTTCTAAGCGCATCAAGACCAATACGTCCAGCAGCTACAGTTCCTATATGCATACCTTCTACATCGTAGGATCTGTAAACAGCATCAGCAATATTCCACCCACCTTGATTAACAATGTTGTGTTGGTTGTGATAGTCTCTTACTAAAGACAAAATCATCATTACAATGTGCTCTGCTACTGATCTTGAGTTACAATAAGTTACTTCAACAACATCTATTTTATTATCCATGGCGGCTTGTAAATCAACGTGATCTGACCCAATACCTGCTGTAATTGCCATTTTTAAATTTTTTGCGGACTCTATCTTTTCTCGGGTTAAGTAATAAGGCCAAAAAGGTTGAGATATTACAATATCTGCATCTACTAGTTCTTTATCTGCTTTACAGCCTTTTGCGTCTTTATCAGAAGTTACAACTAATGTGTGACCGTTAGACTCTAAAAATTTTCTTAAACCTAATTCTCCTGAAACACACCCTAATAATTCCCCAGGATTAAAATCTATACCTTTAGGAGTTGGTAAAGTCATTCCATCAGGATATTTATCTAGTTTTGGTAAATTAGGTATAGGGTAACTTTTTGGCATTCCCCCTTTAGGATCATCATATAAAACGCAAAGTATTTTCATTTTCCCTCGATATTTATTTGACTATTATCAAAGGTCAAAGTCAAACTTTTCTTGCAATGATTTTTCTGGACACCCCCTAGGCTTCATTGATATATCCCGAGAAATATGAAATTTTCATTAGAAATAACAATGAAGACAGACCTCTCAGTTTTGCCTAAGGTTAAAGATGTCTACATAACAATGTTACCTGGCAATAATTTTCGAGACGTTGCTAATAAGGCGAAAGAACTTGTGCAAAATGGGTTTAATCCGGTTCCTCACTTCCCAGCTCGATCAATTAAAAATTTGAATGAGTTAAAAGAGTATACTTCTATGTGTAAAGATTTTGGCGTAAAACAAGCTTTGGTAATTGGAGGAGGAGCTGAACCAATTGGTGATTACCACTGCTCGTTGCAATTATTAGAGACAGGATTATTTAAGGGGATGAAAATAGGAATTGCTGGACACCCTGACGGGTCCCCTGATATATCGGATTCAGATTTAGAAAAAGCTATGAAAGACAAAATGCCATTTGCAGACTACATTGTTACTCAATGGTTACTAGATCCAAAGCCTATCAATGAGTTTATTTCTAAACAAACATTACCAGTGCATGTGGGGATTACTGGGCCTTTGAAAATAAGCAGTCTACTAAAATTTGCTAGTATTGTCGGCGCAAAAAATTCTCTTAACTTTCTTAAGTCTAATGCTACAAAAGCTGTCGACTTATTAAAACCTAAAGACCCAAACGAGTTAATAGAAAATCTTAAATCTGTTACAGACAATTTTCATATTTATACTTTTGGCGGGCTAAAGGAAACAAACAAATGGTTAGAACAAAACAATTATGCCTAAAAAAATTCCGAATTCTTACAAAGTTGAAAAAGTAAATTATGACAAAGTAAGACACGAAACATCAGTAGATCAATCGGACAGACAAGTTCCATACAATCTTAGACAGAGCGGACCAACAAAAGTAGAAATGTTAATTTCAACACGGGTAAGAAAGTCGCCTTACTGGCATCTTTCTATGAAAGCAGGATGTTGGAGGGCTACAGTTTATAATCGAATTTATCATCCAAGAGGTTATGTAAAGCCTGAAAAAGGTGGAGCAATGGTTGAGTATCAAGCGATTAAAAAACACGTGACTATGTGGAATGTAGCAGTAGAAAGACAAATACGAGTTAAAGGACCTGATGCAGAAAAATTTACAGATTACGTAATTACAAGAGATGCTACAAAAATTTCTACAATGAGAGGTCGTTACGTTATTCTTTGTAATTATAAAGGTGGAGTTCTTAATGATCCAGTTTTAATGAGAATAGCCGAAGATGAATTTTGGTTTAGTTTATCAGATTCTGATATTGGCTTATATCTACAAGGTGTTAATGCTGATAAAAGATTTAACATTGAGATAGATGAAATTGATGCGTGCCCAATTCAAATACAAGGACCTAAATCAAAAGCTTTAATGAATGATTTAATAGGAGATCAAGTTGATCTTGATAACATGCCTTTTTATGGATTAGCAGAAGCAAAAGTAGGTGGTAGAAGCTGTGTTATTTCTCAATCAGGATTTTCAGGAGAAGCTGGTTATGAAATTTATCTTCGAAACGCAACTTTGTATGCAGAAGATATGTGGAATGCTGTACTTAAAGCAGGAAAAAAACACAAGTTGATGGTAATAGCTCCAGCTCACCACAGAAGAATTCAAGCAGGAATATTATCCTGGGGACAAGATATGGATCATGAGCATAATCCTTTTCAATGCAATCTGGGTTACCAAGTGTCGTTATCTGGAAAAGGTGAGTGGAACAAACAATCAGATTATGTTGGTAAGGGGGCTTTAGAGAAAATGAAACAACAAATTAAAAATGGAGAAAAACCTTACAAGCTTCAACTTGTAGGTATGGAATTGGGAGGAAAACCTATAGAAGATTACGCAAACGATTTTTACTTAATATCAAATGCTAATGGAGGCAAACCAGTTGGTTATATAACATCACCATGGTATCACCCTGAAAAAGGAAAAAACATTGCAATGGGTTATGTTCCGTTTGAAGGAAACTTAAACAATAATGGTTTTCCAATTGGTAATTTTGGAAAAAAATACAAAGTCCATTTACCAAAAAAATACTCTAGCAAACCTGTTGAAGCTGTGGTTGTTCCAATTCCTTTTACAGAGTCATATAATGCAAACACTAGAGAATCAAAAAAATAGTTAACGCTGAAAAAAAAAGATAACATTCGGCAATGAATCAAAAGGATTTTTATAAAATATTTAAACCCCAGTTAACTCCAAAAAAGATGTTGGAACTCGGAGTGTTTGGTGGAGCGTATTTTACTGACGGAAGTATTAAAGAATTTCCTAAATCTTGGTTTACAAAAGCAAAGATAAGTAAAACCTTTGATGTTAGTCTTAATCGATTTCAAATAGAATCAGGTTTATCAAGAAAAGAATGGATTGATAAAGGCTGGATTTTTAAAGAAGATCCTTTAGGTTGGTTTCAATGGTACTGCAGATTTAAAAATGGAAGACGAATTCCAAGTATTGATCAAATTCAAATTAAAAGATGGAAAGCTTTTGGCGATAGACATGGTCCAGCAGTAAGGAAAAATTGTGAAGAAGGAGACTTACACTGCAGGAGAAGACAAAGACAAGCTTTACTTCAATGGGCTTACAATCCAATTTTTTAGACTAAACTGATCCACAGCAATGTTTATATTTTTTTTCTGAACCACAAGGACATTTTTCATTTCTCCCAATTTTTTTATTATCCTTAGGTATTTCAGGTATTTTTTCTTTTTTTTGATCTTGATTTGAAACAACAATATTAAGGTTAAGTAAAAATTTTATGACATCATTCTTTATTTTTTCTAATAGACCTTCAAAAAGAGTAAAAGCTTCTTTTTTAAATTCAGATAGAGGGTCTTTTTGTCCATAAGATCTTAAACCTATTACCTGTCTTAGTTGTTCTAAATACTGCAAGTGAGATCTCCAAGCAAAATCTATGA
>QCGX01000011.1 GCA_003278125.1 Pelagibacteraceae bacterium AG-390-C22 | reverse complement strand
TGGAAACCAATTCATTGGCGTTAAGAGAGGCTGTGTCTATCATTTTAAATTATTAATTTGCAAATAAGGTATCGGGTAGCCAGAGAGCAATGCCTGGGAATAGATACATTAAAACCATTGCAAAAATTACTATTCCTAAAAAAGGCATTATGCCTCTAAAGATATCAAGAAGTTCTACATTTTTAGTTTGTACACCCTTAAGATAATAAGCTGACATCGCCATGGGGGGCGTTAAAAATGAAGTTTGTAAATTTAGAGCAATTAACATTGCAAAGAAGTAAGGATTCACTCCAAAAAACTCAACTAATGGTAAAAATATTGGTACAAAGATAATTAATATTTCTGTCCATTCTAATGGCCATCCAAGTAAGAAAATTATAATCTGAGTAATTACTAAAAACTGCCATGGCGCTAAATCCATAGATTTAAAGAAATGCTCAAATACTTCGTGGCCTCCTAAATAAGAAAAAACAGAAGAGAAAGTCCAAGAACCTATGAATAACCACATTATCATGGCCGTTGTTTTTGCAGTAAGAAAAACTGACTCTTTAAAATTTTTCCATTTCAAAGTTTTGTAAAAAAAGGAGAGAACTATTGCACCAAATGCGCCTACTCCTGCTGCTTCAGCTGGTGTTGCTAAACCTCCTAAGATTGTTCCAAGCACTAAAATAATAAGAGAGAATAAAGGAAGAAAAGAGACTAAGACTTCCTTTAAAATTTCAGATCTTGGAGGTATCTCCTCTGCAGGCGGTTTAGGTGCTATAGAGGGATTAAAATATGCTCTTGTAATCGCGTAACCTATATATAATCCCGCAAGCAATAAACCAGGGAGTATTGCGGCAGCAAATAGCCTCAAAGGTGATAGTTGAGCAATAACTGAATAAACAATTAACATAATGCTCGGTGGAATTAATATTCCAAGACATCCTCCTGAACAAATTACTCCAGAAGCAAATTTTTTATCATAACCTGCTTTGATCATAGCAGGCCAAGCTAACAAACCCATTAAAGTAACTACCGCTCCAATAATCCCAGTCGCAGTTGAAAAAAGTGCGCAAGTAATTAAAGCTGCTACTGCCATCGAAGCTGGCAATCTATGAGAAGCTAATCTAATTGCAAAAAACAATCTCGAAACAATCCCTGCTCTCTCTACAAGATATCCCATAAATAAAAATAAGGGGACTGCGGTTAATACTGTATTATCCATTACAGTGTAAGTATTTTGAACGAATAATTGGAAAATTCTATTATCTAGCAGATGTTCCATTCGAGTTGGGTCAAAGTAAGCGTAATAACCAAAACCAACTCCCATCGCCATCAAAGTAAATGCTATAGGAAATCCAAGAAGAACAGCAAATAAAAATATTGCCATCATCATTATTGCAACTTCTGGATTAGTTAAACTAAATAACATCTTTTTGATCCTCGTCTTGTGAAGTTCTCATTAACATTTTTTCTGTTTCTTCAGCTACAACCATTCTTGCGGGCCAATGACCAGTTTGAATACAAATAATAGACCTGAAGACTTCGCTAATACCTTGAATAATTAAAAGAACTCCAGCTGATGGAATTAAAGCTTTAGCCATATATATTTGAATCTGTGCGGGACTATTCCAACTTGTTTCTTTAATCTTCCAAGCAAGTGCCGCATATTCATAGCCATAAAATGCTAGAGCTAAAACACCAGGAAAGAAAAATATAAAGTATAAAATTAAATCTATATAGCCTTGAGTTCTAGGTTTGAACAGTCTGTAAATTACATCTCCTCTTACATGAGCTTCTGTCGATAGAGTATAAGCTCCAGCCATCATAAATATTGCTCCATACATTTGTAAACTAAAGTCAAAATTCCATAAAGTAGGGGCATTAAATGCATATGCCATTACCACTTCATAACATGTTCCGCCCATTAATATTACGATGCACCATGAAAAAGCTTTTCCAACTGAAGTGCTTAGATGATCTGCGAAGCTAATAAATCCTCTCATAAAAATAAACTATTCTAAAATTTTATCCTTTTCCATAAAAAAAAGGGGGCCAAAAAGCCCCCTTTTAAAATTATAAAAAAGTTAATTAAATTTTAACTTTTGCAATACTTCCGAACTCATTTTCATAAGCCAGCTTGTAATTTGGCTGATTCATCAGCAAGTATTTCATAACTCTCTTAGCGTATTTTTTCTGAGAATCTACGATTTTCTTAAAGAAAGGATCTTTCTTATTGAAATCACCTATTACTTTATCCCAACCTTTTAGTTGTTGAGCTAAGATTTCATCAGATGTTTGATACACGTTTACTTTATGTTGATTCATCAATTTAGATAAATCAGCAGAGTATCTCACTAACGCTTTGAAGTAGTTGTCCGTATTCGCAGCATAAGCAGCATTTTTTAGTATCGCTTGGTGTGCAGGCGATAAACCATTAAATGTCTTTTTATTTACTGGAATTTCAAACATCTCCTGAGATTGGTGAAAGCTTCCTAAGTGATAATGCTTAGAAACGTCTTGCATACCAAACTGAGAGTCTGAAGTTGGGTTGTTAAACTCAGCAGCTTCAATTAATCCTGTTTTCATTGCAGGTTGAATTTCACCGCCTGGTAATTGTCTAACTACCATTCCCATTGCTGTTAATACGTTAGTCGCTAAACCAACTGTTCTGTACTTCATTCCTTTAACATCAGACACTTTAGTTACATTCTTTTTGAACCAACCAAAAGGCTGAGCAGGCATAGGCATGTGGAAGAATCCAATATAGTCGAACCCAACTTTTGCAAGTGTTTCGTCATAAAGTTTTCTACCTCCACCGTACTCCATCCATCCCATTACTTCTTGAGATGACATTCCGTATGATGGACCTGTACCAAACAATGAAGCGGCAGCGTTTTTACCATACCAGTATGCAGTCACCCAGTGTCCCATATCTAGTACACCTGAACTTACTGCTTGCCCTATTTCTCCAGTTTTTACAACTGAACCAACAGGCTGAAGATCAATCTTCAACTGACCACCTGACATGTCGCTAACCATTTTTGCATAGTCGCCAGCCATTTCGAAGAATATATTTGCTCCTGAAGGCCAAGCTGCTTGCATCTTTAAAGTTTTCGGAGCACCGAATGCAATGTTTGGCATTGCAACTGTTGCTGCCGCTGCTGCTCCTGTTACTGCAGCTGCTTTAAAGAACTTACGTCTTGAAGGAGTCTTAACTCCTTTGATCGTTTTTTTTGACATATGTCCCCCTTAATTATTAATAATTAGAAATATTTAAACATATAAATTTTTGAGAGTCCCACCTTAATTACAATATTTTGACGCTTACAACTTTTACTAGAATAATGTTATTATTACTTAATTTACTTTGTTTTTACAGCTTCCATCTTTAAAGAACTCATCAATATTATCTATTGCCAAATCCGCCATTGCTGTTCGAGTGTGTTTTGAGGCGCTACCTAGGTGAGGAAGAATAAATGCACTTTTATGTTTTAAATATCCAGGATTTAAATTTGGCTCCCCTTTGTATACATCTAATCCAACGGCATAAACTTTTCTTCTATTTAAAGCTTCTATTAAATCATCGTCATTTACAATATCTCCTCTAGCAACATTAGTTACTACTGCTCCTTGTGGTAAATATTCTAAAGTTTCTTTATTAATTAAATCAGTTGTTTCTTTTGTAGCAGGACAACAAACTGATAATACATCAGAAACACTTAAAAAACTTTTAAGATCTTTATGATAGATTGCTCCATTTTCTTTGTCGTCACTAAGTTTTGATCGATTATGATAATGTACTATCATGCCCAAGGATTTTGCAATATGTGCAATTTTTCTTCCAATTCTACCCATCCCTAAAATTCCTAATCTAGTTCCTGTTAATTGTTTGCCTATCAAATAATCGGCAGACCATTTCCAATTTGAATTTTGAGCAGCTTCTATACCCTCTGGCACCCTTCTACATGCGCCTAAAATTAATAAAATTCCAATCTCAGCTGTTGCATCTGTCAAAACCTCTGGGGTGTTGGTAACTATAATGTTTCTTTTTTTTGCTGCCTCTAAGTCAATATTTCCAAATCCTACCGCAAAGTTTGATAGTATCTTAACACTATTAGGCAATTTGTTTATTGTTTCTGCATCTAGTTTATCAGTTAGAGCAGATAATATTCCGTCACAACCATCGCTAAGTTTTATTAATTTTTCCTGAGAGTATAATTCATCGTTAATATTAAATTTCGCATCAAATATTTTTGAAGCTTTATCTTCACTGGATCTTAACAGCCTTCTAGTAATAAGAATTTTTTTCATTTGAATAATTAATTTAAATCAAAAATCTTACCAGGATTCATAATGTTATTTGGATCAAGAGTTCTTTTTATGGATTTCATTACTGGAACGTTATCTCCATGCTCTTTCAAAAGATAATCTTTTTTGTGAAGACCAATACCATGCTCTCCTGTAATAGTCCCGTTAAGCTCTAAAGTTTTTTTAATTAGTAAATCACTGAATTCTCTTATCTTTTTATATGTTTCTTTTTTTTGAGGATCATAAGGTAAAATTACATGAAAATTTCCATCTCCTAGATGTCCAACCATTGGGGCTCTTAGTCCAAATTTTTTTGTCTCTTCTTCTGCAAAATTTACACATTCAGTAATTTTTGAAATTGGAAGACATACATCTGTAGAATAAACCCTTCCATTTTTTATCAATGCTTTTACAGAATAATAAACATCCCAACGGGCTTTCCAAAGTTTATTTCTTTCTGCTAAATCTTTTGCCCATTTAAAAGAGCTTCCGTTATTATCATTTGAAATTTCTTCTACAACTTTAATATTCTCCTTATTGGATGACTCTGATCCGTGGAATTCAAAAAATAAAGTCGGTAGGACTTTAAGGTCTTTTAGTTTTGAATAGTTAATGCTGATATCCATTTGATCTTTATTTAACATTTCTATCCTAGCAATCGGTACACCATATTGAATTATCTGTTGTGCTGTCTTAACTGCATCCTCCAAAGTTTGAAAATGACAAACTGCGCTCATAATGCTCTCCGGAATTGGGGAAAGCCTTAATTGTATTTCAGTTATAATTCCGAGTGTACCCTCTGAGCCAATAAACAGATTTGTTAAGTTATATCCTGCAGAGGTTTTTTTTGTCCTGCTTCCTGTATTTATAATATCTCCATTAGGAAGAACTACTGTTAGACCAGTGATAACAGTCTTCATTGTCCCATATTTTACAGCCATTGTTCCTGAGGCTGATGTTGAAGCCATACCTCCAATAGCTGCGTTGGCTCCAGGGTCTATTGGAAAGAAAACTCCATCTTCTCTTAAATAATCGTTTAATTGTTCTTTAGTAACGCAGGCCTGAACTCTACAATCAAAGTCTTCAACATTCACGCTTAAAACTTTATTCATTTTTTCTAAAGAAATTGT
Source organism: Pelagibacteraceae bacterium AG-390-C22 (assembly GCA_003278125.1). Classification (GTDB taxonomy): domain Bacteria; phylum Pseudomonadota; class Alphaproteobacteria; order Pelagibacterales; family Pelagibacteraceae; genus Pelagilacustribacter. The sequence continues at coordinate 20,089 of QCGX01000011.1, read as the reverse complement.
AATACCTTTATCATTACCTACGACATTTCCCTCTAAAGAAGTGCCTGTTCCGAATGGTACGACTGGTATTTTATGATCGTTGCAAAGTTTTAGAATCTTAGAAACTTCAGAATTTGTTTCTGGAAAAACTACAGCCTGAGATAAAACAGGATCATAGGTATCTTCACCTCTGGCATAATTGGTTCTAGTAGATACAGATGTAGAAAATCTGCCATTAAAAATCTTTTTTAATTCTGACTGAACCTGTTCATTCATATTGACAATATTAGTTGAAATTTAAATAAAATACAGCTTATTTAGCTAACATTTTTTTAATATTTTCAAGAGCTTCTGATATGTTGGCTTGCGAAGCTGCAAAACTAAATCTTACGTAATCCTTTGCAGTTTTTCCAAATGCTGTTCCTGGCACTATAGCTACCCCTGCTTCATGCATACACTTTTTTGCAAACTCTGAACCATTCATGCCTGTTCCGATAACCTTTGGAAAAGCATAAAATGCTCCTCCTGGCAAACTACATTCAACGCCGGGTAAATTATTTAAACCTTCATGAATAAGTTTTCTTCTAATTGTAAATTTATTCATCATCTGATTTATTGAATCATCAGATCCATCTAAAGCAGCAATTCCTGCAAACTGGGCTGCTGCATTCACACAAGAAACACTGTTTATCAATAATTTATTTACATGCTCTATTAACTTTTCTGGCCAGAAACTCCAGCCTAATCTCCAACCTGTCATTGAATACGCTTTACTCCATCCTTCTAGAACAATTAATCTTTCTCTTAATTCTGGATATTTAAAAAATGATGGCATTTCTTTTCCATCAAATATTTGTCTACTATAAATTTCATCACTTAAAATAGTTACGTGTGGATGTTTTTTAAGGCCTTCTGCTAAAACATCGATGTCTGATTTTTCAACAAAGCTGCCAGTTGGATTATTTGGGTTTATTAAAACTAATAATCTAGTTTTATCAGTTATCAATGATAAAATTTTTTCTGGGTTAAATTTTAGATCTTTATCTTCAGTTAAATCGTATGGGACAGGTTTTGCTCCTGTAAAGTTAATCATAGATTCGTAAATAGGAAATGCTGGTGTTGGATGAATAATTTCTACGCCTGGTTCGCCAAAACATTGGATTGCATAACTCATCGTAGGTTTACCCCCTGGCATTATAATTATTCTTTCTGGGTCAATGTCTTGATTATATAATTTTTTAATCTTTCTAGTTACAGATTGTCTACACTCAAGAATTCCATTTGATAAAACATAACCATGATGACCATCATCCAGAGCTTTTTTTGCTGCTTCCACGATATGTTGTGGAGTTTTAAAATCTGGTTGACCTAGTCCAAGGTGTATCATTGGCTTGCCTGCAGCTTCCAATTTTTTTGCCTCAGCAAGAACACTAAAAGCTGTTTCTGTTCCCAATCTATCTAAACTTTTTGCTAGTTTCATAATTTGTTAAAAATTTTTTTAATTTCTATTTCTATAAATTAATTTTGAACTATTCAACTCTTTTAAATTCTTACATCCCATCAAAACCATATTTCTGTTTATTTCATCGTGCATATTTTGTAATAAAAGTTCTACACCTTGTTGACCGCCTGCGGCTAAAGAGAATAAGAACATCTTGCCAAAACTACATGCTTTAGCTCCTGCTGCAATAGCTTTTAGTACATGAGTTCCTCGTCTAACACCTCCATCTAAAATTATTTCAAGCTTATCACCTACTGCATCAGAAATTGCTTTTACTTGATCAAACGGAGATCGCGATCCATCAAGCTGACGTCCGCCATGATTTGAAATCATGATTGCTGTGCATCCAATATCTATAGCTTTTTTTGCATCTTCAACTGACATAACTCCTTTCAATGCAAAAGGACCGTTCCATTTCTTTGCGCAATACTCTGCATCTTTCCAACCCATTGCTGGATCATATTGCTCATTAATATATTCAATTACAGATTTAGATATATTTGTTCCTTTATCTGTTTTCTTCTTAACATTTGCTAATTCAAATTTTTTACCAGTTAAATAATTAAATACCCATTGAGGTCTCATCGCGAAGCTCATTAAACTTTGAAAGGTAAGTTTAGGTGGAGTTGTAAATCCTGTTCTATGATCTTTCTCTCTATTGCCTGCCACCAAAGTATCTACAGTTAAACACATTGCATCGAAACCAGATCTTCTTGATCTTGTGATTAAATCATCAGAAATTGATCTATCTTTATGAACGTAGAGTTGAAACAACTTTGGCCCACTAGAGATATTTGAAACCTCTTCAATAGTGTTATTCCCCATAGAAGACATACTATAAAAAGTATTAAATTTTTCTGCCGCTCTAGCTGAAGCTCTGTCTCCATCTGGATGATAAAGTCTTTGCATAGCAGCTGGTGAAAGAAAAATTGGCATATCAATTTTTCTACCAAATAATGTAGTGGACAGATCAGGTTTTCCAACACTAGCCAGAACATTGGGGACTAAATCGCAGTCATCAAAAGAATCGGTATTTCTTCTTAATGTTGACTCATCATCAGCTCCACCATCAATGTAATGAAAAATTGGGGAAGGTAACTTTTTTTTAGCAAGTTTTCTAAAATCTTCGAAGTTGTGACAATTTTTTAAACTCATTATCTTCTAAATCTTAAATTATTTCTATTAAGATCACTTATTTTTGTACAACCCATTAATTTCATATCTCGCTGTAACTCCGCTTTGTATTGACCTAAAGCTCTTTCTACTCCTGCTTGTCCAGCAGCTGCCAAGGCATATAAATAAAGTCTTCCTCCAGAACATGCTTTAGCGCCTAGTGATAAAGCTTTAAGCATATGAGTTCCCCTATGAATTCCACCCTCACAAATTACATCTAATTTATCACCTACAGCATCAACAATTTCAGCAAGTTGATCGAAAGGAGATCGTGATCCATCAAGTTGTCTTCCGCCATGATTTGAAACCATTATACCTGTGCATCCGATATCAACTGCTCTTTTAGCGTCCTCAACGCTCATCACTCCTTTTAATGCAAAATGACCACCCCATTTAGAACAAAGTTTTTCAGCATCTTTCCAATTCATAGACTGATCCAACATAGTTGAAAAATATTTTCCAATAGAAGAATTGGTGCTAGTTCCCTCTTTAACAAAATCTTGAAGATGGGGTAGCTCAAACTTGCCTCTTGTTAAATAGTTTATTCCCCACATTGGTTTTGTGGCAAAACTAAACAAACTTGCTAATGTTAATTTAGGAGGAGATGTAAAACCTGTTCTTAAATCTCTTTCACGATTTCCTCCAGTAATTGTATCTACAGTTAAAGCCATAACGTCAAACTTAGCAGCTTTAGCTCGTTCTAAACATGAGTCGTTCAAACCTCTGTCCTTGTGAAAATAAAACTGGAACATCTTTGGTGTATCAATCATTGAAGATATTTCTTCAACACTCACTGTGGCCAACGCCGAAACACCAAACATAGTATTAAATTTCTGAGCAGCTTTTCCTACTGCTCTTTCACCTTCATAATGAAAAAGTCTTTGTAAAGCTGTTGGTGCTAGATAAAAAGGTAGATCAAGTTTTTTTCCAAATATTGTAGTTGATAGATCTACATTTTCCACTCCTCTTAAAACATTTGGCACTAAATCTACGTCATCAAAAGCACTTGTATTTCTTGCATAAGTCACCTCATCGTCGGCAGCGCCATCAATGTAATGAAATATGGGAGAAGGTAATTTTTTTTTTGCTAGTTTTCTAAAATCTTTGAAGTTATGACAATCCTTTAAATTCATTTCTATTAAAAGTTTTTAGAAAATGTAATTTGCTGATTGTCTGTGCCTGGATTGGTGTCGCCCCAATCATTATTTGAAATATGGCTATAGCTTAAACCCAATTGTGAATTTTCAGAAAGATCAATGCCTACTTTAATTTCACTTTTAAATTCTAAAACACTTCCTAAATCTTTTCCGTCACCTTTTTCATAAAGTCCTGGTGTAAAACTTGGCAAAATTTTTAACGGTCCAACACCATACTGGCCTTCAACTCCTGTATACAAATAAAGTGAATTGTTTCCTGTCATAAATCCTCCTGAAACAGGAGAAAATTTTCCTAAAGGAGTGTTTCTAAATAAATCTGGATTTCTATGTTCCATGCCTAACAACGTGGATTGATCATCTCCTTCTTTATCGATGACATCAAAAGTCCCCAAATAAAAAGATATATCTTTATTTGATTTATCTGCAAAAGCAGGACTTAACATATGAGCAAGCAGAGCTAAAAATATAAAAAACTTTAATTTCATAGTCAAAAAATACTATTAAATATCTCATAAGTATAGATATCTTTCAACTAATGATTGTCTCTTTTCTTTAAAAATAAAAATATTATTGTCCCACCTGCCACAAAAACTAAATAAGGAAATAGCCATAATACGAAATTAACTTTATTTAATGGAGGTTTATAAACAATCCAGTCACCATATTTCTCAATTAAAAATTCATAGATTTCTTTTTCTGTTTTGCCTTCCTTGATTTGATCCCTTACTACTAATTTGATTGTTTGGGCAAATTCTGAATTTGAATCACCTACTGATTGCCCTTGGCAAACTAGGCAACGTAAATTTTTAAAAATTTTATTAGAGTCAACTAAAGATGTTTCTGCATTAACAACATTTAAATTTAGTATAATTAAAAAAATTATTATTTTAATTTTCATTGCTTTCTTACAATCTGTTTAATGAAGTTATAATCATCTTTAGAAATAGGTCCGATAAATTTTTTTATAATTATTAAATCTTTATTAATTAATATACTTTCAGGAATGCCATAAATTCCAAAATTTATTGAATATTTACCAAACTCATCTCTTGCTATATCATCATACGGATCACCAAGATCTTTTAAAAATTTAAGAGCATTATTTTTTTTATCTTTAAAATTTACACCTAATATCTTTAGATTTTTTTCATCATTATTTAATTTAAGCAACATTGCATGTTCATCTCGACAAGGAGCACACCAAGATGCCCAAAAATTAATTAAAGTAAAATTATTTTTTTTTAAATCCTCTCCAGTGATTATTCTATTTTCACTAAAATGATCTAATTGTATGTTTGTTATTTTCTGACCAACTAAATCTTTTGTGTCATAAATTGAGCTTTTGTTTAAACCAATAAAAAATACTCCAATAATAAATATAATTAATGAAATTATAGATAATTTAATAATATTTTTTTGCATTTTTAAAGAACCTTAAAAAACCACCTAATGAAATAAAAATTACGGATATCCAGATCCACATCATAAAAGGTTTTTTTTGAAATTTAATATTATAATATTCTGATCTATCAATATTACTCATAGTTATATAATAGTCTTTTAATAAGTCAGATCTTATTGAGGCTTCATAAGTTATTGTGCTTGGTTTTTCATAAATTCTAATTTCTGGATAAAGAGATTGATTTAAGTTTTCATCGGATTTACTGATGTTGAATTCTCCGATAACTGCTTTGTAATTCTTAAAATCTTCTAATTTAAGATTTTGGAATTCTATAGAATAATTTTCAAAGACTTTTTTCTCTCCTACTTTTAGATTAAAATCTTTTTCTATAGAAAAGTTATAATTAAGCCCTATAAATAATATCAAAAATCCGAAAGCAAGGTGGGATATTACTCTAGGTAATTCGATGTTTTGTTTTTTTAACGATTTATATAAATCCATTAAAGAAGCAAAAACAAGAAAGAGAGCAGAAATTATTATAAAATTAGACATTAAACTATAACCTTGAAATAGATAAATAATAAAAAAGTTAATAAAAATTGAAGCTATTAAAATTTTAAATAATAAATTTAGATTATAAAATTTATTTTTAATCCACTTAATCCGTGGTCCCACTGACATAAAAAATAAAAATATTACAACTATAGGTATGATAACCGCATTATAAAAAGGTGGCCCCACGGAAACTTTGTGATCCGTTAAGACTTCAGTAAAAATTGGATAAACAGTGCCTAATAATACTGTAATTAAATAAAAAATCATAAACCAATTGTTTATTAAGATAAAAGTCTCTTTGCTGTTTGAATTTAAATTATAGCTGTTATTTTTAAATTTACTGAAGAAAAGTAAAACTGAGGCAAAAATCATTAAACTTAAAAATATTAATATGTAAAGCCCTCGAGATGGATCGTTAGCAAAAGTATGAACTGAATTTAAAATTCCAGACCTAACCAAAAATGTTCCAGTAACGCTTAAAATAAAAGTTAATAGACAAAGTATAATGACCCAAAAATAAAGTAGATTCCTTTTCTCAAGCACAATCAATGAATGTAATAAAGCTGACATTGCAAACCAAGGCAAAAGAGATGCATTTTCAACTGGATCCCAAAACCAAAAACCTCCCCAGCCTAATTCATAATAAGCCCAAATAGATCCAGCTAAAATTCCTAAGGTTTGAAAAGACCATGAAATTAAAACCCAATTTTTAATTGATTGAGCAAATAATTTACCTGAGTAATTAGTTATCAAAGAAGCCATAGCCGCTGAGAAGTAAATGGATGAACCTACAAAACCTACATAAAGCAAAGGTGGATGAATAGCTAAAGCAGGATCTTGTAAAATAGGATTTAAACCTAAGCCTTCCTTGGGTGTCGGTGAGACCATACTAAATGGATTTGAATTAAACAAAAGAAAAAATAAAAAACCAAGTATTAAAATGTTTTGTATGATTAAACTATAAATCCTATAATTTTTTGGATGATATTTATTATAAAAAAGAAAAAAGAAAGAAAATATTGTTAAAATAATTGCCCATAATAATAAACTGCCTTCATGGTTACCCCAAGTTCCCGAGATTTTATAAAGAAATGGCTTCAAAGAATGAGAATTTTGATAAACGGTAATTATTGAGAAGTCAGAAACAATAAAAGCAGACACTAAAGTTAAGAAACAAATGATTATGAATGTGCTTTGAAATAAACAAAGATGATAAATTTTTTTACCTATCAACGTTTTACTATTGTTTAAATTTTTAAATGAAAAATAAATTATAGATATTCCTATTAATATATTTAAAGATAGTAAGGTATTTCCTATATTACTTAACATTTTTTTTCATTAAATCTTTTAACTCTGGAGGCATATATTTCTCGTCATGTTTTGCTAATATTCTATCAGCGATAAAAAAATTTTTATCTTTCAATTTGCCTTCCGCTACAACCCCTTTTCCCTCAGAAAATAGATTAGGTACTGTACCGCTATAACTTACAAAAATCTCATTTTTTAAATCTGTAATTACAAATTTAATCTCTTGAGCATTAATTTTTATAGAATTCTTTTTTACCATACCGCCAACTCTAATCTTTTTGTTAAAAATAATATCTTGGCTCAATTGAATATCTGTAGGTGATTTGAAATAAAGAATATTACTAGTTAATGATTTTAAAATGAAAAAAACTGCAATTACTAATGAAATAAGTAACAAACTTAGAAAAGATACTCTCTTTTTAACTTTTTTTGTAAGCATTAAAATGCTTTAGATCGATTTGTTGTACGAAGCTAAAAATTGTGAAGCAACTTTAGATTTTTCTAAAACTAATTTTCTTTCTGCCTCTGAAAGCTGGTCTAATTCTTTTGCAAAATCTTTTTCGTATTTTTTTAAAGTTTTATAAGTTTTATAATAAAGCATTCCGCAAGCTAAGAAAGTAATAGCAAAGGATAGCCATACAAAAAAGCCATAACCGTTCATAGAAATAAAATTTTGGATCATATTCTTTTAATGTTTTTTTTCTTTATTCTAATGATTTCTGTCTTGTATTTCATTAGTAAAATTAACGCACAATATAGTAATAAAACTAACAACATCAACATTAAAGGCAATAACATAGAAGGATGTATAGAGCTAGTCCCGTCTAGTTTAATGCTTGAAGGTTGATGTAGAGTGTTCCACCAATCAACTGAATACCTAATAACAGGTATATTTATTAATCCAATAATTGCAATTAAGTTTGCGACTTTATTAGCTCTGTCCTTATTATCAATTAACTTATGAGCAAGAATAAATAAAATATAAAAAATTGAAAGTACTAACATTGAGGTTATTCTTGCATCCCAAGCCCACCAAGTACCCCAAGTTGGTTGACCCCATAATGATCCAGTGATTATTGCTAGACAAGTAAATAATAATCCTATCGGAGCAATACTTTTTGTAATTAAATTTAAATTTTTTATCTTAAAAATAAAACTTATAATCGACAGTAAGGCTATAGCTGTGAAAGAAGCTAAACCTATCCATGCGGATGGCACATGAACATACATAATTCTTACACTATCGCCTTGTAAGTAATCAGGCGGTGATAGTACTAAAGCGAATGTTAGAGCAATAATTAAAAGGATAAAAAAAATTGAATTTATAAAATTAATTAATTTTTCAATCCAATTAAAAATTCTACTTGGATTTATTAAGTCAAACATACCTTCTGACTACTATAATATTATTTTTATGTGAAGAGTGAATATAAGCCTAATTGAGAATTGAGAGGGAGTTAAAGAAGTATGAGTTAATTCCCAATTAGGCAAGAACACCTAAAATTAATATAAATCTATGTCATAGATTTGAATGAATAATGTTAAATTTGAGGCAATTTTTCAATAACTACTATCTTGTATGGCTGTCTTATGTGTAATGCATTAAATAAATCTTTATTTCCTGAGAGATTATTTTCGGTCCAACTTCTCATTACATCTTTCTGTTTTTGCAAGTCAACGCTAATCGAAAAATTTTCACAGGAAACTAATCTAGCGCTATTTTTTTCTGCAAAAAGTTCAAGGCTTTTTTTACTAATTATATTCCAACCTTGCTCTAAGTCGGCTTCTACATAGTTATCCTTTGATGTTCTGTATTTTATAAAAACATCAATATCGTATTCATTTACCAAGTTGTGTAATATGATTCTTCCTTTTGGATTTAACCAACTTAAAACATTTTTTAATACAGTATTGTAATCGTCAAATATTGTTAAAACTCCAAGCATTGTAATAACATCAAATTTTTTTGTAACCGATTTTTTATCTAGTACATTGCCTTTGGAGAAGGAAATTTCTGGAAAATCTGTCAAAGCTTTATTTAATAATGAATCAAGATATTCGATACCTTCGATATCACTACCTGGAAAACGTTTTTTTAAATAAGCTGGAAATGCACCTGCTGCACATCCAACATCCGCTATTGATGAAAATTTTTGTCGCGAAATAACATCTGCTACAGCAACAAAAGAGTCTTTAACTTTTTTGTTATTTTCATTTAAGTATAAATTATCGTGTTTTCTTTTCATTTTTTGAACCTTCTTTATTATAAAAATATTTTAGATAACATTAGATTTTTAGAAACATTCAAGCTTTTATCAAAAGCTTAGATAAATTAATTAGATAGCTTAAAATAACTTGACCCTTTTTTTCCTGAAAAAATTTCTTCTATTAATGGGTGTTTAACAGGCTCCTTAGATTTATCTAATAATAAGTTTTGTTCAGAAACATAAGCTTCGTAAGTTACATCATTGCTTTCAGCCAAGAGATGATAGAAAGGCTGATCTTTTCTAGGTCTAACATCTTTAGGTATAGACTGATACCATTCTTCTGAATTATTAAATTCAAAGTCAACATCGTAAATAACACCTCGAAAATCAAAGTGTCTATGTTTTACTACTTCTCCTATTGAAAATTTTGCATTATTGCTAGATGCCATATCTAATAATTAATAATTTTTTTATTAAAATCAATATCTAATTTATTAAAAATTTATTATATGTTAAACAATTAATGTGAATAAGTCTTTTATAAAATTTATTGCCGATTTTGGGCCTTTATTAATTTTCTTTACAATTTATTACAAAAGTGGAAACAATCTTAGTGTAGCAATACCGCCACTAATTATAGCAACTATTATTGCGGTGGTTGTGATTTATTTCTTAGAAAAAAAAATACCTTATATTCCTCTTGTGGGAGGTGTTATTATCTCTTTGTTCGGAGGATTGACATTATATTTTAATAATCCAGTTTTTTTGTACATGAAGCCAACAATAATTAATGTTATTTTTGCAGTTACTTTAATTATAGGCAAAACTTTCTTTAATAGAAACTTTCTAGAGTTTTTCTTTAAAGCCGCTTTTCAATTAGATGAGTTGGGATGGAATAAATTAAACAATAGGTGGGCCTATTTTTTTATATTTTTAGCAACACTAAATGAAATAATCTGGAGAACGCAACCAGAAACTACCTGGGTTAATTTTAAAGTTTGGGGAATATTGCCTTTAACCTTTATATTTACAGCCTCACAATTACCATTGATTAATAAACATAAAATATGAAAAATATAAAATTAATCATTAACAATGATTTAAAAAAAGAAAAAGAAAAGTTTTTTATAAAAAAAGAACTGCAGTGTATCTTAAATTTATATGCAAAAATGGTTTCAAATGGAACTTGGAAAGATTATTCTTTTTCATCTGGATCTAAAGAGATATCTTTCGATGTTTATCAAAGAACATCTGATCAGCCAGTTTTAAGAATATTAAAAAATCTTAAACCTAAAGATTACAATGAAAAATTCTTAATAAAAGATAAGAATGGTAATGTTCTTAAGAAATCAGAAAATTTGAATCGACTGATCAATAAAACTAGCTGGAATAATTTAAGATTAGTAAAATAATTATCTTCTTTGACCAAAAAGCCTTAGAAGCATAATGAATAGATTAATGAAATCTAGGTAAAGAGTTAAAGCACCCATTACTGCTTTTTTACCTATTAGCTCACCACTATCGCTAGCCATGTACATGTTTTTAATCTTTTGAGTATCGTAAGCAGTTAACCCAACAAATACTAAAACTCCGATAATAGAAATTACAAAATACATCATTGAAGATTTCATAAAAATGTTAACGATTGATGCAATAATTATTCCAAAAAGACCCATCATTAAAAAAGAGCCTAGTTTCGTTAAGTCTTTTTTAGTTGTGTAACCATAAATACTCATTGCTCCGAATGTTCCTGCGGTGATAAAGAAAACTCTAGTTATGCTTGCTCCCGTATAAATTAAAAATATTGAAGAAAGAGAAGCTCCCATTAGGGCAGCGAAAACCCAAAAAGTCGTTTGAGCTTTTGCAGCGGACATTTTTGCTATTCCAAAACTCATATAAAAAACTACAGCTAGCGGAGCTAACATTATCACCCATTTTAAACCTGAGGCATAAATAGTATTTCCAAAATTAGTTAGGCCTATAATTTGACCACCTTCTGAAACTACGGCCATTTTAAAAAACGCTAGTGCAACAAATCCAGTTAGCAATACTCCTGACGCCATATAATTATAAACTTTTAACATGTAGGCTCTTAAGCCTTGATCGATTATAGCTTCTGAAGCAGAAGATCTTACTGAAGTAGATTGTTTATTAAATTCCATACAATCAATATATGAATTTTTATTAACTTTTCAATAGGCAATAATTGCTTTAAAAAAACCTTTAATATTACATTTTTATGAAATTCAAAAAATTAGGGAATACAGATTTAGATGTAAGTTTAATATGCCTCGGAACTATGACTTGGGGTACTCAAAATTCTGAAAAAGAAGCTTTTGAGCAAATGGATTATTCGATTGATCAAGGAGTTAATTTTTTCGACACCGCCGAGCTTTATTCAGTTCCTCCGACCGCAGAGTCATATGGAAAAACAGAGGTAATGATTGGAAATTGGTTTGAAAAAAGAAAAAACAGAAACAAGGTTATCTTAGCATCAAAAATTGCTGGACCTGGTTTAGATTGGATTAGAGATGGAAAAAAAAGTTATAATGAAAAACATTTAGCTGAAGCAATTGACGGAAGTCTGAAAAGATTAAAAACGGATTATATAGATTTATATCAATTACATTGGCCAGAAAGATCCACAAATACTTTTGGTAGACGAGAATACACAATCAACAAAAATGAGGGAGATTGGAACGATTTTGAAAATATTTTACAAGCGTTACAAAAATTTATTAAAAGCGGAAAAATTAGACACATAGGTCTCTCTAATGAAACTCCATATGGTCTATCTAAATATTTAGAATTATCTAAACATAAAAACTTACCTAGAATGATGTCAGTGCAAAATCCCTATAGCTTGGTGAATAGAACTTACGAAATAGGTATGTCAGAAATTTCTATAAGAGAAAAATGTGGTTTACTAGTTTATTACCCTCTAGCTTCTGGGGCTCTATCGGGAAAATATAGAGATGGTCAAATGCCAAAAAATGCTAGGTTAACTTTATTCAAAGGATGGGAAAGAATGATTAACCCTTTGGCGATGAAAGCATATGACGAATACTTTAAGTTAGCTAAAGAAGCTAATATTACAATGGTTCAACTCGCCCAAGCATTTGTTAATTCAAGACCTTTTGTAACTAGTAATATTATTGGAGCTACAACTATGGATCAGCTAAAAGAAAATATTGGAAGTATAAATATCGAATTAACTGAAGAAATATTAGAAAAGATCAATATTATACATAATAATAATCCGAACCCTGCTCCTTAATTCAAACCATTGAAATAGCCTATTTTTAGTATAAAAATAAATTTATGTTATTTAAAAAAATTTTTATCTTAATCTTGCTTACATTATTCTCTTTTAGCGTAAGCGCTAATACTCCAAAATCGACTGGAAAATATAAAAATTGGGAGAGCTTTACGGCTCAAACTGATAAGGGGAAAATTTGTTTTGCACAAACTGTGCCAACAAAAAGAGCTCCAGCTTCAATCAAAAGAGAGAAATCAAAGTTATTTGTTACTTTTAGGCCTTCTGAAGACATTAAAGATGAAGTTAGTTTAACAAGTGGGCATGATTATAAGTCCTCAACGGTTATGGCTAGTTCAGGAAAAAAAAAATATTCTTTTTTTTCACAAAAGAATTTTGCATGGCTACTTGATGATCAAGAAGAAAGAAATTTTATCAAACTAATGAAAAGAGCTACTAATTTAATCATAAAAGCTAGAACAACTAAAGGCGCTGAAACGACTGATCATTATTCAATGATGGGATTTACTAAAGCATACAACACAGCAAAAAAAACTTGCAGTTAAATGAAAAAAATTGTTTTAGCCTACTCAGGTGGGCTTGATACTTCAATAATTCTAAAATGGCTTCAAGAGAACTATAAAGCTGAAGTTATTGCTTATACTTCTGATATTGGTCAAGAAATGAATACAAAAAAAATTATTAAGAACGCAAAAAAATTGGGTGTCAAAAAAATCATTATTGAGAATTTAAAAAATATATTTGTTAAAGACTACGTTTTTCCAATGATAAGAGCTCATGCAGTCTACGAAGGTGTTTATCTATTAGGAACATCAATAGCGAGACCATTAATTGCAAAAAGACAAATAGCTATTGCCAAAAAATTTAAAGCCTTCGCAGTTTCTCATGGCGCAACTGGAAAAGGAAATGATCAAGTAAGGTTTGAGCTAGGGTATGCTTTTTTTTGGTGGAAAAAAAATTAAAGTTATAGCTCCTTGGAGAGAATGGAAATTACAATCTAGAACTGACTTAATAAATTATGCCAAAAAAAATAATATTCCTATTCCAAAAGACAAAAAAGGAGCGCCTCCTTTTTCAGTAGATGATAATCTCTTCCACACTTCAACCGAAGGAAAAGTACTTGAAAATCCAAAAAATTCTGCTCCAGAGTATATTTATCAAAGAACTACTTCTCCTGAGAAAGCGCCAAATAAAAAAACAAAAGTTAAAATAACTTTTAAAAATGGAGATCCGATTTCTATTAACGGCAGAAAATTAAGCCCTGAAAAACTTTTAGAAAAACTAAATTTGTTAGCTGGAAAAAACGGTATTGGAAGGGTCGATTTGGTAGAGAATAGATTTATCGGCATTAAATCTAGAGGGGTTTACGAAACACCAGGCGGAACAGTTTTATATGTAGCACACAGAGCAATAGAGTCTGTCACTTTAAATAAAGATATTGTCCATGCAAAAGAAAGAATTATGCCTGTGTATGCTGAACTAGTTTATAATGGATATTGGTTTTCTAAAAAAAGAATAAATCTCCAAAAAATAGTTGATAAGAATAGAAGTCAAGTTTCAGGTGATGTTGTATTAAGTTTGTATAAAGGCAACGTGACAATTTTATCCAGAAGAACAAAAAATAAAGCTTATTCTATGAAAAAAGTTTCTTTTGAAGAAAATAAATCTTTTAAAAAGTCTAAAGTAGAAAAATTTATAAAATACCACTCTAAACAGTTATACAAATCTTGAAATTCTGATAATAATTAATCAATGAATAATACGATTCGAAATATTCAGTTAACTGCAGTATTGTTTGTATTGGTATCAACCATAATTGCATTTTTTCTAGAAGTAAAAGAAATGTATGATAACAGAAATATTGAGCTGGCAGACTTGCTGCTTATGTTCATCTACATTGAGGTTATCGGTCTTGTTAAATCATATTGGGAAACAAGATCTGTAAGAATTACTTATCCTTTAGTTATTGCAATAACTGCGCTTGCTCGATTTATTATATTACAAGATAAAGAAAGTGATCCGTCAAACCTGATTTACATTTCGATTGCCATATTAATTGTTGCGATAGCGACAGTAGTAATAAGGTTCAGAAATAGTAAATATTTAAAGATTGATAATTCTAAGTCAAACGAGCTTTAAAACACTCTAAAGTATTTTTTAATAGACAGGCAATTGTCATAGGCCCTACTCCTCCGGGAACAGGTGTAATAGCTTTCACCTTATCTTTAACTTCTTCAAAATTGACGTCTCCAACAATTTTATCTCCTTGTTTATTTATTCCAACGTCAATTATGACTGAGCCACTTTTAACCCAGTCCTTTTTTACTAAGTTTGCCACTCCGACGGCAGCAATTAAAATATCTGCTTTTAAACATTCCTCTTTTAAATTTTTTGTTTTTGAGTGAGTAATTGTAACAGTACAATTTTCTTTCAATAAAAGTTGGGCTAATGGTTTTCCATTTAAATTCGATCTACCAATAATTACAGCATGTTTTCCTGATAAATTTTTTTCAACTTTTTTAAGCAATAATAAACATCCTAATGGCGTGCAGGGAACAATTGCATTATATCCTGAAGCTAAATTTCCAACATTAATAGGACTAAATCCATCTACATCTTTTAATGGATCAATTAAATTGATAACTTTCTCTTTACTGATTTGATCAGGCAGGGGAAGTTGTACCAAGATACCCGATACATTTTTATCATTATTTAACTCTTTTATTTTTTTTAGAATCTCTTCTTCACTTACATCTTTTGGATATTTAATTACGTTAGAATTAATTCCAACTTCTTTTGAAATTTTTTCTTTATTTTTGACATATATTTGACTTGGGGCAAAATCTCCCACCAAAATTACTGTTAATGCAGGTGATTTGTTAGTTTTATTTTTAATAGATATGATTTCTTTTTTAATCTCTTCCCTTAAAACTTCAGCTTCTTTTTTTCCGTCAATAATCATGATTAAAATAATGAAGGCGCAAACATTTCAAAGACCAAATTTCTTAAAAACATAAGTCCTAAAATAAGTATTATTGGAGAAATATCTATTGACCCTAAATTAGGAAGATATCTCCTGATAAAATTTAAAGGTGGATCAGTCAACCTTTGAGAAATATCCAAAACAGAATAAACAAATCGATTACTTGTATTTAAGACATTAAATGCAACTAACCAACTCATTATAACATTTATAATTAACACCCAAATATAAAGGTTAATAATATTATCAAATAATATAAAGATTGATTTCATTACTTCTTCTCCACATAGACAGATGTGCTTGGGAAAGCAAACGAAGCGCCATTACTCTCTACTATTTCTTTTATCTTAACAGCTAATCTTTCCTTAACTTTAAGCCACTCTCCCCAATCGTCTGTTACTGTAAAACATCTCACATACATGTCTATTGAACTGTCAGAAAATTTATCTATTCGAACTGCGTGTTCTGTATCTTCTCCAATTTTAAAATCTTTATTTGTTGTTATAAATTTCTCTATTTGATCTCTAATATTTTTTAACTGATCAATTGTAGAGCTATACTGCAAAGTTATAATCCAGCTTATCCTCCAATTTGTTGTTTCCGTAATATTAACTACTGCGTTCTCAGCAAAAGAAGCGTTGGGTATGGTTGCGATTGATTTATCAAATTTTCTTATTACTGTAGATCTGAAGCCGATTCTTTCAACAACTCCTTCAATAATGCCGTCCACATATATCCAATCTCCAATTTTAAATCTTTTTTCTACTAGAACTAAAATACCGGAAATCAAATTTTTAAATAAATCTTGTGCCCCCAAAGCAACAGCTACGCCAAATAAACCAAGTCCTGCGATTATAGGAGCAATTTTTATTCCCCAAATATCTAGTGTGGCCGCAAAACCAAAAAAAATAATTAAAATTTTATTTGCTTTAATAACCCAGTTAAGTAAATCCTTAGATAATAACTCTTCTACTCTTTTAATTAAAAAGGTTATAGGCTCGACAATTTGATGGATTAACCAAAATATTAAAATTGTAATCAGAGAACGGTTTATGTTGTCTACAAAGACTGACATTTTTCCTTCAAAATCCATATATGAAGTTGCCATAAATATACCAAGCACTATTGGTAAAAATTTTACTGGCCCAGCAGATGCTTCTACTAAAGCATCATCAAATTTATTTGAAGTTTTAGCTACGTAGTTTTTTAATCTTTGAAGAATAAATTTTGCAATCAAACCTCTTAATAGTAAAAAAAATAAAAATATAGCAATTGCCAATCCAATTTGAGTAAAGTTAACTCCAGCAATACCTTGTTGCCAAATTTCTAAAAATAAATCCCTAAAATTTTCTAATACATTCATTTTTCTAAATCCTTATAATTTTAATAACTCTTCTCCAGGATTAAAAACTTCTACTTTTTTCCATCCATCAGATTTAAATACATTAGCCACCTTTTCGCTTATACACATTACTTTGGATCCTGTCATTAATGGATAAAGAGAATGATTTCTTGTTATTTCTATAAAACTCTCACCACTACGCAATGAATAAACGAATATTATGTCAGGACAATGGTTGGCGATTATTTTTTTGTTTTGGTCATTTAAATCGGTAATTTTTTTTGATGTATAATTAATAATTTTATCGATTTTTAATCCCTCTTTTTTAAGTTCTAAATCCAAATCGTAGGCTAAGTTATCTCCACAAAAATAAGCTATTTTGGACTTTTCGTTAATTTGATTAGAATTAATAATTAAATTCTTTAATGCGTTTACAGTTCCTCCTGCGGAAAGAGTATTATGATAGCCTAATTGTCTTGCTATTTTTTCTGTAATAGATCCTACACAGAAACATAATTTACTTTTAGCTTCGTTTACAGCTTTTAGATTTCTAATTGCATTTGCGCTGGTAAAAATCAGAGCATCATACTCCTTTATATCCACAGATTCAGTTTTAACAGCTGATATCTCTAAAGTTGGAATATGAATTATCTTATGACCTAAAGAAAAAAGTTTTCCCATTAAGTCTTCTGAGTCAATTAGTGGTCTTGTTATTAAAATATTCATCTTTTTTTCTTAAATTTATCACCAGCTAAGCTTAACAATTTTTCTCCAACAGTTTTTCCAATATAAGCTGCATCTTCATGGTTACCAGTAAAGTTGTAATCAAAACTTTCATTACCTTCATCTGAAAATAGTTGTGCTTTTAATACAAGTTTATTATTTACAATTTGTGCTATTCCGCCTATGGCTGTTTCACAATCACCACCTATAGTTTGAAGCATTGTTTTCTCAGCTATTGCACATAAACTAGTTTCATTATCATTAATTTTTTTTATTATATTTTTTATAAACTCATCATCTTTCCTGCATTGAACAGCAATAATTCCTTGCCCGACTGCTGGAAGGATTTCATTCATATCAAAGGCTAAACCTATTTTATTTTCTAAGTTTAAACTTTTTACTCCTGCTGCAGCTAAAACAATTGCATCTAATTTTTGATCTTCTAGTTTTTGTATCCTGGTATCAATATTTCCTCTAATATTTAATACTGAAATATTTTTGTTAATTCTTTTTAGTTGAAGCTCTCTTCGTCTTGAGCTTGATCCAATTTTTGCTCCTTTAGATAGTTCATTAAAATTACTAATTTTTTTACAAATAAGAACATCACGAGGATCATTTCTTTTAATGTATGCTCCAATCATTAAGTTTTCGTGTTGTTCGGACTCCATATCTTTTAAAGAGTGAACCGCAATATCAATATTATTTTCTAACAAATTTTCTTCAATTTCTTTACAAAATAAATTTTTTCCACCGATCTCTGACAATTTTATATCAGAATGTATATCACCTGAGGTTTTGATAGTTTTTATAACCAGATCATTATCTTTGAAATCTTTTGATTTTTCTAAAATAAAATTCTTAACTTTTGCTACGTAAGCTAAGGATAATTTGCTTCCTCTGGAGCCAATTGTAATTTTTTTCATTATTAGTTTATATATTTGATGAATGTATTTTATACTATTTTAAATTTTAACGTATAAATAATGAGTAAAAAAATTACTTTTTTAGGAATTGAAACAAGCTGCGATGAAACCGCTGCTGCAGTAATTAGAGAAAATGAAAAAGGTACCGCAGACGTATTGTCTAATGTGGTATCTAGTCAAATAGAGGAACATAAAGAGTTTGGCGGGGTTGTTCCTGAATTGGCTGCAAGAGCTCACCTAGAAAATATAGAATTTATTATTGATAAGGCTTTGAAGGACAGCAAAACTCCCTTAGAAGAAATTGATGGGGTTGCAGCAACTGCTGGGCCGGGGCTAATTGTTTGTCTTACAGTTGGGCTTAATATAGGAAAATCAATAGCAGCTTTCTCTAAAAAACCATTTGTTGGTGTAAATCATTTAGAAGGTCATGCGCTCAGCCCAGGATTGGAAAATAAAATTGAATTTCCTTATTTACTTCTACTAATATCAGGTGGCCATACACAATATTTAATTGTTAAGGATATAAATCATTATGAACAGCTAGGTACAACAATTGATGACGCGCTAGGAGAAGCTTTTGACAAAACAGCTAAGATGTTAGATTTGGGATATCCAGGTGGGCCTGCTGTAGAAAAATTTTCTAAATTAGGTGAAAAAAATTACTTTAAATTACCTGAGCCGATAATTAATAAAGCTGGATGTAACTTATCTTTTGCTGGTTTGAAGACAGCAGTGTTAAGAGAGTCTAAAAAAATAAATGGTGATGAAAAACTAAAATATAATCTTGCTGCGTCTTTTCAAAGTACAATTAATAAAATTTTGTATAAAAAAACTAAAATAGCAATTCAAGAATTTAAAAACAAAACTAAAGAAAAAAATGTTCAGTTAATTGTGGCTGGCGGTGTAGCAGCAAATAAATCAATTAGAGAAAATTTAACAAAACTTTCAAAGGAGATGAATTGTAAAGTTATTTATCCTGACTTTAAATTTTGCGGAGATAATGCATCGATGATAGCATGGGCAGGGATAAAAAGATTTAAAAAAAACTTAATTGATAGTATTGATATTTCTGCAAAATCTAGATGGCCCCTAGATAGTAAGGCTCCCTACATGAAGGGCCCAGGTTTAAAACTTTAATGCAATATTGGTTGCTTAAATCTGAACCTGATGTCTGGTCTATATCAAAACAAAAACAAGCTGGCTCAAAAGGAGCTACGTGGGATGGAGTTAGAAATTATCAAGCAAGAAATAATTTAACGAAAATGAAAGTAGGAGATCTTTGTTTCTTCTATCATTCAAACATTGGGAAAGAGATCGTTGGTATTGTAAAAGTAATAAAAAAAGCTTTTCCTGATAAAACAGACAAAAAAAATAGGTTTTTTGCTGTTCAAGTTAGGTTTGTGGAAGAATTTAATTCACCAATTTCATTAGAAAAAATTAAAAAAACCAAGGCTATTTCTCATCTACCTCTTATTAAGCAAAGCAGACTATCCGTAATGCCAATAGACTATAAAAGCTGGAAAATTATATATAAGATGGGTAAGATCAGAGAAATT
>QCGX01000010.1 GCA_003278125.1 Pelagibacteraceae bacterium AG-390-C22 | reverse complement strand
ACATCTCAATTAGATCTTCACCTTTTTTAGATCTATGTCCATAACGCACACCATCATATCTTGCTAAATTTGAAGAGGCTTCTGCAGGCGCAACTATATAGTAAGTTGGTAGCGCATATTTAGTGTGTGGTAATGAAATGTCTATTAATTTTGCTCCTAAGTCTTTTAATATTTGTTTTCCCTTGTTCCAAAGTTCATCAATTTCTTTAGGCATGTTATTAACTCGATACTCTTTTGGAATACCAATCTTTAGTCCTTTAACAGAATCTTTTAAATCTTTTGAATAAAATTCTTTTTTTTTATTAATTGAAGTTGAATCTTTTTCATCAAAACCAGACATAGCTTCTAACATGATGGCGCAGTCAGTTACAGTTTTAGTCATTGGGCCAGCTTGATCTAATGAAGAAGCAAATGCAACGATACCCCACCTTGAACATAATCCATAAGTTGGTTTTAGACCTACCGTACCAGTAAAAGAAGCTGGCTGCCTTATAGATCCACCCGTATCTGTACCGATAGTTGCAGGAGTTAGATCAGCAGCTAATGCTGAAGAAGATCCGCCAGAGGAACCACCTGGCACTAATTTATCACCAACTGGATTAATAACATTACCATAAAAACTTGTTTCATTAGATGATCCCATAGCAAACTCATCACAATTTAATTTTCCAAGCAAAAAAGCGCCGTTATCCCACAAATTTTTTGTAACGGTTGACTCATATGATGGAATGAAATTATTTAATATATTACTTCCTGCAGTTGTTTTTATATTTTCAGTACAAAATAAATCTTTTATAGCTAGAGGTATTCCAGGAAGAGTCTGCTCAAAATTTGGCTTACCATCAAATTTTTTAGCTTTTTCTAAGGCTTGATCGAAAGTAGTTGTAATAAATGTATTTAGTTTTTTTGCTCCTTCAATATTCTTTATATAGCTTCGAGTTAAATCTAATGATGAAATCTTTTTTGTTTTTATGTTTTCTATAATTTCTTTGAGACTCTGATTAGTTATATCGCTCATTATTCTACTACCTTAGGTACTACAAAAAACTCTTCATTTTTTTTAGGAGAATTTTTCAATATCTTTTCCCTTATTTTACCATCACTTATTTGGTCTTTTCTTGACCTCAAAGATTGATTCAAAATTGAACTTAAAGGTTCAACTTTATCCGTATTTAATTCATTCAATTGTTCAATAAACTTGAAAATTGAGTTTAAGTCTTTAGTCAGACTATCTACTTTTGCTTCATCAACCGAAATTCGGGCTAATTTAGCTACATGTTTAATTTTTTCTTTATCTAAGGACATTTGTGAAATAAGTTAACTTAAATGTGTTTTATCATAATTTAGGTTAATTTCATGCTCGATATTGATGTATTTATTGAAAAAATTAAGAAAAAATCAAGGTTAATAGGTATTGACCCTGGTGGTAAAAGAATCGGTATAGCTATTTCTGATGAAAATAAAATTGTAGCTACGCCCTACACTACAATAATTAGAGAAAATTACGTTAACTTAGTTTCTCAAATTAAGAAAATTATTAATGAAAATCAAATTGATGGAATAGTTATTGGTAATCCAATTAATATGGATGGATCAGAGGGCCCTTCTTCACAATCAGCTAAAGATTTAGCCAAAAATCTTTCAAAAGATATTACGGAAAATATCACTTTATGGGATGAAAGATTATCAAGCCAAGGGGCCTTCAATTTATCCAATGAATTAGCTATCAATTCTTCAAAAAAGGTCAAGAAATTAGATCAGAATGCAGCACAATTTATACTTCAAGGAGTGTTAGATTTTTATCACAAAAAAAATACTTGATATAATATAGTAAAAGGCCTATAGAGTTGATTTTAATGGCAGTAAGAAAAAAAACTTCAGCTATTAAAAACCCTCCAAAACATCTTCTGGGTATACAAAATCTATCAGTTCAGGAAGCTAAACAAATCTTAAAAGAAGCAAAAGAATTTATAAACTTAAACAGAAGTCCTTCTAAGAAATTAGATACATTAAGAGGAAAAACTCAAATAAATTTATTTTTTGAGCCGTCTACTAGAACACAAAGTTCCTTTGATTTAGCTGGAAAAAGATTAGGAGCCGATGTCATGACTATGAATATGAATAACTCAGCTCTTAAAAAAGGTGAAACTCTTATTGATACAGCAATGACTTTAAATGCAATGCATCCTGATCTTATTGTAATTAGACATCAAGACTCTGGAGCTCCAAATTTATTATCTCAAAAAGTAAATTGTGCAGTAATAAACGCTGGTGATGGTAGACGCGAACATCCCACACAGGCATTACTAGATGCTTTAACAATTATAAACAGAAAAGGTAAAATTGAAGGACTTAAATTAGCAATATGTGGAGATATACTTCATTCAAGAGTAGCAAGATCAAACATCTACTTAATGAATATGTTAGGAGCAGAAGTAAATGTGATAGCTCCAAAAACTTTAATGCCAAAATCAATTGAAAGATTAGGTGTAAAATCATTTACCAATATGAAAAAAGGATTAGAAGGTTGCGATATAGTTATGATGTTAAGATTGCAAAATGAAAGGATGCAAGGATCTTTTCTTCCGTCTAAAAGAGAATACTACGAATTTTTTGGTTTGACGCCAGAAAAACTGAAATATGCAAATAAGGATGCATTGATCATGCATCCAGGCCCAATGAATAGAGGTGTAGAAATTGACACTAAATTAGCAGATGACATTAATGTCAGCTTAGTAAAAGAACAAGTCGAATTGGGAGTTGCCGTAAGGATGGCTTGCTTAAAAATATACTGTAAATAAATGAAAGAAAAAATTTTTATAAATGCTCGTATCATAGACCCCTCACAAAAAATTGATGAAACAGGGTCTTTAATTTTAGACAAAAATGGAAAAGTAAAAGCAATTGGTAAAAAAGTTAAAAAATCAGACGCTGAATCTTCAGCTGAGATATTTGATATTAAAGGAAACGTGTTAATACCAGGAATAGTAGATATGAAGGCCTTTGTAGGTGAACCTGGGTATGAATACAAAGAGAATTTTAGAACATTAAGTCAAGCAGCTTTAGCTGGGGGAGTTACTTCAATTGTAACAATGCCTAATACTAAACCAATTATAGATAATGTTTCAATGGTAGACTTTATAATTAGAAGAGGAAGGGATAAAGCAACAGTTAATCTTTTTCCGTGCGCATCAATTACAAAACAAGCTGAAGGAAAGTTAATGACTGAGTTTGGTCTTCTTTCTTTGAGAGGAATAGTTGGATTTAGTGATGTAAATAAAACTGTTCAAAATACTGAGCTAATGGCAAGAATTATGGATTATGCTTCAGATATTGGAGTTTTAATTATGCAACATGCTGAAGATTACGAGTTGTCAAAGAATTCTTGTATTAATGATGGGGAAATAGCTACAAGATTAGGTCTTGAGGGGGTTTCTCAAATAGCAGAAAAAATAATTATTGAAAGAGACCTCTCTTTATTAAGCGAATACCCCTGTAGATATCATATAAATCAAATCTCATCAAAAAAATCACTTGAGGTTATTAAAAAAAATAAAAGTAATGGGAAAAAATTTACTGTAGGAGTTTCGATTAATAATCTTTCGTTAAATGAAAATGATATTGGTGAGTTTAAGACTTTTTTAAAACTATCTCCCCCTTTAAGATTAGAGGAAGACAGATTATCACTTGTTCAAGGAATAAAAGAAAATTTAATAGATGTGATAGTGTCAGATCATATACCTGAAGATGAAGAAAGCAAAAGATTGCCGTTCTCTCAAGCTGCTACAGGAGCTATAGGTATTGAAACTTTGCTGCCACTCGCTTTAGAAATGCACCATAATGAGTCCCTTCCTTTGAATAAGATTATTGAGGTGTTAACTATAAACCCTGCAAAGATTTTGGAAATTAATAAAGGAACCTTAAAAAAAGGTTCAGACGGTGATATCTGTGTTCTTGATCTGGATGCCCCTTGGGCAGTAAAAGCAGAAAAATTAAAATCAAAATCTAAAAATACAGCAATTGAAGGAAGAAAATTACAAGGTAAAGTTTTAATGACTTTTTTAAATGGTGAATTAGTATTCAATCAATAATGAATCTTGAAATAATATTAGTTTTAATTTATTCGTACTTCTTAGGTGCAATACCATTTGGTTTAATCATAACCAAAGTTTTTTTAAGAAAAGACATTAGAAAAGTTGGCTCTGGTAACATAGGCACAACTAATGTGTTACGAACAGGAAAAAAATCTTTAGCGATTGCTACACTTATATTTGATATTTTAAAAGGATATGTCTCAGTTATAATTACTTCAAAATATTTTAATGATTTAGTTTATTTTTCTGCATTAATTTGTTTTATCGGTCATATATTTCCTGTTTGGTTAAAATTTAAAGGAGGAAAAGGTGTAGCAACTTATTTAGGAATTTTATTGGCATTATCTTTTAAGTTCGGAATTATTTTTGGATTAACTTGGCTGTTAATATCATTTATTTTTAAATATTCTTCATTATCATCAATGATTGGAGCTTTAATTGTTTTTGTATACTCAATATTTTTAAATAACATTACACTCAGTATTTTTTTATTTATAACTTTTATAATAATTCTCTACACGCACAGAGAAAATATTGTTAGATTGAAAGATTCAAGTGAGACAAAAATCAAGTTATAATTCCTGTCTTTACTAACTTTTCAATATAAAATTTGACAAAATCAATTTTATTTGAAAATAAAATAAAATAATGAATTTAGTAATAGTTGAAAGTCCAGCAAAAGCTAAAACGATCAATAAATATTTAGGGAAAGATTATTTAGTTTTAGCTAGCTATGGACATATAAGAGATTTGCCTTCAAAAAATGGATCAGTTGATCCTGAAAATAAATTTGAAATGCAATGGGAAATTGACTCCTTTTCAAAAAAATATCTAAAAGAAATAACTAATGCAGCTGAAGACTCTGATAAAATAATTTTAGCAACCGACCCTGATCGAGAGGGTGAAGCAATTGCCTGGCATGTTAAAAAAGTTTTAGAGTCAAAAAAATTACTTAAAGGTAAAAATTTAGAAAGAGTAGTGTTTAATGAGATAACTAAAAATGCAATTTTAGAAGCAATAAAAAATCCTAGAGAAATACATTTACCATTAGTAGAAGCTTATCTAGCAAGAAGAGCTTTGGACTACCTTGTGGGGTTTAATATATCTCCAATACTTTGGACTAAATTACCTGGTTCAAAATCTGCAGGAAGAGTCCAATCAGTTGCCTTAAAGTTAATAACGGAAAGAGAGAAAGAAATTGAATTATTTAAACCAGAAGAATATTGGACTTTAACTTCAGATTTTACAAATAAAAATAATAAAAATATTTTATCAAAATTAAGTTTGTTTAATGGAGAGAAAATTGAAAGATTTACATTTAAAAATAAAAATGAAATTGATAAAGCCATTAGTGTTATAAATAAATCAAAATTTACAGTAAAGGATGTAAATACAAAGATATTTAAAAGAAATCCACTAGCACCGTTCACCACATCTACCTTGCAGCAAACTGCTTCAGGAAAGTTTGGTTTTGGAGCCTCTAGAACAATGCAAATAGCTCAAAGATTATATCAAGGCATTGACATTGAGGGTGAAACTACAGGGCTAATTACTTATATGAGGACTGATGGAACAAATATTTCTCAGGAAGCTATAGGTGAATTTAGAAATTTAATTAAGAAAGATTTTGGAAATGAATTCTTACCGGCGCAACCTAATAGTTACACTGGAAAAAAAGCAAAAAATGCCCAGGAAGCCCATGAAGCTATAAGACCTACAGATATTAAGAGAAAACCTGTTGACATTAAAAAATACGTTAATACAGATCAATACAAACTTTATGAATTAATATGGAGTAGAGCTCTTTCTTCTCAAATGAATCCTGCAGAATTTGATAGAAATACTATTATTATATCTTCCAAAGATAATAATATAAATTTTAGAGCAAGTGGATCTGTAATAAAGTTTGAGGGATTTTTAAAAGTTTATCAAGTTCAAGAAACAGATGAAGATGCTAAAAATATATTACCTATAGTTGAGGTCGGTGAAGAAATTAATATACTTAAGCTAAATGATGAACAGCATTTTACTGACCCTCCTCCGAGATACTCAGAAGCAAGTTTAGTAAAGAAAATGGAAGAACTTGGTATTGGAAGACCTTCAACTTATGCAAGCATAATATCAGTATTATCAACTAGAAATTACGTAGAACAAGTAAATAAGAGATTTCATCCAACAGATAGAGGGAAATTAATTTCGGCTTTTCTAGAAAAATTGTTCTCTAAATATGTTGATTATAATTTTACGGCAGATTTAGAAAATCAATTAGATGAGATCACTAGTGGAAAAATTGAATGGATTGAAGTCTTAAATAATTTTTGGAAAGACTTCTATGAAAATGTTGGAAAAGTAAAAGAAAAAAGAACTCGTGAAGTATTAGATTTATTAAATGACAGCTTGGGTGCTCTCATATTTGATAGAGATTCTAACGACTCAATAGATAGAAAATGTAAATTATGTTCAAATGGCCAGTTAAGTCTTAAAAATAGTTTTAGAGGTGGGGCGTTTATTGGTTGCTCCAATTATCCAGAATGTAAATTTACAAGACCATTATCAAAAGCAAAAGCCGCCGCTCAATATAACTTGGCTGAACCAAAATTATTGGGACAGAATGATCTTGGTAAAGATATTTATTTAAAGAATGGAAGATTTGGTCCTTATTTGCAATACGAAAAAGAATTAGAAAATATTCAAGAGCCTAAAAAAAAAGGAAGAAAAAAGAAAAAAAAAGAAAATGATCATCTAAGAAATGTCTCAATCCCTAAAGGTATTGAGGTTGATAACGTTAGTTTAGAACAAGCAAAATTTCTTTGCTCTCTTCCAAAAGTTCTAGGGCAAAATCCTGATACAGGTAAAGACATTACATTAAACTCAGGAAGATTTGGTCCTTACTTAAAATGTGAAAATAAATCAGCTAGACTAGAAAATGTTGAAGAAATTTTTACAATAGGTATTAATCGAGCGATTACGATGATTGCAGAAGCAAAACCTGGAAGAATTTCTTCTTCTATGATTAAAGATCTTGGTGAACATCCAGAAGATAAAAAACCTGTAAGAGTGATGAAAGGTCAGTTTGGACCGTACATCAAATACAAATCATTAAATGCAACAATTCCAGAAGAAAAAGATCCTAACGAATTAACTATGGAAGAAGCTTTAATACTGATAGAAAGAAGAAAAGAATATGATAAAACAAAAAAGAAAAAAAGAAAAAAATGATTAAAATATTTTTATCTACACTTTTGATAGTTTTTTTGAACACCTCATTATTAGCTAATGAGACAAATTGTAAAAAATTTGATCTAAAATGTAAGACAAAAAAATTTATAGATGATACTAAAAGTTTTCAAAGCAAGGGTTTAGATGAATCAAAAGAACAAATAAATAAAGTTAAAGATAAAGTTATCAAAGGTAAAAATGAAGTTCTTAAAAAAATACCTAAAAAATAATAATGTCAATTGATTCAAAAATCAAAGAACTTAATATAAAACTCCCTGAACCAAAGAATCCAGTAGGCAGTTATGTTGCTACAAAAATTGTGAAAAACCTACTTTACATTTCGGGACAAATTTCAATAAATGAAAATGGAGAGCTTATTAAGGGAAAAGTTGGAAAAGACTTAAATGTTGAAGAGGGATATAATGCAGCAAAAAGATGTGGATTAGCTATAATTTCTCAAGTTAAAAAAGCATGCAATGATGATCTCTCAAAAGTAAAATCATGTGTAAAATTGACTGGATATGTAAATTCTACAGATGACTTTATAGATCAGCCTAAAATCATAAATGGCGCTTCAGAAATTATTGCTAAGATATTTGATAAGAAAGGACTTCATACTAGAGCGGCTATAAGCTCTAATAGCTTACCATTAGGTGTAGCTGTTGAAGTTGATGCAATATTTGAGATTAATTGATATTAGGTCTTCCTACAGAGTAATATTTTAATTTCTTCTCTTTCATTTGTTCTGGGCTATATAAATTTCTTAAATCATAAATTTTAAAATTTTTATTCGGATTAATTTTTTTAAAATCTAGAGCTTTAAACTCATCCCATTCAGTAAGTAAAATAATCAAATCTGCATTTTTGCAATTATTCTTGATATTATTTTCATATTTACAATTTTTAACTTTTGAAAATTCTTTTTTTCTCCCCGAAGGATCATAATAAGATACTTTTGCTCCTTTTTTACAAAGATAAGGGATCATTTTCAAACTTGTTGAGTCTCTCATATCATCTGTATTGGGTTTAAAGGTAACACCTAAGAAAGCAATTTTTTTATTTTTGATATTTGAGCCAATAATTTTATGTACTCTTTTGGTGTGTAAATTCACTCTATTTTGATTAGATCTTATAACCGTTTTGACAATTGAAAGATTTATTTTATTTTTGTCTCCAATAGAAACCAAGCCTTTTGTATCCTTTGGAAAACATGAGCCTCCATAAGCTGGGCCCGCTCTTAAAAATCTACTTCCTATTCTATTATCGGAGCCTATACCTAAAGATATATCTTCAACGCTAACTCCTGTTTTTTCACATAAATTTGATATCTCATTTATAAATGCGATTTTGGTAGCAAGAAAAGCATTAGAAGCATACTTAATCAATTCCGCTCCTCTTCTAGATGTTGTAAAAAATTTAGCACCTTTATTTATTAAAGGAGTATATAGAGCTCTCATTTTTTTGAATATTTTTTTATTATTTGAACCTATAACTATTCGATCAGGGTATCTAAAGTCTCTAATTGCTTCGCCTTCTCTTAAGAATTCTGGGTTAGATATAATTTCAAAATTTTTCTTTTTTAGTTTTTTGATTATTTTCTCTATTTCATCGCCTGTTCCAACAGGAACTGTAGATTTTGTCACTATAATTTTCTTTTTTTTTGTTGAAGATATTATTTCTTTAGCTGATTTATAAACATAAGATAAGTCTACATTGAGAGACCCTTTTTTGGTTGGTGTACCAACACAAATAAAGATTATATCTGAAGAATTCACAGCTTTTTTTAAATCAGTTGTAAAAATTAATCTTTTGGCTATATAATTTTTTTTAATTAATTCATCTAATCCAGGCTCATAAATTGGTGAAACTCCTAAATTTAATTTATTTATCTTTGAAGTATCTTTATCAACACAATAGACTTGATTTCCTATGTCTGCAAAGCAAGTGCCGCTTACTAAACCAACATAACCTGTTCCTATCATACATAATTTCATATTATTATTATAATTTTGAAATTATTAAGTTCGACTTGACATAGCTCTCAAGAGTTCCTGAGTCCAAGTATTTTCCTTTAAAGATATTTCCATAAAATTTTTCTCCTCTTTGAATTAAAGTTTTGATTGCGTCTGTGATATGTATCTCTCCACCTTTTCCTTTTTTTTGATTTTTTAAAACAGAAAGAATTTTTTTAGGTAAAATATATCTTCCAATTATGGCATAATTTGATGGAGCCTCTTTCAATTTAGGTTTTTCTATTACACTATTAATTGAGAATGAATATTTTTTTTTGTTTTTTACCCCTAAAATTCCCCACCTTGAGACTGTTTTTCTTTCAACTTTTCTAGTTGCTATTACAGAACCTTGTGTTTTTTTATGTAAAGAAATCATTTCTTTTGAACAATTTTTTTTAACGATTAAATCATCTGCAAGAAGCATTAAGAAATGTTTATCTTTTAAATATTTTTTACATTTAAGAACTGCAGCTCCAGTTCCGTTAGGTTTGTTTTGATATACAAATTTTATCATCTTCTGATATCTTTTAATTCTTTGAAAAATTTTTTTCAATTTTTTATCTTTTTTCTTCTTTATTAATTTTGTATAAAAACTATCATTGAAGAAATAATTTTTTATAGTAGGTCTATCTTTAGGGACTATAAAAATAAATTGCTTAATTCCAGCTTCAACACATTCTTCCATTATATACTCTAAATTTGGCTTACCATTTAATGGTAGTAACTCTTTTTGAATTACACTAGTTAAAGGCAACAGTCTTGTTCCTAAACCTGCTAGTGGAATAATTGCTTGTTTTATCATATGATTCTCTTAATACTTATTATCACCACAGTATACAAATGAAAATATTTAAAAGTAAACATAAATTAAAAGAAGAGATTTCGAATATCAAAAATATATCTTTTGTGCCTACAATGGGTGGTTTACATAAAGGTCATATATCTTTAATTAAAAAATCACAAAATTTTAAGGGCAAAACATTGGTTTCTATCTTTGTAAACCCAACGCAATTTAACAAAAAAAATGATTTTCTTAGCTATCCACGTAATTTGAAAAAAGATTTGAAAATATTAAAAAATTTAAATGTAGATTTAATTTATCTTCCAAATTTAAAAGATATCTTTGCTTTTAAAGTTAAAAAAAAGATTTTTTTAGATAAATTTTCTAACAAACTTTGTGGCAAATCAAGAAGAGGTCACTTTAAAGGTGTTTTAAATATTGTAAATAGATTTTTACAACTAATAGAGCCTAGATATATATTTTTAGGGGTTAAGGACTTTCAGCAATCTTACCTGATTAGTAAGCATATATTAAAGAGAAAAATTAATACGAAAGTCATTAATTGTAAAACTATAAGAGAAAAAAATGGTGTAGCCTGCTCTACTAGAAATAATAATTTAAATAAAGCTCAATATAAGATTGCTTCAAATGTTGTTAAGTATCTAAGATATAAAAAAAAAATAATTAAAAAAAAATTTTCTAATTTTAAATTTGATTTCATAAAAAAAGATCTACTGGATTTAGGCGTTACAAAAATAGACTACATCGAACTATATAATTTAAAAAATCTTAAAAAGCCTAAAAATAAAAAAGATAAATTTAAAATTTTTATTGCTTTTTATCTTAATAAAACTAGGTTGATAGATAATATCTAGTTAAGAAAATAATAGGATCCTAATCCTAAAAAAGATAAAAAACCTATCACATCTGTTATTGTAGTTACAAACACACTTGAAGCTAGTGCGGGGTCTATATTCATTTTTTTTAAAGATACTGGAACTAATATTCCGAATAAACCAGCTACAATCATATTTAAAATCATAGATACACCAATTAATAATGATAAACTTATTTCTTTAAACCATAGATGTACGATCACTGCTGTAATAATTGCAAAAATGATCCCATTTAAAATTCCAATAATAAATTCTTTTCCTACAACCCGGTTAAAGTTACTTGTAGATAATTCTTTTTTTGCTATTGCTCTTATCGTTACTGCCAAAGTTTGCATTCCTGCATTGCCACCCATAGATGCAACAATTGGCATTAAAAAAGCTAAAGCAACCATTTGTTCTATAGAGGCTCCAAAATTACTAATTACCCAAGTAGCTAGCAATGCTGTAAATAAATTTAGTAACAACCAATTGAATCTTCTTTTTGTTTTAATAATAACGCTATCAGTTATTTCTTCATCACCCACACCTGCTAATCTCAATGCATCTTCTTCTGCTTCCTCTTGAACAACGGTAACGACATCATCTGCGGTAATCATTCCTACTAATTTATTATCTTTGTTAACTACTCCAGCTGAAACTAAATTATAACTTTCAAATGTGTGTCCAACTTCTTCCTTATCCATATTTACTGAAATCAAAACTGGCATTTCTGTCATAATGGAATTCATTTTTGATTCTCTAGATGTTCTTAATACTCTTGAAGAAGGCACCGTTCCTACAGGTTTAAATTCATTATCAACAATAAAAATTTCTAAAAATTCTTTAGGAAGATCCTTATTTTCTCTTAAATAATCTATAGTTTGACCAACACTCCAGTTACTTGGGACAGCTGTAAATTCTCTTTGCATGATCCTAGCAGCGGAGTCTTCTGGGTAACTTAAACCTTCCTCTAATAGAAATTTATCTTTAGGCGGTAATTTTTCTAAAACTGTTTCTTTTTTACTTTTTTCTAAATTCTCTAATATTTTAATTGAATCATCAGACTCTAGTCTTTTAATTATATTAATTATTGACTCAGTTGACAAAAGTTGAAGAACTTCACTTTGAATAGACTCATTTAATTCGATAAATATGTCAGGATCTATATTAAATTCTTCTAACTCTATGAGTTTAGTTCTTGTCTCATTAGACAAATTTTCAATTAAGTTTGCTACATCTGACTCATGCAGATCTTTAAGGGTTTGATTGATAAATTTTATATCTGAAGATAGTATTTTTTCTGAAAAAGTATTAATAAATTCTTTATTAAAATCAAGATTGACCTTTTTATCTCCTGTTGATTTTACTAAAGTCATAAACACCTCTGATTGTTTTTTGAGACTAATAGTCCATAAAATGATAAATTTCAAACTAAATGAGCATAGAAATAAAAATAAGTAAAAGACCTATTTACTACAAATTTGCGATGAATTTTCTTAATAAACGTGTTGAGAAAGTGAAAGCTAATAAAGGTAGAGAGTTGTTATGGATTTTAGAACATCCTACTTCTTATACGGCAGGTATTAGATCTAAAAGCTCTGAAGTTCTAGATAAAAAAATTAAAATTATCAGTACAAATAGAGGTGGAAAAATTACTCTGCATAACCCTGGACAAAAAATTATCTATTTTGTTTTGGATTTAAATAAAAGAAAAAAAGATATTAGAAAATTAATAAGTACAATCGAGAAAAGCATTATTGAATTTTTATTACTTTACAAAATTAAAGGAAAAAAAGATAAAACAAACATTGGTATTTGGGTAAAGAAAAAAAAAATAGCTGCTATTGGCTTAAGGGTGTCTAAATGGGTTGCTTACCATGGATGTTCGATAAATATAAAAAATAATCTAAAACAATATCATAAAATTATTCCTTGCGGATTAAACAATCAAAAAATTACATCTATATATAATGAAAAAAAAAAATTAATCAAAAATGTTGAAAAAAAATTAAAAAATATATTTATTAAAAATATAGATAATATTTAAAACTCTCTTTTAAAAAAATCTTCAAAATCTTTATTATACTTTGCCTTAAAATTATATTGAACGTTATTTATCATAAATTTTATTTTATATGCATGCAACATCAAATTATTGTTTTTTGACTTCTTTTTATTTAATTTTCTATTAATAAAATATTTATTATCCCCTACTATAGGGTTGCCAATATTATAAAGTTGCTTTCTCAATTGATGTTTTCTTCCAGTGATTGGATTTAATTCAACGTAAGAATAACTATCAGAAGACTTTAGAACTTTTAAATAGGAAATTGCTTTTTGTATTATTTTTCTATTATTTTCATATAAAACTAGATCGTCTTTAAGAATAGTTTTTAATTTGGAAACTTTACCATAAGTTAATGCCACATATGTTTTATGTATCTTTCTTATTCTGAACAGAGAAGTAAATAATTGAGCATATTCTCTTGATTTCGCTACAATTAAAATACCAGAAGTTTCTTTGTCTAAACGATGAACAATATAAGGCTTATGATTAACAAAGTATTTTGTGTCTTTTAATATATCGATAATATTCTTAAAAGATTTTGTTCCTGATTGAACCGCTATTCCAGCTGGTTTATTTATAATTATAAAATTTTCATTATTTTCTATAATAAAATCATCATAGATATTTACTTCTTTTTTTGAGGGTTTGTATTTTGATATTTTAGGTCTATAATTTTCTTTAAATTTTGAGATGTCATATACTTCTACGATATCCCCGCATTTTACTCTATAAGAGGATTTTACTCTTTTTCTATTAATTTTTACTTTATTTAATCTAATAATTTTTTCTATTAATGATTGGGGAAGATTTATTATTTTGGCTTTAAACCATTTGTCAAAACGTGTGTTTTGGTAATCTTTTTCAACAGTATAGGTTTTTCCCATGTAGAGCTAAAACTATTTGCTTGCTACTTTTTGATCTACTTTTTGTTCGCTTTCTTTTTTGGCAATTTTTTTTGGTTTATCAACTTTTTTAGCCTCAGGGTTTCTGTCTACTAATTCAATAACAGCCATGGGCGCATCATCTCCAGTTCTAAATCCAGCTTTTAAAACTCGACAATATCCACCTTTTCTTGAGCTATATCTTTTAGATAATTCATCAAATACTTTTGTAACAGATTTTTTATTTTGAAGTTTAGAAAAAAGTCTTTTTTTGTTGCTTAGTATGTTCTTTTTTCCAATTGTAATTACTTTATCTATTTGTGGTTTTAGCTCTTTAGCTTTTGGTAATGTAGTAATAATTTGTTCATATTTAATGAGAGAATTAAGCATATTTTTAAACAAAGCTTTTCTATGTTCGCTTGTCTTATTTAGCTTTCTGTAACCAATGCCGTGTCTCATTAGTAGTTATTTTCTTCAAGTTTTTTTGATAATTCAGCAATATTATCTGGTGGCCAGTTTGGTATTTCCATTCCAAGATATAATGACATTGTATTTAATACTTCTTTAATCTCATTAAGAGATTTTCTACCAAAATTTGGTGTTCTTAACATTTCTGGTTCAGTTTTTTGAACTAAGTCACCTATATAAATAATATTATCGTTTTTAAGACAATTCATTGATCTAACAGAAAGTTCAAGTTCCTCGACTCTTTTCAATAAATTTCTATTAAATTCTGGTTCTGAAGATTTAACTTCTTTAATAATCTCTTTAGGATCTTCAAAGTTAACAAACATTGACAATTGATCTTGAAAAATTCTAGCCGAATAGGCTATTGCATCTTCCGCAGCAATAGTTCCATTAGTTTCTACTGTCATAACTAATTTATCATAATCAAGGGCACTTCCTGCTCTGGTATTTTCTACAGAAAATGAAACTTTTTTTACTGGGCTAAATAATGAATCTATTGAAATCAATCCTAAAGGACTTTCTTCAGATCTATTCTTAGGGGCAGCAACATAACCCTTTCCACTGCTAATCATTAACTCCATGTGAAAGTTAGTTTTTTCATCTAAGTTACATATTGTTTGATCTGGGTTTAAAATTTCTACCTCTGGCACAAGAGTAATATCTTTTGCTTTTACTTCTTTAGGCCCCTTTATGTCTAAAATAATTTTTTTGGGACTTGTAGAAGAAGATTTTATCGCTAAATTTTTAACATTTAATACAATATCTGTAACATCTTCTCTAACCCCTTTGATTGATGAAAATTCATGAAGTACGCCGTCTATTTGAATAGCGCTAACAGCTGCGCCTTGTATAGACGAAAGTAAAATTCTTCTTAAAGAGTTACCAATTGTTTGACCAAATCCTTTTTCTAGTGGTTCTGCAACAACTTTTGCAATAGTTTTATCTTCGTTACTTGTGATTTCTAATTTATCTGGTTTAATTAAAGCTTTCCAATTTTTATCTATAATACTTGATGTAGTTTGCATTTATACTCTCCTTCTTTTTGGTGGTCTCGCCCCATTGTGTGGCATTGGCGTTGTATCTTTTATTGATAAAATTTTAAATCCTTTTGACTGTAATGATCTTAAGGCTGTTTCTCTTCCCGATCCAGGTCCTTTAACCTGAACCGTTAGTGTCCTCAAGCCTTGTTCATAAGCTTTTGCTCCTGCATCGTCTGCAGCAACTTGAGCGGCATAAGGAGTAGATTTTCTAGAGCCTTTAAAGCCTTTAGCTCCAGCAGAGGACCAAGAAATAACATTTCCACTTTCATCGGCTATAGAAATAATTGTATTATTAAAAGTTGAGTAAACATAAGCTATACCTGAGGAAATATTTTTTTTAACTTTTTTCTTTTTTTTAAAAGTACTTTCTTTTTTTACTAATTCTACTTTTTTACCCTCAACTTTTTTATCTACTTTTTGATCTTTTTTATTCATTAAAATTTATAAATCTATTTTTTAAGAGGTGTTAATTTTTTTCCAGCAATCGCTATTGCTTTTCCTTTTCTCGTTCTGGCATTACATTGAGTCCTTTGGCCACGTACAGGAAGTTTTTTTTTATGTCTTGTTCCTCTATAACAAGCTAAATCTACTAAACGTTTGATGTTAACTGAAACTTCTCTTCTTAAATCTCCTTCAACTTTATGATTTGCATCAATAAATTCTCTAATCTTTAATACCTGTTCTTCGGTCAGTTCATTTACTCTTTTTGAAGAAGGTATATTTAGTTTTTCGCAAATTTTTTTAGAAGAAAATGGTCCGATTCCATGAATATAAGTTAAGGCTATGCTTACAACTTTATTTTGTGGAATATTGATTCCTGCTATACGAGCCATATTAAAATGAGTTAAAGTTCCAAAGCCGTATTTATATTGCCTAATTATTTAAAGTCAACTCTATATAAGGGTAATAATATCGCTAATTTCTTTATTTATTTGATCTATTGACCTCTCCCCATCAATCACCTTTAATAAATTCAATTTTTTATAAAATTCAATGACAGGTTCGGTAGATTTTTCATAAGTTTTATACCTTTTAATTGCTATTTCTTCACTGTCATCAGCTCTTTTTTCAAGAGTTTGTCTTTCTAGAATTCTTTTTTTAATAGTATCCAAGGAGACTGATAATTGTAGAACTAGATCAATTTTTTGCTGATATTTATTAAGCAATTCTTTTAAAGTTTTAGCTTGATTTAAATTCCTTGGATAGCCATCAAAGATTAATCTATCCCTATATTTATTATCTGAAATAAAATTCTCGACTAATTTTTTAACTATATCGTCCGAAACAAAAGAACCTGAATTTATAATAGATGAAATTTTTTCTCCTAATTCAGTTTTATTATTAATTTCGCTTCTTAAAACTTCCCCTGTTGATAATTTATATAAGCTAAACTTATTTACAATAAAATCAGCTTGAGTACCTTTTCCTGCGCCTGGAGGGCCAAATATAATTAGATTCATAATACTAATTATTTTCCAAATTTAGTCTTTCTAATTAATGATTCATATTGGGAGCTCATTAATCTTGTTTGTACTTGCGTAACAGTATCCATAGCAACAACAACAACTATCAAAATAGATGTTCCACCTAAATAAAATGGAATGGGATATTTTGCAATTAAAAATTCTGGCATTAAGCAAACGAATGTTAAATATAAAGATCCTACAGTTGTTAACCTAATAAGAATACTTTCAATGTATTCAGCAGTTCTTTCTCCTGGTCTAATTCCAGGTATGTAACCGCCGTACTTTCTTAAATTTTCTGCTGTTTCCTTTGGATTAAAAACAATTGAAGTATAAAAAAATGCAAAAAATATAATACCTGACGCATACAACAGCATATATAGAGGCTGACCTTGGGTAAACATTGATGAAATTTTTATAGATAGATCTGACTCAGCAAGTCCAAAGTTTGTAAGTGTTATTGGCAGTAATAATAAAGCAGAAGCAAATATTGCTGGAATAACTCCAGCTGTATTTATTTTTAATGGTAAATGAGAAGATTCTCCACCATACATTTTATTTCCAACTTGTCTTTTAGGATAATTTATTAAGATCTTTCTCATTGCTCTTTCAAAAAATACGATAAACAATACTGTTAGTATAACTAAAATAAATATTCCCACTATCATTAAAGCTGACAGAGCGCCGGTTCTTCCTAACTCAAATGTAGAAGCTAAGGCCCTAGGTATTTCAGCTACTATTCCAGAAAATATTATTAATGAAATACCATTTCCTACCCCTCTTAAAGTTATTTGCTCACCAAGCCACATTAAAAAAGTTGTTCCAGCAACTAGAGAGATAGTAGTAATAATCTTAAAGCTTAGGCCTGGTTCAATTACTAAATTTCCTGCATTCTCTAATCCAACTGATACGCCATATCCTTGTAAGCAAGCGATTAGAACTGTTCCATATCTAGTAATTTGTGTAATCTTTTTTCTTCCAATTTCACCCTGTTCTTTTAAACTTTTAAAATAATCAGAAACACCTGTTAATAGTTGAACTATAATTGATGAAGAAATATAAGGCATTATTCCTAAAGCAAAAATAGCCATCCTTGTTACTGCTCCACCTGAAAACATATTAAACATTCCAAGAAGTCCTTTTTGACTTGATGCCATAATTTCTTTTAAAGCTTGAGGATCTATGCCTGCAAGTGGGACGTAAGTACCTAGTCTATATACAATTAGAAGTAAAACAGTAAATAAAATTCTATTTTTTAAATCTTTTGCCTGACTAAAAGCTCCTGCAGTATTTAAATTTTCACTAGACATATTAAATTATTTTTTAATAATGTTTAATTTACCGCCTGCTTTTGTAATTTTTTCTTGAGCCTGTTTTGATGCAAAATGAGCAGTAATATCAATTTTTGTCTTGAGTTCTCCGGTGCCTAATATTTTTAACTTTAAATATTTTTTATTTATAATTTTTTTTTCTTTAAGGGATTTTAAGTCTAAAGAACTCTTAAATTCGTTTTTATTTTTTTCATAGATATTTTGAATTTTAGATAAATTCAAAATAGCCATATTTTTCTTACTTAATGATTTAAAACCTCTTTTTGGTAAGCGTCTATATAATGGCATTTGACCTCCCTCAAAACTTTTAATTGCTACACCTGATCTAGATTTTTGACCTTTATGTCCTCTCGAGGATGTTTTACCTCTGCCAGAACCTATGCCTCTGCCTACTCTTAATTTTTTCTTATTATTTTTTACAAGACTGTTTAGTTTCATTGTTTAGCCTCTCTCTTTAAAATAATGTCTGCTATCTTTTTTCCTCTAATCGCGGATAAAATTTTTGGAGAGTTTTGAGATTTTAATCCGTTAACACAAGCTTTTAAAACATTATGAGGATTTGCTGAGCCAAGAGATTTTGCCACTACATCTTGAACACCCAAAACTTCACATACAGATCTTATTGCTCCTCCGGCTATTATACCTGTTCCAGCTGGGGCTGTTCTCATAAATACTTTTCCAGATCCATTTTTTCCTGTTACATCATGATGTAGGGTTCTTCCTTCTTTAAGAGGAATTTGAATTAGATTTCTTTTTGCAACCTCAGTAGCTTTTTTTATAGCATCAGGAACTTGCTTAGATTTACCTTGACCAATTCCAACAGATCCTTTTTGGTTTCCAACAACTACTAAAGCAGCGAACCCAAATCTCCGCCCACCTTTAACTACTTTGGTAATTCTGTTAATAGCAACTAGTTTTTCTTTTATATCACTCTCAATTTTTTTATTTTCAGCCATAATTAAAATTTTAATCCATTTTTTCTTAAAGTTTCAGCAAAAACTTTTATTCTACCATGATATTTATATCCGCCTCTATCAAAGTATACTTCGTTTATATTTTTTTCTTTAGCTCTTTTAGCTAAAATTTCTCCTATTAAGCTAGATTTTTCAATTTTTTTTACTTTATTCTTTTTGATATCTTTTTCAATCGATGATGCTGAAACTAAAGTTTTTTTTTGTTTGTCATCGATTATTTGAACAGAAAAATTTTTTAATGATTTAGTGACAGAAATTCTATATCTATTAGTATTAACATCTTTAAGTTTTTTTCTGTTTCTTAATTTTCTTTTAACTCTGTTATTAATTTTTTTCATTATTTTTTCTTACCTTCTTTTCTAAGCACAAACTTACCTTTTTCTTTTATACCTTTAGCTTTGTAAGGTTCCACTGGTTTAAGGCTTGTGATATCCGCAGCTATTTTGGAAACTAAATCTTTATCAACTCCATTAATTTTTATTGTAGTTTGTTTTTCTACGCTAATTTTAATATCTTTTGGAATTTTAAAATTAACATCATGACTAAAGCCTATTTGTAAATTAAGATTTTCACCTTTAATATTTGCTCTAAAACCTACGCCATTTAACTCTAATACTTTTTCATGTCCGGTTGAAACACCAGTAATTGCATTATTAATTAGGCTTCTGTAAGTACCCCACATTATAGAAGTTTTTTTATCTACCTTTTTATTTAAAGGTAAAATTTGAAATGCATTCTCATTTAATTTCGATGAAAAAATTTTGTCATTTATACTCAAAGTCTTAGAACCTTTTGGTCCTTTAATAGTTAAGTTAGGGCCCTCTATTTTAATAGATGACTCTTTTGGTATTATTATATTTTTTTTTCCAATTTTAGACATTAAAATACCCTACAAATTATCTCTCCGCCTATGTTATTTTTTCTAGCTTCAGTATCACTCATTACACCCTTTGGTGTTGAGAGAATTGCTAGTCCTAATCCGTTCATAACTCTAGGAATACTATTTGCTCTTGAGTAAACTCTTCGACCTGGTTTTGAAATCCTTTTGATTTCTTTTATTACCGGATCTCCTTCATAATATTTAAGGTTAATCTTTAAATTAATTTTATTATTTTCAGATTTTTCTATATAGTAATCTTTTATATACCCTTCTTCTTTCAATATTTTTAAAATATTCTTCCTAAAATTAGAGGAAGGTATATTTATTGAGTTAAGTAATCTCATTTGACCGTTTCTTATTCTTGAAAACATATCTCCTATTGGGTCTGTTAATGTCATAATTCTCCTACCAGCTTGATTTAGTTATTCCAGGAATTTTACCAGAAGATGCCATATCTCTTAAAGCTATTCTTGATATTCTTAGCTTTCTGTAAACTCCATGAGGTCTACCCGAAACTTCGCATCGATTCCTAACTCTTATTTTTGCAGAATTTTTGGGTAATTTATTTAATTTTAATTGTGCTGCAAATCTCTCTGACAATTCTAACTTTTTGTTTTTTATTATCTTTTTTAATGCAGCTCTTTTATTTGCATATTTTTTTACTAACTTTATTCTTTTTAGGTTTTTTTGTATTGCGCTTGTTTTAGCCATATTTGCCTCAGTTTTTTTTGTTTGTTAATGGAAAATTAAATTCTTTAAGTAGCTCCAAAGCACCCTCTTTTGTTTTGCTTGTTGTCACAATCGTTATATCTAGACCTCTTATCTTATCAACTTTGTCAAAGTTAATTTCTGGAAATATAATATGTTCTTTAATTCCAAAGGAATAATTACAAGAGCTATCTATACCTTTAGGTGTCAATCCTCTGAAATCTTTTATTCTTGGAAGAGCAATATTTATTAATCTATCAATAAACTCGTACATCTTATAAGATCTTAATGTTACCTTTACAC
This sequence comes from Pelagibacteraceae bacterium AG-390-C22, assembly GCA_003278125.1. Classification (GTDB taxonomy): domain Bacteria; phylum Pseudomonadota; class Alphaproteobacteria; order Pelagibacterales; family Pelagibacteraceae; genus Pelagilacustribacter. The sequence continues at coordinate 13,573 of QCGX01000010.1, read as the reverse complement.
CAGCGTTCGAACCTTTTCTTGTTTTAAAATTAGAAATAGATTTTTTAAATTTTGTAATTATAGGTTTTTGACCAGCTATTAACCCCATATCTTCAACACAAGATTTTAGTTTTTTTCCATCCAAAGCGTCTTCACCAAGTCCCATGTTTAGTATTATTTTTTCAATTTTTGGAACCTCATGCTTATTTTTAAAATTGAGCTTGCCCATTAATTTGCTAATAATTTCTTTTTCATATGTTGCTTTTAACCTTGGTATCATTTTTTACCTGCTATTTTTTTTTCTTTTTTGGTTTGATCTAAATTTTTAACATTTGATTGATCAATAAAACTCTCTTTTGAAACTATTCCACCCTTATTTTCCTTAGTTGGTTTTAAATGTTTTTTAATCATATTAATTGACTTAACTTTAATCTTATTTAATTTTCTATTTATCTCTAAAATCTCTCCGGTTTTTCCTTTATCTTTACCTGATATAATTTTCACCTGTATTCCTTTTTTCAAAATCATATTAAAGTACCTCCGGAGCAAGAGAAATAATTTTTGTATGTCCTCTTGTTCTTAGTTCTCTTGTAACTGGTCCAAAAATTCTCGTTCCAATAGGTTCACCTTTTTCATCCGTTAATACCACTGCGTTTGCATCGAACTGCACTTTGGATCCATCGTCTCTGTAAATCCCTTTTCTTGTTCTTACTACTACAGCTTTGTGCACTGTTCCTTTTTTTACTTTTCCCTTTGGTATAGCGTCTTTAACACTTATAACTATTAGATCTCCAACTGAGGCGTATCTTCTTTTAGAGCCGCCCAATACTTTAATACACTCGACTCTTCTAGCTCCTGTGTTGTCAGCTACCATTAGCTCTGTTTGTACTTGAATCATTATTTTAATACCTGCCAAGTTTTTTTCTTAGAGATTGGTTTGCATTCAATTATCGCAACTTTTTCTCCTTCTTTAAATTTATTATTTTCATCATGAGCGTGATATTTTTTTGTTCTTTTTATTATTTTTTCATAAAAAGGATGTTTAAATTTTCTAGTGACTTCAACAACAACGGTCTTGTTGTTTTTTGCACTCGTTACTATCCCTTTTAAAACTTTTTTTGTCATTTAATGCTCTTTATCGTTGTGTATAATCTAGCAATATTTTTCTTTATCTCATTATATTGTGCAGGATTTTCAATTTGGTTATTAATTTTTTTAAACCTTATATTAAACAAATCTTTTTTCAAAGTTTGAATCTTTTTTTGGGCTTGATCTTTTGTTAATTTTTTATCTTCTTTTTTTCCCATAAAATTATCTTTTTATAAATTTAGTTTTAATTGGTAATTTTGCAGAAGCTTTGTAGAGGGCGACTTTTGCTACTTCTTCAGTTACTCCATCTACTTCAAAAATTATTCTTCCAGGCTTTACTCTACATGCGTAATATTCTGGTGAACCTTTACCTTTACCCATTCTAACTTCTGTTGGTTTTTTTGATACAGGTATATTAGGAAATATCCTAGTCCATACTTTACCTGTTCTTTTCATATATCTTGTTAGCGCAACTCTAGCTGACTCGATTTGCTTTCCAATTATTCTCTCTGGTTCCATTGCTTTAAGTCCAAATTGTCCATAATTCAGTTTTATGGCTCTCGAAGCTTTCCCATGAATTCTGCCTTTAAATGCTTTTCTGTATTTAGTTCTTACTGGTTGTAGCATTTTTAACCCTTTCTTTTTTTTCTTTTTCTATATCTTTTGCCATTAGTTCGCCTTTATAAATCCAAACTTTAACGCCAATTATTCCATATGTAGTTAAAGCTTCAGCAAAACCATAATCAATATCTGCTCTTAGTGTGTGAGAAGGTATGCTTCCTTCTCTTAACCATTCTGTTCTAGCTATTTCATTTCCTGCCAATCTGCCGCTCAACATAACTTTAATTCCTTTTGCATTTAATCTCATTGCTGACTGCATGGCCCTTTTCATTGCTCTTCTATAAGCAATTCGTTTTACTAGTTGTTGAGCAATATTTTCTGCAACTAAATTAGAATTTAGCTCAGGTTTTTTTATTTCTTTAATGTTTACATTAACATCGCCACCAGTAATTTTTGTGATATTTTTTTTAATCTTTTCAATGTCAGCTCCTTTTTTTCCAATAACAAATCCTGGTCTAGAAGTATGAATTGAAACAGTGCATTTTTTTGAGGATCTTTCTATTATAATTTCTGAAACACCTGAATTAACTATGTTTTTTTTAATATAATTCCTTACCTTAAAATCTTCAATTAAATATCTTCCAAAATCTTTTTTCTTCGCAAACCAAGTTGAGTCCCAACCTCTATTAATTCCTAATCTTAAACCTATTGGATTAATCTTCTGTCCCATTATTTAGACTCCTTTTTTTCTTTTTTTTCTTCAAGTATAATCGTTATTCTACTGAATGGTTTCTTAATTGGACTAGCTCTTCCTTTTGCCCTTGGTCTAAATCGTTTCATTACAAGAGATTTTCCAACATAAGCTTCTTTAACAAACAAATTGTCTATATCGTATTGATGGTTATTTTCTGCGTTTGAAATCGCTGACTTCACTGTTTTGCTAACATCTTTAGCTATTTTTTTTCTAGTAAATTCTAAATCTCTTAGAGCTAAATCAGCTTTTTTTCCTTTAATGTAATTTAGCACTAGAGCTAACTTTCTTGGGCTAGATCTAACATTTTTATTAATTGCCTTAACTGTTGTATTATTTTTTTGCATTATCTCCTCCGCCCTTAGATGGCTCAGGTTTAGTTGCCGTTGTAGCAGCAGTAGCTGCAGCTTTTTTATCTGCTGGTGTATGGCCTTTAAAGGTTCTAGTAGGTGCAAATTCACCTAGTTTATGACCAACCATTTCCTCAGAAATAGTTATAGGTATAAAAGACTTGCCGTTGTGAATCATAAAACTATGTCCTACAAAATCAGGAATTATTGTAGAATTCCTAGACCAAGTTTTAATTGGTTTTTTATTTGGTGAGTCTTTTAGTTTATCAATTTTTTTCAATAAACTTGGGTGAACAAAAGGTCCTTTCCAAACAGCTCTAGTCATATTATTTTCTTTTCTTTCTTCTTGTTATTATTAATTTATCACTTCTTTTTGGTCTTCTTGTTTTTAAACCTTTAGCAGATTGACCCCACGGTGATACTGGACTTCTTCCTCCAGAAGTTTTTCCTTCCCCACCACCATGTGGATGGTCAACAGGGTTCATTGCTACTCCTCTCGTCTGAGGTCTTTTACCTCTCCATCGGTTTCTTCCAGCTTTACCAATCTTAATATTTTTTTGATCTGGGTTCGAAACAACTCCTATTGTAGCAGTACAAGAGCTATTTACTTTTCTTGTTTCACCTGATGACAATTTCAATATCGCATAATCTCCGTCATAGCCCGATAATGTTATTGAAGAACCAGCAGATCTTGCAAGTTTACCGCCATTTCCAGGTATTAGTTCCACATTGTGTAGAGATGTCCCGGGAGGGATATCTTTTAGTTCTAGAGAGTTTCCTATTTTGATTTCAACATTTTTTCCAGACTCAATCTTATCACCTTGCTTTAAACCTTGAGGACAAATTATATATGATTTTTCTTTATCATCATAAGTTATTAAAGCTATATAAGCAGTTCTATTAGGATCGTATTCAATTCTATCAACAGTAGCAGAAATATTTTTCTTTTTCCTAAAAAAATCAATAATTCTAAATTTGTGTTTTGAACCACCGCCTATATGTCTAGAGGTAATACGGCCATTATTATTTCTTCCTCCAGTAAAATTTTGTCCACGAGTTAAAGGTTTATATGGAGAACCCTTCCATAATGCACTTTTATCTACAACTACTGTTCCTCTAGTTGACTTTGTATAGGGTTTAAAAGTTTTTAATGCCATATTTAAATACCAGTTGTTAAATCAATACTTTGACCTTTTTTTAAAGTTATAATCGCTTTTTTATAACCACTTTTGTAAGATTTTCTTCCTTGCTTCATTTTTAGTTTCGCTTTACGGTTAATAATATTAATTTTAATAACATTAACTTTGAATAACTTTTCAATATTTTTTTTAATAGTTTTCTTATTAGCTTTTGAATGAACTTTAAAAACTGTCTTATTCTGATCAGACAAAATGGTTGCCTTTTCTGTAATGATAGGGTTTCTAATAGAGTCTATATGATTAATTCTTCTCATTTAAAATCCTTTCTTGTAATTTCTTTACAGATGAAGATGTCATGATTACATTTTTATATTTAAATAAATCATAAATATTAGTTCCTTCTTGTTTTATTAACTTTATATTTTTGATATTTCTTGCTGATTTACCTATATTTTTTAAAGTGTCCTCGTCAGAAATAATTAATGCATTAGCTAAATTATTTTTTTCTAGAAATTTATTAAATTCTTTAGTCTTTTTAATCTCTTTTTTAATATCTGACAAAATATGTAGGTTTTTATCTGAATTTTTTTTTGATAATGTTTGAGCTAAGGCTAATTTTCTTACTTTTTTATTAATTTTCTTTACTTTATAAACTTTTCCTTTCGGTCCATGAGCAACCCCGCCGCCAATGAATAATGGAGCTTTTCTACTAGCATGACGAGCTCCTCCACTACCTTTTTGTGCAACAATTTTTACAGTTGAACCCCTAATTTCATTTCTCTGTTTTGTTTTTGCAGTTCTTGGTTTTGCATGATTTAATTGCCAATCAATTACAAATTTGATTAACTTATGGTTTACTTTTAGCTTGACTATCTTATCAGATACTTCGATTGATTGAGATTTTGTGCCATCAATATTTAGCAGAGGAAATTTCATTATTATTTTTTTCCTTTCTTTGCTTCGGCAGTTTTTAATTTAGCCTCATATTTTTCTGTAACTGTTTTTTTAGTTACATTCTTAATTGATTCTCTTAAGAAAACTCTTGTATTTTTAGAACCAGGGATAGATCCTTTTAAATATAATAAATCATTTTCTGGATCAGATTTAATAATTTCTAAGTTCAACATAGTTCTAAGTTTATCTCCCATATGCCCGGCCATTTTTTTTCCTTTGAAAACTTTACCTGGGTCTTGTCTCTGACCAGTTGAACCATGAGATCTATGAGAAACGGAAACACCGTGTGAAGCTCTGAGCCCACCAAAATTCCATCTTTTCATAACTCCTGCAAAACCTTTTCCAATTGTTTTTGATCTCACATCTAAAAATTTCTTATCCTTAAATATTTCTAAACCAAGCTCATTTCCTTCCTTAAATTGATCATTATTTTCCACTCTAAATTCTTTTAATATTTTTTTTGGTTCAGTTTTTTTCTTGGCGAAATAACCTTTCATTTGTTTTGTGACTTTTGAGTTCTTTATCTTAAAAAAACCAACTTTTACTGCATTGTATCCTCTCTTTTCTTTAGTAATCACATCCAAAACTCTACCTTTTTCAATTTTAATAACTGTTACAGGCACAGATTGACCGCTTTTCATGAATTCACGTGTCATTCCTATTTTTGTTCCTATCAATCCTATGGTCATTTATATTTTTATCTCTATATCTACACCTGAAGCTAAATCTAATTTCATCAATGCTTCGACTGTTTGAGGTGTTGGTTCAATTATATCAATTAATCTTTTATGCGTTCTTGACTCAAATTGTTCTCTGCTTTTCTTGTCAATGTGAGGTGATCTTAAAACTGTATATCTCTCTATTCTAGTTGGTAAAGGTATAGGGCCTTTAACTTGGGCGCCTGTTCTTTTAGCTGTGTTAACAATTTCCTCCGTAGAAAGATCGAGGATCTTATTATCATATGCTTTTAAATGTATTCTTATATTTTGATTTTCCATAATTAAGCTAATTTTTTGGTTACTTCGTCTTGAACATTTTGAGGGACTTTGTCGTAATGACTGAATTGCATAGTATATTGCGCTCTACCTTGAGTGGATGATCTTAAATTATTAATATATCCAAACATGTTAGCTAGAGGAACTGTAGCATTTATAACAGTGGCATTACCTCTTGCTTCAGTTGATCCTACTTGTCCTCTTCTGCTATTTAAATCACCAATCACATCTCCCATAAAATCTTCTGGTGTTACTACTTCAACTTTCATCATTGGTTCAAGAAGTTTTAATGATGCTTTTGTACAAGCTTCTCTAAAACACATTCTTGAAGCTATTTCGAAAGCCAAAACACTTGAGTCAACATCATGATGTAATCCGTCTAAAATTGTAACTTTATAATCAATGACAGGAAAGCCAGCTAGAATTCCACTGTCAGCTACGCTTAAAACACCTTTTTCTACACCTGGAATAAATTCTTTTGGTATAGAGCCACCTTTAATTTTATTTTCCACTTCTCTTCCTTTTCCAGGCTCTAAAGGTTCAACGCTAAGAGTAACTTTTGCAAATTGTCCTGATCCACCGCTTTGTTTTTTATGTATGTAGGTAACTTCAGTAGAACCTAAAATTGTTTCTCTATAAGCAACCTGAGGGGCGCCAATGTTGGCTTCAACTTTAAATTCTCTTTTCATTCTATCAACAATAATATCTAAATGTAATTCACCCATTCCTTTAATAATTGTTTGACCAGATTCTTCATCTGAAGTAACTCTAAAAGAAGGATCTTCTTTTGCTAATCTTCCTAGCGCTTCACCCATTTTTTCTTGGTCAGCTTTTGTTTTTGGTTCAACAGCAATTTCGATTACTGGATCAGGAAATTCCATTGGTTCTAGTAAGATGGGTTGTTTCTCATCACATAAAGTATGTCCTGTAATAGTATGTTTTAAACCAGCAAGAGCTACTATATCTCCAGTTGTAGCTTCTTTTATATCTTCTCTACTATTTGCATGCATTAAAAGCATTCTTCCAACTCTTTCTGATTTTTCTTTTGATGAATTATAAACTGATGTCCCTGCTTGAAGTTTTCCTGAGTAAATTCGTATAAATGTCAATGAACCTACAAACGGATCATTTGCCACTTTAAACGCCAACGCTGAGAAAGGTTCATTATCTGCAAATTTCATTTCAACTTTGTCTTCAGAACCTAATTTAGTACCTTCAATTGAGCCTAGATCTTTTGGGCTAGGAAGATAATCAATTACTGCATCTAATAGTGGTTGAACTCCTTTGTTTTTAAAAGCTGATCCTGTAGTAATAGGCACAAAATTAAAACCTAAAGTTCCTTTTCTTATACATTTAATTAAATCAGATTCAGATGGTTCTTTTCCTTCTAAGTAAGCTTCCATTAATTTTTCATCCTCTTCGACAGCTGACTCGACTAATTCTTTTCTATATTTGTTGGCTTTGTCTTTAAGATCAGCTGGTATATCCACGTAATCAAACTTTGCTCCTAAATCTTCATTTTGCCATACGACACCTTTCATTTTAACTAGATCTACTATTCCTTTTAAATCTGCTTCAGAACCTATTGGTAATTGTAAAACTAACGGTTTACAGCCTAATCTATCTTTAATCATCTCAACACATCTATAAAAATCAGCTCCTGTTCTATCAAGTTTATTAATAAAACAAATTCTAGGAACTTTATATTTATCTGCTTGTCTCCAAACTGTTTCTGATTGAGGCTCTACTCCAGCTACTCCATCGAATACAGCTACAGCACCATCTAAAACTTTTAATGATCTCTCTACTTCAATTGTAAAGTCTACGTGTCCAGGAGTATCAATAATATTAATTCTATGGTCTCTCCAAAAACATGTTGTGGCCGCTGAAGTTATAGTAATACCTCTTTCTTGTTCTTGTTCCATCCAATCCATTGTAGCGGCGCCATCATGGACTTCACCTATCTTATGGCTTTTTCCAGTGTAATATAAAACTCTTTCTGTTGTAGTAGTTTTGCCAGCATCTATATGAGCCATGATTCCAATATTTCTATATTTGTCTAATGAATATTTATTTGCCATATTTTTTTACCATCTAAAATGAGCAAAGGCCTTATTTGACTCTGCCATCTTGTGAGTGTCTTCCCTTTTTTTAATTGCTGAACCTTTATTTTGAGATGCATCCAATATTTCTGCGTATAATTTGTCAGCCATAGTTTTATTTTTTCTTTTTCTAGTAGCATCCATTAACCATCTAAGAGCTAAAGCTTGGGCTCTTTTTGATTTTACTTCAACTGGTACTTGATAAGTTGCACCGCCAACTCTTCTAGATCTACATTCTAAATTAGGTTTAACATTGGTGATTGCTGTATTAAAAACTTTTAGAGGATCTTCATTATTTTTTGATTTAATTTTTTCTAAAGCATCATATAAAATTTTTTCTGCAGTAGATCTTTTTCCGTCATACATTATAGAGTTTATAAACTTAGAAACTATTTCAGAATGAAATTTGGGATCAGGATAAACTTTTCTAATAGGTGCTTTTCTTTTTCTAGACATAATTTATTTTGGTTTTTTTGTTCCGTATAAGGATCTTCTTTTTTTACGATTAGCTACACCTTGTGTATCGAGATTTCCTCTTAAGATATGATAACGAACTCCTGGCAAATCTTTAACTCGACCGCCTCTCAATAAAACAACTGAATGTTCTTGTAGGTTATGACCTTCCCCTGGAATATAAGCCGTAACTTCAAAGCCGTTAGATAGCCTTACTCTTGCAACTTTTCTAAGCGCGGAATTTGGTTTTTTTGGGGTTGTAGTATAAACCTTCACGCAAACGCCTCGTTTTAATGGCTGACGTTCTAAAGCTGGAACTTTGTTCCGGGCAATTGGTTTAATTCTACTTTTTTTAATCAACTGATTAATTGTTGGCATAATAATATTTTGAAATGGAAGTAAAGATAGCCCAATAGTGCTTTTTAGTTAGTGTTTAAGGCTACAAAGTACCTTACTTCTAACATTCAAAATGTGCCGTAAACTAGCATCGGAATGGTAAAAGTCAACGTTTATCGAGTATTTTATTTAGTTTTTGAATAGCTATTCTCCAGCTATTGGTGCGGCTTCTAGCTCTTGTTTCTTAAGTTCCTCTAATCTAACTTTGTCTTGTTTCTTAGCCTCTTTATCCCAGTCAATTTTTGTAAGACCTGTGCCAGCTGGAACCAATCTTCCAACAATTACATTCTCTTTTAATCCCTCTAAAGTATCTGTTTTACCTTTTATTGAGGCATCTGTGAGTACTCTAGTTGTTTCTTGAAATGAAGCAGCAGATATAAATGAATTTGTCTGTAAAGATGCTTTTGTGATACCCAATAATATTCTTTCAAAAACAGCAGGTTTTTTTTTATTTTTTCGTAACTCATCGTTAATTTTATTCATATCAAGTAAGTCTATTACTTCTCCAGACAATAGCTCTGAGTCACCCGGATTTTTAATTTCTACTCTTTTTAACATTTGTCTTACTATCGTTTCGATATGTTTATCATTAATCACAACTCCTTGTAATCTATAAACTTCTTGCACTTCGCTAACAAAGTATTCTGTTAATTTTTCAACTCCCAAAATTCTTAAAATATCATGTGGAGCTGGACTTCCATCTAATAAATATTCCCCTTTTTTAATTTTTTCTCCTTGATTAAAGTTAACATGTTTGCCTTTTGGTATTAAATAATTTGAAGTTTCACCACTTGAAGCAACAATAGAAATTTTTTGCTTTCCTCTAACTTCTTTTCCAAATTCTATAACGCCATCATTCTCAGCTATAATTGCACTATCTTTAGGTCTTCTAGCCTCAAATAGTTCAGCAACTCGAGGCAGACCTCCAGTTATATCTTTTGTTTTTGATGTTTCTTTAGGTAATCTTGCAAGCACATCTCCAGCAGAAATTTTTTGACCATCTTTAACTGATAAAATTGTGTCTGGAACTAAATAATATCTCGCTTCATTTCCATCTGCTTTTTTAATGATCTCTCCTTTATCATCTCTTAAGGTTATACGAGGTTTTAATTCTGAATTCTTAGTTAATGATTTCCAATCAGTCACTGATTTAGAAGATAATCCTGTTGCATCATCTAATGTTTCCGTTAATGAGCTTCCCTCTGTTAAGTCCATATAGTTAACAATACCGCCGGTTTCAGCAATTACTGGTAAAGTGTATGGATCCCATTCTGCTATCTTTTTTCCCTTGTCTATCATGCTTCCATCTTTGAAAAATAATTTTGAACCATAGTTAACTTTATATATTGCTAATTGTCTTCCACTTTCATCTTCGATGCTTAACTGTGTATTTCTACCCATAACGATTATATTTTTCTTAGAGTCTTCTATAAGATTCTTGTTAATAATATTTAATTTACCTTTTGTTTGAGAAATTATTTGTGACTCTTCCTTGATCTGAGCCGTTCCACCAACGTGGAAAGTTCTCATTGTTAATTGTGTTCCTGGCTCTCCTATAGATTGAGCCGCAATCATACCAACTGCTTCACCTATACTAACTAATTTACCTCTAGCAAGATCTCTTCCATAACAAATTTGGCAAACACCTCTTGTAGAAGCACATGTAATTACAGAATAAACATTTACAGATTTTACTCCAGCAGCATCAATTTTTTCACAATCAAATTCATCTATTAATTTATCTTTTTTTATAATTATTTCTCCAGTTACTGGATTTTTTATATCTTCTGCTATAACTCTACCCAGAACTCTTTCAGATAAACTAACTAAAATATTTCCTCCTTCAATAATTTCAGAAATAGTTACTGATGATCTTTTTTTTGGATCACATTCTTTTTTTGTTACTTGCACATCTTGGGCTACATCACATAGTCTTCTTGTAAGATAACCTGAATTTGCAGTTTTTAAAGCAGTGTCTGCTAATCCTTTTCTTGCTCCATGCGTTGAATTAAAATATTCTAATACAGATAATCCTTCTTTGAAATTCGAAATTATAGGAGTTTCTATAATTTCACCTGATGGTTTAGCTATTAACCCTCTCATTCCTGCTAATTGTTTCATTTGAGCTTGTGAGCCTCTGGCGCCAGAATCCGCCATCATGTATACAGAATTTGTTTCTATTCTGTCATTTTCATAAATTTTTTCTGCCGAAGAAATTTCTTTCATCATTTCGTTAGCTACTGTATCAGTACATTTGGACCATACGTCTACAACTTTATTGTACTTTTCTCCTCTAGTAATTAAACCATCAGAATATTGTTTTTCATATTCTTCTATCTTTTTCTTAGTATTATTAATTAACTCTTCTTTAGTTTTAGGTATTAATAAATCGTCTTTACCAAAAGAAATACCTGCTTTAAAAGCATGCTTAAATCCAAGAGTTTTAATCCTATCGCAGAAAATTACTGTTTCTTTTTGTCCACAAAATCTAAAAATAGTATCTATAACCTCTGAAACATTTTTTTTAGTTAACAATCTATTGATCAAGCTGAATTTAATATTATGATTAATAGGTAAAACATTTGCTAATAAAAATCTTCCAGCGGTACTAGTATATTTCTCAACTTTAGTTGAGCCGTCCTCATCTACCGTCTTAAAAGTTGAGATAATTTTTGAATGTAAGCTGATTGATTTGTTTTCTAATGCCTGCTCAATTTCCTCTATTCCAGAAAAAATCCCTTTTGGTTTTTTATCTTCTTTGTCTGCTTGAGATAAATAATATATTCCTAAAACAATATCCTGACTTGGTACAATAATTGGTTTTCCATTTGATGGGCTTAAAATATTGTTTGTTGACATCATTAAAACTCTTGCTTCTAATTGAGCTTCCAAGCTTAAAGGGATATGAACTGCCATTTGATCGCCATCAAAATCTGCATTAAAGGCTGCACAAACTAAAGGATGTAGTTCAATTGCATTTCCTTCAATAAGTTTAGCTTCAAATGCCTGAACACCAAGTCTGTGTAAAGTTGGAGCTCTGTTTAATAAAATAGGGTGTTCTCTAATTATATGCTCTAATGAGTCCCATACTTCACTTTTTTCTTTTTCTACCAATCTTTTTGCTTGTTTGATTGTTGTTGCCAGCCCTAGTTTATCTAATCTAGCATACAAAAATGGCTTGAATAGTTCTAATGCCATTTTTTTTGGTAATCCGCATTGGTGTAATTTTAACTCTGGACCAACTACAATCACTGATCTTCCTGAGTAATCAACTCTTTTTCCTAATAAATTTTGTCTGAACCTACCTTGTTTTCCTTTAAGCATTTCTGCTAAAGATTTAAGTGGTCTTTTACCAGTACCTGTTATTACTCTTCCTCTTCGACCGTTATCAAATAATGCATCAACTGATTCTTGAAGCATTCTTTTTTCATTTCTTACAATAATATCAGGTGCTTTGAGGTCTAGCAGTCTTTTTAAACGGTTGTTTCTATTAATAACTCTTCTATACAAATCATTTAAATCTGATGTGGCAAATCTACCGCCATCTAATGGAACTAGTGGTCTTAATTCAGGAGGGATAACGGGAACAGATGTTAAAATCATCCATTCTGGCTTATTTCCTGATGATACAAATGACTCAATGAGCTTTAATCTTTTAATTGTTCTTTCTTCAGTAACTTTAGATTTAATTTCTGATAATGAGTCTCTTAATTTTTTTTGTTCTTTCTTAAGGTCCAAATTAACTAAGATCTCCCTTACAGCTTCCGCGCCTATTCCTGCTGTAAAAGCATCCTCACCAAATTCATCTTGTGCTTTAACTAAAGCTTCTTCTGATAATAATTGCCCTTTTTTTAAAGTAGTTAATCCTGGCTCTATTACGATAAAACTTTCAAAATATAAAACTTTTTCAACTTCTTTAAGTTTCATATCTATTGCTAATGATATTCTGCTTGGTAATGACTTTAAAAACCAAATATGAGCTACTGGACATGCAAGATCTATATGGCCCATTCGTTCTCTTCTAACGTTTGATTTAGTTACTTCTACTCCACACTTCTCACAAATTATTCCCCTAAACTTCATACGTTTATATTTGCCGCAAAGACATTCGTAGTCTTTAACAGGACCAAATATTCTTGAACAAAATAATCCATCTTTTTCTGGTCTAAATGTTCTATAGTTTATAGTTTCTGGTTTTTTAATCTCACCATATGACCAAGATTTGATCTTTTCTGGACTTGCTAAAGTAATTTTAATGCTATCAAAATTGTTCTCTGGAACTAAGTTTTGATTATCAAAATTTTTTGTTAAGTTTTTTTCCATGTTAATTTAATTCAATATTTAAACCTAGTGCTCGAATTTCTTTAACCAAAACATTAAACGATTCTGGTACACCTGACTCAAAATTATTATTTCCTTTTACAATTGTTTCATAAACTTTTGTTCTACCTGCGACATCATCCGATTTAACGGTAAGGATTTCTTGCAACGTATAAGATGCTCCATATGCTTCTAAAGCCCAAACTTCCATTTCACCAAATCTTTGTCCTCCAAGCTGAGCTTTTCCTCCTAAAGGCTGTTGAGTAACTAAACTATAAGGTCCGGTAGATCTAGCGTGTATTTTATCTTCTACTAAATGATTAAGTTTTAGCATGTAGATTATGCCAACGGTAACAGGTCTATCAAATTTTTCACCTGTTTGTCCATTCCATAAATTTGTTTGTCCAGAATTTGGTAGTTTTGCTAGATCCAACATTTTTGTAATATCTTGAGTGCTTGCGCCATCAAACACAGGTGTTGATAT
>QCGX01000009.1 GCA_003278125.1 Pelagibacteraceae bacterium AG-390-C22 | reverse complement strand
TTGGTTCCTTATACAATACAAATAATATATAACGAAAACAGTCATAGCTTTGTTGCATCATCATTTGTAACTATTTTTATTGGAATACTATTCATTTTAGCCAATTTAGAAAAAGATTTTAAATTGAATTTAAGGCAAACTTTTCTTTTCTCTACTTTAGCATGGTTAATGGTGGCTATATTTGGAAGTCTACCTTTTCTATTGTCTCCTAAAGAATTTACTTTCAGTGAAGCTTTTTTTGAAAGCATGTCTGGAATAACCACAACTGGAGCAACGATTATTGCAGATTTAGATGGAAGTCCAAAAAGTATCTTGCTATGGCGAGCTATAATGCAATGGTTAGGAGGAATAGGTATAGTTGTAATGGCTATTACGATTTTACCTCTACTAAAAGTAGGAGGGATGCAATTATTCAAGATGGAAGGGCCAGATAGTACTGAAAAAATTTTACCTCGTACATTTGAGGTAGCAGCTATTATTATATCAACTTATTTAGTTTTAACGTTTCTATGTGGTCTTTTTTACTGGCTATTTGGCATGTCAATATTTGATAGCGTCTCTCATGCAATGACGACAATAGCTACAGGGGGGTTTTCAACTCACAATGACTCTATAGGTTTTTTTAACAATTCTAATATAGAAATTATAGCAAGTATTTTCATAGTTTTAGGGAGCATACCTTTCATTTCATATTTAAAATTCGCACAAGGCAATAAAAAAATTTTTTTTCAGGATGTACAGATTAAGGGCTTGATTCAGTTGGTTTTAATATCTGTGCTAATAATGTTTTTATATTTATTGTTTATAGGATATGAAAGTAACATTTTAGACAAGATCCGAATATCTTCGTTTAATGTAATTTCTATTTTATCAGGAACAGGGTATGTCACAGATGATTTTGGTCTATGGGGAAAATTTTCTTTAATATTTTTTTTATTCTTAATGTTCATAGGTGGTTGCGCCGGATCTACAGCCTGTGGTATAAAAATTTTTAGATTACAAATGTTGTTAATTTTTTTAAAAAACCAAGTAAAAAAATTAATCTATCCTAACAGTATAATAATATCTAAATATAATAATCAAAAAATATCAGATAATTTTATTAACTCGGTAATTGTGTTTATTTTTTCATTTTTATTTATTTTTTTAATCATAGCTATGCTTTTGTCGATTTCTGGACTTGATTTTCTAACTTCCATTTCTGGTGCAGCAAGCGCTATATCAAATGTAGGGCCAGGACTTGGGGATATGATAGGCCCAAATGGAAATTATAAGGCTATACCTGATCTATCAAAATGGATATTATCTATAGGTATGCTGCTAGGAAGATTGGAACTATTTGCTGTTTTAGTATTATTTTTTCCATCTTTTTGGAGAAATTAAAAAGATAAATTATGGAAATATATAAAAAACAAACGCTTTCAGAAACTTTCTCTGTTTATTTTGATAGACGGATGATTAGAATTTTATTGCTTGGAGCTATTAGTGGATTTCCATGGGTATTAATTGGTAGTAGTTTGAGTCTATGGCTTAAGGAAGATGGCTTAAGTCGTAGCACAATTGGTTGGGCAGGTTTAATATTTGCCGTTTATGCTTTTAATTATTTATGGGCACCAATAATAGATAGAATTAGAATTCCTTGGTTAACTAACAAAATTGGTCATAGACGAGGATGGATTGTTTCAATGCAAACTATAATTTTGTTAAGTCTAGTTTGTTGGAGTGTAATAAATCCTACGGCAAATTTAGCCTTGGTAATAAGTGTTGGTCTAATAATTGCAATTGCTTCGGCCACACAAGACATAACTGTTGACGCTCTTAGAATTGAACAAATCGGAGAACACGAAGGAAGATCGATGCAAGCTGGTGCAGCTATGGCTGTTGTTGGATGGTGGACTGGTTATAAATTAGGAGGAGTTATAGCATTAAACGTTGCTGAGTTTTTCGAGTTATCAGGATTTGAAAATTATTGGCAAATCACTTTTTTAGTTTTAGGTGTAGTAATTATAGCCTGCAATATTGGATTAATGTTTGTTCATGAACCAAGAACTGATCAAAGAAAAGATTCTCAAGCTAAGACTGATAAATTGATCGAAGGTAAATTTGGGTCCTCTAATTTTGCAACAAAAACAGCGGCATGGATTACAGGAACAGTCTTTGGTCCTGTGATGAGTTTTTTCAAAAAAAATGGTTTCAATATTGCTTTAGCTATCTTGGGATTTGTTTTTCTTTTTAAAATTGGAGAAGCATTTCTCGGCAGAATGTCAGTTATTTTTTATAAAGAAATAGGTTTTACCAAATCAGATATTGCTCTTTATTCTAAAGGGTTAGGATGGATAACTACTGTAATATTTACTTTGCTAGGAGGTTTGTTTGCAATTCGTTCAGGTGTTATAAAAGCAATGTTTATCTCCGGTATATTGATGGCGTCTACTAACTTGTTGTTCTCTTTGCTTGCTTGGTCAGGTAAATCAGAATTGCTATTTGCTATTGCAGTAATTTTTGATGACATGGCAGCAGCATTTGCAACTGTTGCTTTCGTGGCGTTTATTTCAATGCTAGTCGATAGAACTTATACTGCTACTCAATACGCACTTCTTGCTTCAATTGGAACTGCAGGAAGGACTACTTTGGCGGCATCATCTGGTGCATTAGTTGATTGGTTAAATGGAGATTGGGGTATATTTTTTATAATTACTGCAGTGATGGTGATACCTTCGCTGATCTTTCTTTACATGATTAGAAATAAATTAAAGCTTAATGGCTAGATTTTTTACTAATACCTACCCAATAATTAATATTCATAAAAAAGCTTCTGATAAATCAGAGATTGTAACACAAATGATTTATGGTGATAACTTTTCAGTTATAAAAAAAACTAGAAAATGGCTTAAAATTAAAATTAAAGAAGATGGCTATAAAGGATTCATGTTAAATAAAAATCTCAACTTATATATCAGAGCCACCCATAAAGTGCACAAATTGAAGGCGCGAGTTTACAAATTTCCTAATAAAAAAAGAAAAATAAATGAATTAACATTTGGATCAAGGTTGAAAATTATAGAAAAAAATTCTGCATTTATTAAATTTGAAAAAGGTTGGATTAGTAAAAACGATGTTAAACCATTAAATTATAAAGAAAAAAATATTTTTAAAAGAATAGAATTTTTTAAAAATATAAAATATAAATGGGGAGGTAAATCCTATAAAGGAATTGACTGTTCTGCTTTAATACAAGTATTTCTAAATTTTAATAATAAATTTTGTCCAAGGGATGCAAAAGATCAGATTAAATATTTCAAAAAAAATATAAAATTAAAAAACATTAAGAAAAACGATATCATTTATTGGAAGGGTCATGTTGCATTAGCTCTATCAAATAAAAAACTTATTCATGCCTACGGGCCTATGAAAAAAACTGTAATAATGGGAATTGATCAAACAATTAAAAAGATAGAAAAGACTGCTAATTTAAAAGTAATAGGAGTTAAAAGGCTTTAAAAGGCAAAGGCAGCTTCAGTCTCCCTCCACTGCCCTTAAATGTAATTTAAATGATTCGTGAATAAAAATTAAGACTCTTATTAGTTGAGTGTGGATAATAAAAAAAGATTTAGTGGCGGAGAGAGAGGGATTCGAACCCTCGAAACGGTTTCCCGTTTACACGCTTTCCAAGCGTGCGCCTTCAACCACTCGGCCACCTCTCCAAAACATAGTCTTTTTTTTTATAGTATTTAGGTTATAAAATCGAATGGATAATTTAGTTGTTTTAAACAACGAAAAAGTTTCAAAAGAAAACAATGAATTTTACTCCAGAAATTATAATTTTAAAATTCTTCCCGAGGGATTAAACAAGTATTTTAAAGTTGAATATATAGTAAGAAAATCTAAAACTAAAGAACATCATAAATTAAACTTACAAAATGTAAAAATTGCTTCAAATATTATTCAATTTATTTATTTTGTAATCTCAACTTTCAAAAAGAAGAATACAAAATATTACATAATCACAATTTCTCCATATACTTTTATATCTTTCTTATTTCTTTTTCTTTTTAGAAAAAAAGTATTTGTATATCTAATTAGTAGTGGTTACGAAGAGTGGAAGTTTATATTAGGATCGTGGTCTGTATGGATTTATCATATAATGTTTAAAATAGTGACTTCTAATTCTACTGTAATTGCGCTTCATGATAGACTTTACAAGAAAAAAAATGGCCATGTAATAGCTTCTTCTACTTTAGATGAAAATTGGTTGAAAAATTTTAAAGAAGTAAAACTTGATAAAGTTAGATTTTTAAATGTTTCAAGAGTAAATCCTGAAAAAGGAATTTATGAATTTTTAGAAATGTTTAAGAAAATAAAAATTGATGCAGAAATCTCAATAATTGGCAAAACTAAAAGTTCAACACTTCAAAAAAAATTTCAATCAATTATTGGAAATAATAAAAATATAAAATTTCCAGGATATATTTCAGATAGACAATTGCTAATTGATACTTATGACAAACACAATATTTTGATTTTGCCATCTTACACTGAAGGACAGCCTTATGTGGTGGATGAATCTCTAGCTCGTAGACGTCCTGTTCTTATATTTGAGGATATCAAACATATAATTAAAGATAGAAAAGGAATTTTTGTATCTAAAAGAAATATTCACTCTTTTGTTGAGATAACAAAATATATAATGCAAAATTATTACGAAATTCAAAAAGATATTGAAAAGAATAAATTTCCACTTGAAAAGGATATGTTTAAACAAATTTCAAATGTTATTAATAGATAATTAATTTTTTAATAACCTTTTTATACCTTCTTGAATTGTAATTGTAGGTTTCCAATTAATATCTTTTTTAATTTTTGAGATGTTTGCTAATGATCTTTTGGGTTCTCTTGGTCTTTTTGGAATAAAAATTTTTTTTCCTCCAAATAAATTTGCAATTTTATTAATTGATATTTCTTTACCTGAACCTAAATTATATATTTTATTTACGAATCTACTTTTTGCAACTTTTATAAATGCATTGGTTAAATCATCGACATGAATAAAGTCTCTAGTTTGCTTTCCATCACCTACTACTGTTAAAGGCTTGTTAGTTCTTTTTTGTCTCAAAAAGCTTCCAAAAACAGCGCTGTATTGTCCTAACATATTTTGTCTTGGTCCATAAACATTGAAAAATCTAAATGAAATGTTTGGCATATTAAAAATGTTTGCGTACTTAAGAACTAATTCTTCTCCTAAAAATTTTGTTAAACCATACGGATGTTGTATATCAATTTTTTCATCTTCCGAAGTTGGAAATTTTTTTGGTGAGCCATAACAGCTACATGAAGCCGCATAAATTAATTTTTTTATACCTGCTCTTCTTGCTGCTTCTATAACTTTAAGTGTACCAAGAACGTTAGTATTAAAATATTTTTTTGGATTTTTTATACTTGGCCCAATTTCAACAAGTCCTGCTAGATGAAAGACATAATCTGCTCTTTTAAAATATTTGTCTAATATTTTACACTTGGATATATCTATCTTTATTATTTTTACATCCTTTTTTTTATGATGAGTTAGATTGCTTTTTTTTCCTGAAACAAAATTATCCAATACTATAACTTTGTGACCAACTCTTACTAAATGATCAACTAAATTGCTTCCTATAAAACCAGCGCCTCCGGTCACAACTGATCTTAAACCTTTCATTTTAGATCCATCCTGTATCTCCAGATAAATGATAATTGCTGTCTAAATCGTAGTTTTTCCATGCTCCGTCATGATCAATTATAAGTTTACATTTTTTTAAATACTTTTTTAAAACTTTTTTTGGAATCTTAAATTGTTTGTGATCTACAGTTACTATCAGACAGTCAAATTTTCTCAATTCATTTGGAAATTTAAAGGTACCAACATTAACAGCATCTTTTATTTCTTTTTTTGTAAAATATGGATCAAATAATCTTACTTTCAATTTTTTTTTTGTTAAAGATTTAACTAAGGGAATAACCTTTGATAAAACACTAACTTTTAAATCTCCTTTATAAGATAATCCTAAAATACCAATTTTTTTAAAACCTTTATTTGCAATCGAATGAGCTACTGCTCGACTCATTCCGTCATCTGTCTTGATCGTTTCTCTTAATAAAGATAGTTTATTTCTGCTTTTAACTTGAGATAAAATATACCTGCTTGATAAAGGTATACAATATCCTCCTGTACCTATTCCTGGATGAAAAGTTTCAACATTCCATTTTGTTCCAACTAATTTTAAAACTTCTCTTATATTATCTTTTGGAAAAGCGAGTGAAAGCTGATTCGCAAGAGTAATATCCATATGTCTATAGGCATTCTCCACGCTCTTAACCATTTCTGAAACTTTATAGGAACTAGCCAAGTGGAGTTTTTTACATACTATTGATAAAACATCTTTGGTTACTTTCGCAGACTTTGTGTCGGTCGATCCATATACTCTGTCTAAATTTTCAAGATTTTTCACTCCTTCTATAAACCAATCTCTTCGTGGAGCAACAGATAATAAAATATTTTTACCAATCGTAAGTTTTTTCTTTTTTAAAAAAGGAATAATTTTTTTATCCGAAACCTTTGGAGCAAGTGTAGACTCGATAATGATGATTGGGGGATTTTTAGTTTTTCGATTAATTTTTGCTATATTAGTTAATACGTTTAATAGTGGTTTATAGTATGGTTTACCATCTTTTTCTGTGGGTATTGCTACAAAATGAACTAAGAAATCGTCAGTAATTAAATCGTTATAGTTATAAGTTGCTTTCAAGTAATTTTGTTTAACTAATTTTTTTATTTCAAATCCAAACCAATTTTTAAGATCTGCTAACGGAAGAATTCCTGAATTGATCTTTCTCACTTTTTCCTGGTTAATGTCATATCCAACACATTTTATTTTTTTTTTCGAAAAGTAAACCATAGTTGACAACCCAATATAACCAGTGCCCCATACAGCTATTTTAAATTTTCTTGATTTAAGTAATTTCTTATAGTCCATAGTTAATTATCTTTTGTTAATATAAAAATTAATCTCAGATATACATTATTTTTTATCAATGTTAAAACTTTTAAGAATTTTCTTTATTGATTCTTAATACACCTATAAATGCTTCTTGAGGTATTTCAACCTTTCCAAATTGTTTAGATCTTGCTTTACCTTTTTTTTGTTTTTTTAATAATTTTTTCTTCCTGTCAGTTGCGCCGCCTCCATGTATTTTAGTCAAAACATCTTTGGAAAACCCTTTGATTGACTCTCTTGCTACAATTTTTCCACCAATAGCTGCTTGAATTGGAATCATAAAATTGTGTCTTGGTATTAAGTCTTTTAACTTTTCACAAACTTGTCTACCTGTAGATTGAGCAAAATCTTTATGGATTATCATTGCTAAGGCGTCAACGGACTCTCCATTTACTAATATACCTAGCTTCACTAAGTTGCCTTCCTTATGTCCAGTGATTTCATAATCAAAACTAGCGTATCCACTTGAAACAGATTTTAATCTATCATTAAAATCGAATACGACTTCATTAAGTGGTAAATCATAAGACAACACTGCCCTATTTCCAGAGTAACTTAAGTTGGTTTGTATACCTCTCTTATCTTGGCAAATTTTTATAATTGAACCCAAATACTCATCGGGCGTAATAATGGTAGCCTTAATCCAAGGTTCTTCTATTTTTACAACTTGAGTTGGATCAGGCATGCTAGAAGGATTTTGCAAATCTACAACTTCACCTTTAACTTTATGAACTTTATAAATAACACCTGGTGTAGTAGTAATTAAATTTACATCAAATTCTCTTTCTAATCTCTCAGTTATAATTTCAAGATGCAGTAAGCCCAGAAAGCCACATCTAAAACCTAAGCCTAAAGCACTTGAGGACTCCGCTTCATAAGAAAAGCTAGCATCATTAAGTTTTAGTTTTCCTAAACCATCTTTTAATTTTTGATATTCGGAACTATCGACGGGAAATAAACCACAAAAAACTACTGGTTTGCTGGGTTTAAATCCAGGTAAGGGTGTTTCAATTGGATTTGATGCATCACAAATTGTGTCACCAACTTTTGTTTCTGATAAAGATTTAATTCCAGTTATTATAAATCCTATTTCTCCAGAATTTAATTCCTCTATATCAGTAGGTTTAGGAGTAAATATGCCCACTTTTTCAATAATGTATTCTTGTTCATTAGACATTAATCTAATTTTCATATTCTTTTTGATTTTACCATTTATTACTCTCACTAAAATAACAACGCCTAGATAAGTGTCATACCAACTATCAACTAATAAAGATTTAAGTTTTTCTTCCTGAACACCTTTTGGAGCTGGTAAATTTTTAACTATCGCTTCCAAAATATCTTCAACTCCTTCTCCGGTCTTTCCTGAGCATTTAATTGCATTTGAAGTATCAATTCCCACTACATCTTCGATTTCTTTTTTTGTTTTTTCAATATCAGATGCTGGCAAATCTATTTTATTTAATACTGGTATAACTTCGTGATTAATTTCTAACGCTTGATAAACATTTGCCAATGTCTGTGCTTCAACACCTTGGGTGCTATCTACAACTAATAGTGAGCCTTCGCAGGCTGATAAAGATCGACTTACTTCATAGCCAAAATCAACATGGCCAGGTGTATCTATAATATTTAAAATATATTCTTTTCCATCTTTGGCATTATATTTTAACTTTACAGTTTGGGCTTTTATAGTAATTCCTCTTTCTCTTTCAATATCCATAGAGTCTAGAACTTGAGTTTTCATTTCACGATCAGTTAACCCTCCGCATTTATGAATAATTCGATCCGCTATAGTAGATTTTCCATGATCTATATGCGCAATTATTGAAAAATTACGAATTCTACTTATGTCTGACATTAGGACCTGATTGTTGCGCCAGTTTTTTCTTTAACAACTTCGATTATTTTTTGGCTAACTTGATCTAAATCTTTTTCACTTAAAGTTTTGTCTAAAGCTTGAAGAGTTACGTTAATAGCTACGGACTTTTTATCTTTAGGAATATTTTCTCCTTCAAAAACATCAAAAGTAAATACTTTTTGAATAATATTTACATCCACTTCTTTAATCAATTTTTCAAGTAAACCAACTTTAAAAGATTTGTCTATCACAAATGCAAAATCCCTTTCTGACTTTTGAAAATCAGAAGCTGTATAATTTACTTTTGTCTGTCTTGCCTTTTTATTGGGTTTAGGTATATTTTTTAAGAAAATTTCAAATCCAAATATATTTTTATCTTTAAAATCCATTTTTTTTAATATAGCAGGATGTAATTCTCCAAAATATGCAAGATGGGGTCCTTTATCTGACTTTAAGTTAATAGATCCTGATCGGCCTGGATGATAACTGCTTTTTGTTAAATCACTTATAAATAGATTTTTTTCATCTATACCTAATTCAACTAGTGTTCTTAATGCATCACTTTTAACATCAAAGACATCAATATTTCTTGCCTTATCAGACCAGCTTCTTCTGTTGACTTGTCCAGATTTTATTCCTCCAACAACTATTTGTTGTTCACCAGGGTTTTTTCCAAAAAATGTTGGTCCTATTTCAAAAAAAGATAAATCACTATATCCTCTGTCTTGATTTTTTTTCAAATGAATAGAGAGATTAGAAAATATTGATCTCCTCAAAACGTCTAAATCTGAAGATATTGGATTATAAATATTTATTTCTTTTTCGCCTTTTGTAAATTGCTTATCAATATTTGAGTCTGTAAATGACCAAGTAACTGTTTCCATATAACCTTTTGACGCTAAAGCTCTTTGAGAAAGATGAAACAGTTTTTGATTAAAATTTAGAGTCTCATTTTCCCTTCCTTTTTCAGGTTCAATTACCTGAATTTTATCAAATCCTTTAATTCTAATTAGCTCTTCAATTAAATCAACATCTTGTGAGACATCTGGTCTCCATGAAGGAATTTCGACTTTTAAAATTTTTTTTGTTTTTTTAACCTTAAAACCTAAAGATGATAGAATTTTATCAGCCTCAGAAATTGAAATTGATATGCCAATTAAATCATTAAATTTTTCAATATCAAAATTTATAACTTTATTTTTTTGAGAAATTTGACCAGTAATAACAAATTTACTTGCTTCTCCTCCGCAAATCTTAATTATTAATCCTGTGGCTATTTCTAAGCCTTGTTTTATCGAATTAGGATCTATTCCCCTTTCAAATCTATATTTAGCATCTGTATTAATGTTTAATTCACGAGCTGTTTTTCTAATAGATGATGGTAAAAAATAAGCAGACTCTAATAATATATTTTTTGTGCCAAACTCAGTTGATGTTTTTGTTCCTCCTATGACTCCTCCGAGTCCAAGAATGCTACTTTTATCTGCAATAACACACATTCCTTTCTTAAGTTTGTATTTTTCATTATCTAATCCTTCAAACTCCTCTCCTTCTAGAGAATTTCTTACTATAATTTCTTTGTCTATTTTATCAGCATCATATGCATGCAAAGGTCGATTAAGATCAAACATTACATAATTTGTAATGTCCACAACAGCTGAAATAGGCTTTAAACCTAGCGCTAAAATTTTATTTTTAAGCCATTCTGGGCTTTCTTTATTTGTAATATTTTTTATATAACAACTTCCAAAGGATAAACATCCTTGATTTTTTTCCTTATAGATTGATACTTTGATAGGTTGCTTTAAAATTTGTCTAAATTTTTTTTTCTTTAATTTTAAAAGACTTCCTAATCCAGATGATGAAAGATCTCTTGCTATCCCTCTTACTCCAAGGCAGTCAGCTCTATTTGGTGTAATAGCGATATCTAGAACATTTTCTAATTTAGTTTTAAAATAACTTTTACCAATTTCTTTTTCCTTATTCTTTAATTCTATAATACCAGCGCTTTCATCTGATAAATTTAATTCATTTTCTGAACAAAGCATTCCTCTAGACTCCACTCCTCTTATTTTAGCTATCTTTAATTTAAACTTTGTGCTGGGAATAGTTGCTCCTGGGGGGGCGTAGATAGTTACTAAACCATCTCTAGCATTAGATGCTCCGCAAACTACTTTTATAATTCTGTTGTCCCCTAGACTTACATCGCAAACTTTTAGCTTGTCAGCATTAGGATGTTTTTCTACTTTCAAAATTTTTGCAACTTTAAAGTCACTTAGTTCGCCTGAATTTTCTTTTACATTTTCAACTTCAAGCCCAATATTAGTTAATTGATCTATTATTTTGGACTCATTTGCTTTTGTTTGTAAGTGCTCTTTGAGCCAAGAGATTGTAATAATCATTTACTTAAGCCTCTATAATTTGTTGGCACATCCAAAGGATCAAAACCAAAATGACTTAACCATCGATAATCTGTTTCAAAAAGTGCCCTTAGATCATTAATTCCATATTTTAGCATCGCAAGCCTATCTATTCCGATTCCAAACGCATAACCTTGATATTTTTTTGTATCGACTTTGACATTTTTTAAAACATTAGGGTGAACCATTCCACAACCTAAAACTTCTAGCCATTTATCACCCTCTCCAATAACTATTTTTCCGTTCTCTAATCTATAGCCAATATCTACTTCAGCCGAAGGTTCAGTAAATGGGAAATGACTTGGCCTAAATCTCATACTAACATTTCTGACTTCAAAGAATTCCTTTATGAAATAATCTAAACATCCTTTTAAATGCCCCATTGTTATATTCTTGTCTATGTGAAGACCTTCTAGTTGATGAAACATAGGAGCATGAGTTTGATCGCTATCTGATCGATAAGTTCTTCCAGGCACGATAATCTTAAAAGGTGGTTTTTCATTTAACATGCTCCTAATTTGAACTGGTGAAGTGTGTGTTCTTAATAAAAGTTTTTTGTTTTTATCTAGATAAAAGGTGTCATGCATATCTCTTGCTGGGTGATCTTCGGGCGTATTAAGAGCAGTAAAATTATTATATTCTGTTTCTACATCAGGGCCTTCTGCAACTGAAAATCCAATCTCTGAAAATATAGAAGAAATTTCATCTATAACTTGAGATACAGGATGAATTCTTCCTTGTCTATAAGATCTTATAGGTAAAGTTACATCAATTTTTTCATTTTTTAATTTTTCATTAATTTCTTGTGTTTCAATTTCTAAATTTTTTACTTCAATTTGATTAGATAAACTAGATTTTAGTTTATTTAAACTAGAAGCAAATTCTTTTTTCTGTTCATCCGATAGAGATGCTAAATTTTTAAACTGATTTGTAATTTGACCATTTTTACCGAAAAATTCAGTTTTTAAGTTCTGTAATTCATCTTTTGATTTTATAGAATCTATCTTAGCGTTAAAAATAGAATTTATTTTATCTAAATCACTCATTAGGTATTATGATTTTTTATATTAAGTTGAGATTAAATCAAAGTCCCTTATTAGTTAAGAGATGATTGAACCTTTTTTACTATAGATTTAAAGACTTCTGGATTATTATAAGCCAATTCTGCTAACACTTTTCTATCTAACTTAATCTTAGATTTAGCCAAACCGTTAATAAATTTTGCATAAGTCAGACCTTCCATTCTTACGCCCGCGTTGATTCTCTGTATCCATAAAGATCTAAATTCTCTTTTTTTTGCTTTTCTATCTCGATAAGCATATTGCATAGCTTTTTCCATTGCTTGACGAGCTATACGAATAGTATTTTTTCTTCTTCCGAACTGACCTTTAACGGATTTTAAAACTTTATTATGTTTTGCTCTACTTATGACTCCACGTTTTGTTCTAGCCATATTATCCTCTTAAGTTATATGGCATATACGACTTAACAATTTTTGAGTCCTGTTTTGTCATTATCGTAGTGCCTCTTTGCTTTCTTATCTGTGAATTTGTTCTCTTAATCATACCGTGTCTTTTTCCTGCTTGAGGCATCTTAATTTTACCCGAAGCTGTAAATCTAAATCTTTTTTTTGCAGAGCTCTTAGTTTTTAATTTTGGCATAAATATTTCGGTTTTATATAGGCAATAATTAATCTTTACAAGATGATATTATCTTTAATTAGATAGGTTGAATGATCATTACCATCTGCCTACCCTCAAATTTAGGCCTGCTTTCAACCTTGGCAATATCTTTTGTTTCTTCAATAATTCTGTTCATTAAATCTTTTCCAAGCTCAGTATGTTGCATCTCTCTTCCTTTAAATTTAACTGTAAATTTAACTTTATCTCCTTTTGTAATAAATTTTTTTGCATTTTTAATTTTAAAATTATAATCATGAGCTTCTGTTCCTGGTCTTAGTTTAATTTCTTTCAAAGAAACAATTTTTTGTTTTTTTTTTGCTAAGTTAGCCTTTTTTTGTAAATCATACTTATATTTACCCATGTCCATTATTTTGCAAACAGGAGGGTTTGCGTTAGGAGATATTTCTATCAAGTCTAACCCTTCTTGTTTGGCTAGTTCGATTGCTTTGTTTAAAGGCATTGCACCTAAATTACCTCCGTCGCTTCCGATAACTTGGACATCTAAAGCTCTAATTCTTTCATTAGCTTTAGGACCTTGCGGTTTGCTTCTTCTTTGAAAATAATTTGGTTTGAAGTTGGACACTTAGTTTAAAGGCAACTTGTTTGCTTTAAGCATATTTTTGATAAATTCTTCTTTTTTAATTGTTTCTTGTTTTTCTGACCCAAGTTTTCTAACAGTTACAGTATTATCAGCAACCTCTTTTTTTCCACAAACTATAATAAAAGGTATTTTCGCAAGAGAATGTTCTCTTATTTTATAATTTATCTTCTCGTTTCTTAAATCCACTTCGCATTTTATACCTTCTTTAAATAAATCTTCAAATAACTTTTTAACATAATCGTTGTTTTCTTCTGCTATTGGACACACAACAGCTTGTGCTGGAGATAACCAAAAAGGCAATTTTCCTGCATAATTTTCTATTAAAATTCCTATAAACCTCTCTAAAGATCCAAATAAAGCTCTATGTAACATAACTGGAACTTTTTTCGTTCCATCTTTATCAACAAATGTTGCACCTAATCTATTTGGCAAATTTAAATCAACTTGTAATGTTCCACATTGCCAATCTCGACCGATAGCATCTCTTAAAACAAATTCTATTTTTGGCCCATAGAAAGCTCCTTCACCTTTGTTAATAGAGTATTCAAGTTTTGATTTTTTTATTGCTGATAAGAGAGCGGCTTCAGATTTGTCCCAAATACTGTCATCACCAACTCTTTTTTCTGGTCTATCTGAATATTTTAATATTACATCTTCAAATCCAAGCGCCTTATAAATTTCTAAAATTAAATTAGTTACCTCTAATGTTTCTTCAGTTATTTGATCTTCAGTACAAAAAATATGAGCATCATCCTGTGTAAAAGCTCTTACTCTCAATAATCCATGTAATGCACCTGATGGTTCATATCTATGCACTTTTCCAAACTCTGACAATTTTAGTGGTAAATCTCTGTAGCTTTTTAAACCTTGGTTAAAAACTTGAACGCAGCCAGGACAGTTCATTGGTTTTATTGCAAAAGTTTTTTCATCGGGTGTCTCTGATGTAAACATGTGCTCACCGAATTTTTCCCAATGGCCAGATTTTTCCCATAACGTTTTGTCTAAAAGTTCGGGCGTATTTATTTCTTTATATCCTGCTAAACGTTGTTTCATTCTCATATATTCAACCAATCTTTGAAATAATAACCAACCCTTTTCATGCCAAAATACTGATCCAGGGCTTTCTTCTCTAAAATGAAATAAATCCATTTCCTTGCCAAGTTTTCTATGATCTCTTTTTTCAGCCTCTTCTAATCTATGTAAGTAATCATCTAATTCTTTTTTTGAACTCCAGCATGTGCCATAAATTCTTTGAAGCATTTCATTATTTGAGTCTCCACGCCAATAAGCACCTGATACTTTTGTTAGCTTAAAAGCTTTTCCTATTTTGCTTGAAGATGCTAAATGGGGTCCTCTACAAAGATCATGCCAGGTATCTCCATGATGATAAACTGATAGTTCTTCATTTTTAGGAATGCTTTCGATAATTTCAGCTTTATACTTTTCCCCAATTTTTTTAAAGTGAGAAATAGCTTTATCTCTTTTCCAAACCTCTCGTTTTGTTTTAACATCTCTATCAATAATCTCAGACATTTTTTTTTCTACTTTTTCTAAATCATCGCTAGTAAAAGGTTCCTTTCTGGCAAAATCATAATAAAAACCATTTTCGATAACCGGGCCTATCGTAACTTGAGTTCCTGGAAATAACTCTTGAACTGCCATCGCCATTATATGTGCTGCATCATGTCTTATAACCTCTAAACCCTCTTTATCTTTTGATGTAATAATTCTTACTTTAGAGTTTTTTGTAATTTCATGGCTTAAATCTTTTAGTTGCCCATCGACCTCCATAATAAGAGCAGCCTTCTCTAAAGATTTGCTAATTTTTTTTGTTAAATCAAAACCATTGATTGATTTCGTAAAAGAAATTTTTTTTCCATCTAATAATTGAATTTGAGGCATGTATTATATGTCTAACAATTTTTTATACTCTCTTAAAGTTGAATCGCACATTGCTTCTACATCAAATTTTTTTGTCACGTTTTTTCTACCTTCGTTCCCTATAGAATTCAATGCATCTTGATCTAATTCAATAACATTATTTAATGCTTTAGCAAGCTGTCGAGGGTCATCATGTTTATATAGAAAACCCGACTTACCTTTTAAAATTGTTTCCTTTGATCCTCCAAGATCGCTAGCAATAATGGGTTTTCCCATGGCCTGGGCTTCTACTGAAACTCGACCAAATGCTTCAGGTTCTGTTGAAGCTGAAACAACTACATCAGCCAATGAATAAGCTAAAGGCATTTCTTTACAATGCTCAATAAATTTTATTTTTTGACCTAATCTATACCTTTGAACTAAATTAATTAGTTTTTTTTTATATACTTTTCTACCTTGATCTGAGCCAAGGACTACTGCTTGAAAATTAAAATTATTATAATCTTCAACTAAAATATTTAATGACTCGATAAATTTCTCTTGGCCTTTCCAATAAGTTAATCTTCCAGGCATAAGAATAATAAATTTGTTTGGCAAGAGTTCCCACTCTTGTCTAATTTTTTCTTGTTTTAAAATTGAAATATTTTTTTGACTAAAATAATCAACATTTATACCTCTAAATATGACTCTTAATTTTTTCTTTCGATTTAAATACTCGCTGTAATTCTCGTTAATATGATTAAAAATAAAATTTGATCCAGCGATTGTTAACTTAGATCTCAACATAATGCTATTGTAAAATTTTTTTAAATTGTTTGTAAAATTATAAGTTCCATGAAATGTAGTGACAAAATTTCTTCTAGTTATTAAACATGCAAAATAACTAGACCAAGCTGGAGCTCTACTTCTTGCATGAACGATATTTATGTTATTTATTAATATAAGTATAGATAAGATAATCGTATTTAAAATGATAAGTAATGGATTTTTGGAGTGAACAGGAAGTCGAAAAATTTTAACTTTATTTTTTTTTACGAATTTCAATAATTTACCTCCAGAAGTTGCTATAAAAGAAATACAACCCTTTTCAGACAAGTAATGTGCTAAGTCATAACATCCGGTTTCAGCACCGCCAAATCCTAGAGTTGGAATAACTTGAAGAACTTTTATTTTCGAAGCCATATTTATTGTTATATATTAACAAATTAAACTTGTAACTTTATATGAAAAAATTTAAGTACCAAAAAATTTCAAAGACTAAAAAACTTAGATATATCGACAATTATTACAAAAAAAATCTTTATATCGTTTTTCTTCCAGGTTTTATGTCTGATGTAGAAGGTCAAAAACCTCAATCATTGAAAAGATATGCAATTAAAAAAAAATTAGGTTTTCTAGCATTGGAATATTTTGGTCATGGAAAATCTTCAGGAGAATTTACAAAAGGTAATATAAGTATTTGGTCTAAAAATACAAAATTATTGATTAAAAAAATAATTAGAAAAAATGATTTCATTATTATTGGGTCTAGTATGGGAGCTTGGATTGCTCTTAATCAATTTAAATATTTCAAAAAACAAATTAAAGGATTTCTTGGTATTGGGTCTGCTCCAGAATTTTTAACAAGGTTAATGTGGAATAAGTTTCCAAAGAAAATTAAAGAGGAGGTTATTAAAAAAGGCATCACTAACATTGAAAGTGGCCAGTATAAGTATCCCATTACTTATCAGTTAATAAAAGATGGAAGAAAAAACAGAGTTTTGTCAAAAAAAATAAATTCTAGAATTAAAATATCAATGATTCACGGTCAAAAGGATGAAGTTGTCCCAGTTTCATTTTCAAGAAAAGTTTTGGCTATTTTTACTAAAGCAAAGAAGAAACTGATGATTATTAAAAATGGAGATCATAGTTTGTCTGATAAAAAATCTCTAAATAAAATTATTAAAGAATTAAATAGAATTGTTATTGATATAGTCTAATCCCTCGATATAAGTAGGATATTTTAATTCAAAGTCGAAAAAATTTTTCATTTTTTTGTTACTAACTTTTTTTGAATCTTTGTAAAAATTTTTTAACATTTCACTTTCTATCTCGCTAGTTTCTATAGTTGGTGGCTCATCAACACCTAGTAGTTTTATACCATACATTATAACTTCCTTATTAGATGCAGGCTTATCATCCGAGATATTGTAAATTTCACCCTTTTTAAAATTATCCAAAGACTTAAATAAAGCATTGGCAATATCTTCAACATGAATTCGAGAGAAAAAATGATTCTTTTTATTTATTATTTTGACTTCTCCTGTCTTTAATCTTTTTAAAACATTATGTTGATTTGAATAAATTCCTGACAATCTAAAAATTTGTAGTGGCATATTATACTGTTGTGATAATTCTATCCAATTTTTTTCTACTTTTAGTCTCTGAATTCCATTAATAGATGTTGGATTCGTTTTACTTGTTTCATCAACCCATTCTCCTCCGTGATCTCCATACACGCTGGTTGCGGATAGATAAGTAATCCATTTAAATTTTTTGTCTTTAAATCTCTCTTTAAAATTTTTTATTACAATATCTTCACCATTAACTGGAGCTATTGATATTAGAATATGATCAGCCTCATCTAGGTTTTTAATTAAATTATTATCAAATTTTTTTTCATTTAATTGAAAGCTTTCATAATTAATATCTTCAAAATTTTTATTTTGGGTTTCCTGTCGAGATGTTACAGTTAACTTAAATGGAATCTTTTCAATTTTAAGTTTTTTAACAAAACTTTTTGCTGTCTGGCCAAAACCAAAGCAAAAAACATTTATTTTATTCATTTAACTAGCTTTCTTAATCTTCGACTTTAAAGTAATGGGATTATCTAATTTATCAAGCATTTCTATTGGGCAAACTTGTTTGAATTTCTTAATTTCCATTTCAAAATTTTCTAGTATTTTTTTTGTTATTAGAGAATTTGTTTCTTTAAAAAAATCTTTAAGATTTTCTTTTAAAAACTTTTTCCAATATTCGGTCTCTATTGGTTGCCATATAATAGAAGATGGGTTGACATAGCTCTCAAAATTATTTTTTTCATCATAAACAAATCCCATTCCACCTGTCATTCCAGCTCCAAAGTTATCTCCAATTTGTCCAAGTATGATGGCTGTTCCACCAGTCATATACTCGCATCCATGAGCTCCGCATCCTTCCACTATCCCTAGGCCTCCAGAATTTCTTACTGCAAATCTTTCCCCGGCCTGACCAGAGCAAAATAATTTTCCAGACGTAGCTCCATATAAAACAGTATTTCCAATAATAGAATTTTCGTGTGAGATCAGCTGACTCTTAGATGAAGGATAAACAACTATAGATCCTCCAGAAAGTCCTTTTCCCACATAGTCGTTACAATCTCCTTCAACTATTAACTTTATTCCTTTCATTAAAAACCCCCCCAATGACTGTCCAGCTGACCCTCTTAATTTAATTTTTATAGTATCTGGATTCAATTTTTCATTACCAAATTTTTTATAAATATAATGAGATAATCGAGTTCCAACTGATCTAAAGGTATTTTTAATATCGTACTCAAAATCATTTTGTTTTGTAACTTGAATTTTATTTTCTATATCTGACCAAATTTTTTCATCTAAAGTTTCTGGAACTTTATTTATAATCTTATCTTTACAATATCTCGGGTTTTCTCCTGGGTCTGCCTGAACCAATAAAGGATTTAAATCCAGATCATCTAAATTAGGAGCTCCTTTGTTAACTTGAGATAATAAATCTGTCCTACCAATAATTTCATTTATTGTTTTGTAGCCAAGAGAAGCTAAGATTTCCCTTACCTCTTTAGCTGCAAATGTGAAAAGATTTACTACTTTTTCTGGAGTGCCTGTAAATTTTTCTCTTAATTTTTTATCTTGGCTACAAACGCCAACTGGACAAGTATTTGAGTGACATTGTCTTACCATAATGCATCCCATGGCTACCAAAGAGGACGTCCCCATTCCGTATTCTTCGGCACCCATCATCGCAGCAATTACAATGTCCCTTCCAGTTTTTATTCCACCATCAGTTCTCAATGTAACTTTGTGTCTTAGATTGTTTAAAGTTAAAATTTGATTAGCTTCGGTTAATCCCATCTCCCATGGTACTCCTGCATACTTAATGCTTGTTTGAGGGCTGGCACCAGTTCCTCCAGAGTGACCAGAAATTAAAATTATATCAGCTTTTGCTTTAGCAACACCTGCAGCAATCGTTCCAATTCCTGTTGAAGCAACCAATTTTACTCCAATTCTTGCTCTTGGATTAATTTGTTTTAAATCGTAGATTAGTTGAGCTAAATCCTCAATAGAGTAAATGTCATGGTGAGGTGGAGGCGAGATTAAAGTAACTCCTGGAGTTGAATGTCTTAATCTTGCGATTTCAGCAGTCACTTTAAATCCCGGTAACTGACCTCCTTCTCCTGGTTTTGCGCCTTGGGCTATTTTAATTTCTATTTCATTCGCATTATTTAGATAATCAACGGTTACACCAAATCTTGCAGAGGCAATTTGTTTTACTCTAGAATTAGCTGAGTCTCCATTTGGTAAAGTTTTAAATCTTTTAGCGTCTTCTCCCCCTTCTCCACTACAAGATGCTCCTTTAATTCTATTCATCCCGGTAGCTAAAACTTCATGTGCTTCTGCTGACAAAGCTCCATGTGACATGCTTCCACTACCAAATCGCTTTAAAATATCCTCGATTGGTTCTACTTCCTTAATATCAATTGGTGTTCTTCTCTTTTTAAATTGCAAAAGGTCACGTAAATTTATAGGTGGTAGATTATAAATTCCATTTGAATACTTTTTATACTGTTCGTAGGACCCAGTTCCTACAGCGCTTTGCAATAAATGAATTAAGCTGCCATCATACTGATGATTTTCACCACTCTTTCTATAACGATACAATCCTCCTATCGGTAAAGTATAAATATTTTTTTTAGAAAACTTACGATGCAGCTCTTTTATTTTTTCTTCTATTCCACTTATTCCTATTCCAGAAATTCTGGACGACATGCCTGGAAAATAATCTGACACAATAGCTCTGCTTAATCCTACGGCTTCAAAGTTACAACCTCCTCTATAAGAGCTTATTACTGAAATTCCCATCTTTGACATAATTTTCAATAGGCCAGAATCAATTGATTTCTTAAATTTAATTACACAACTTTCAAAATCTAATTTTCCAAAAAGTTTCTTCTCAAATCTCTGATAAATACTATCTATAGCTAAGTATGGATTTATAGTTGTAGCTCCAACTCCAATTAGTACAGCAAAAGAGTGGGTATCAAGCGCGTCTGAACATTCGACATTTAAAGAACAATAACCTCTTAGTCCATTTTTAACTAGATGAGAATGAACAGCTCCTACTGCTAGTGCGCTAGGTATACTGGTTTTGTTATCTGAAATATCTTTGTCTGATAATATTAAAGCAGAACTTCCTTCTCTTACAGATATCTCACATTCTTCTTTTATTCTTTCTATCCTCTCTTTTAAAGATGAGCTAACATCAAAAGTACAGTCTATAACTTTTATTTTTTCTGAAAAAATCTTATTAAATTTTTTAAATTGAGAATTAGTTAAAATTGGACTATCTAATACATAAATATCTTCTTTAGTTAGATTATCAAAGTCAAGAATGTTTCCAAGATTTCCAAATCTTGTTTTTAAACTCATTACTTTATTCTCTCTTAAAGAGTCAATTGGTGGATTAGTTACTTGACTAAAGTTCTGTCTAAAATAATGTGAAACTGGTCTATAATGACTGGATAAAACTGCCACCGGTGTATCGTCTCCCATCGAGCCAGAAGCCTCTTTCCCTTCCTCTGCCATTGGATGTAAAATTAACTCCAAATCTTCAATGCTTAATCCAGATAAATATTGCCTTTTTTTTAATTCGTCTCCTGTAAATTTTGGTTGTTCACTATCTGTTGAAATTTTCTTTTCAAGATCAATTATTTGTTGACTATATTTTTTATAGTCCTTAGCTAAAAAATCTTTAATTTCTTTATCTCTATAAAGTTTTCCTTTTTTTAAATCAATCGCTATTATCTGGCCAGGACCTAATTTTCCTTTTTCAATAATTTTTTCTTCTGGAAATGTGATCATTCCTGACTCTGATCCAGCAAAAAATAAATTATCAGAAGTTTTTGCATATCTTAATGGCCTTAATCCATTTCTGTCCATAGAAGCTAAAACCCATTTAGAGTCCGTAGCACAAATTGCGGCTGGTCCGTCCCAAGGCTCAATAGTGCTATTAAGAAAATTAAATAGATCTTGATGATTTTTAGGGACTGTTTTGCTCCTCTTTGACCAAGCATCAGGTATCATCATTAATTTAATTAATGGAGCTAATTTTCCTGAATGTGTAAGTAACTCAAATACATTATCAAGCGCTCCAGAGTCAGATGAACTTCTAATGACAGGTTTTAAATCTTTTACGTTTTTAAATAATGTACTTGACATATCTTGTTCATGAATTTTCATCCAATTAATATTTCCTTTTAAAGTGTTGATTTCACCGTTATGAGCTAAAGTTCTAAATGGTTGCGCTAAATCCCAACTAGGAAAAGTGTTTGTCGAGTATCTTTGATGAAAAATCGCAAATCTTGAAGTTAATTTTTCATCATGCAAGTCAGGATAAAACTCTGCTAACATTTCAGCTAGAAACATTCCTTTATAAACTATCGATCTAGAACTAAATGAACAAATATAAAAGTTTTTAAGTTGATTTTTCCTAGCTAGTTTTTCAATCTTTTTCCTTGTCTCAAATAAATTTCTCTCTAAATCATTTGTTTCTAAATTTTGATTTTTCTTAAACATAACTTGGGCTATTTCAGGCCGGCTTTGTTCAGCTGTTTTTCCTAGAACACTTGAATTAATTGGAACTTGTCTCCAGCCATAAATAGAGTAATTTTCCTCGAGCAATACTGACTCTATTATTTCTCTACATTTTTCTTGCTCCAAATAATCTGTCCTTGGAAGAAATACCATTCCAACACAAATTCTTTTTGAGTTATCAGGATCATGTCCTGTAGCTATAATTTTCTCTTTAAAAAATTCTGTGGCTATTTCTATTTGTATTCCTGCTCCATCTCCTGATTTTCCATCTGCATCAACTGCTCCTCTATGCCAAATAGCTTTTAGCGCTTCTATTCCGTAATCAACTATTTTTCTTGATTTTTTTCCATCTGTTGTTGCAATCATGCCAACGCCACAAGCGTCATGCTCCATGCTTTGATCATAGTTATAGCTTTCAGAAAGAAGTTTTTTATTTTTTTCGTATCTATTCATTTTTAAAATTATGCTGCTCGAGTAGTTTTTTTTACTTTTTTTTCTAAATATTTTTCAATTTGAACCGCTGCATCTCTTCCATCTTTAATGGCCCAAACAACTAGTGATGCCCCTCTAACTATATCTCCTGCAGCAAACACTCCATCTAGATTTGTTTGCATAGAATTTAAATCAATTTTTACTGTTCCCCATTTAGAAATAGATAGTTCTTCTGCATCAAATAATTTTGGTAAGTTTTCGGGATCAA
Organism: Pelagibacteraceae bacterium AG-390-C22; assembly: GCA_003278125.1. Lineage (GTDB taxonomy): Bacteria > Pseudomonadota > Alphaproteobacteria > Pelagibacterales > Pelagibacteraceae > Pelagilacustribacter. The sequence continues at coordinate 14,575 of QCGX01000009.1, read as the reverse complement.
AACCTAATGATTTTATGACCAAATCACTGGAAAGTTTAAATTCTGAACCAGATTTAATTACAGGTTTTTTTCTTCCTGAAGAGTCTGGTTCTCCTAAAGTTATTTTATTTGCCTCTACTTCTTCGACCTCATTTTTACCTAAAAATCTTTTCGGGCTACTTAACCAAATAAATTCTACTCCTTCTTCTATAGCATTTTTAACTTCTCTAGCAGAGCCTGGCATATTTTCTCTATCTCTTCTGTATAAACACTTTACAGATTTTGCCTTTTGTCTTACTGCTGTTCTAACACAATCCATCGCAGTATCTCCTCCTCCGATGACGACAACATTTTTTCCTTCTGCATTTAAGGTTCCATTATCAAAAAGCTCAACATTATCTCCTAATCCTTTTCTATTAGAAGCTGTTAAAAATTCCATTGCAGGAAAAATATTTTTTAAATCTTCACCAGGGACTTTTATTTCTTTAGGTTTATAAACTCCCGTTGCAATTAATATTGAGTCATGTAGTTCTCTTAGTTGATTTAAAGTTTTATCTTTTCCAACTTCAAAATTTTGTACAAATTTTATTCCGCTATCTTTTAAAAGTTTGGTTCTTCTTTCAACAACAAATTTTTCTAATTTGAAATTAGGAATACCATAAATTAATAATCCTCCTGGTCTGTCATATCTGTCATAAATAGTAACTTGGTAGCCTGATTTTCTTAATTCCTCTCCACATGCCAGTCCCGCAGGACCTGCACCAACAATTCCTACTGATTGTTTTAATTCTTTTTTCACTCTTATTGGTTTAACCCAACCTTTTTCCCAAGCAGTATCTGTAATGTATTTTTCAACAGAACCAATCGTAACAGTTCCATGGCCTGATTGCTCGATAACACAGTTACCCTCACACAATCTATCCTGAGGGCAAATTCTTCCGCAAACCTCCGGCATATTATTTGTGCTTTGAGAAACTTCATAAGCTTCTTGTAACCTTCCTTCAGCTGTAAGCTTCAGCCAGTCTGGAATATTATTGCTTAAAGGACAATGTATCTGACAAAATGGCACCCCGCACTGGGAACATCTGCTAGACTGTTCTTTTGCTTTGGCATTAATAAATTCATCGTAAATTTCATTGAAGTCTTGGCTCCTCTTTTTAGTATCTCTTTTAAGAGGCGTTTCTTTTTTTAAATCAACAAATTTTAACATTTTATTATTCATAATTTTCTATAAATAATCGAAAACTTAGTAATTTAGTACTAAATTTAGGTAAGTATCAATTACCTATTATATCAAAAACCCTTATATAAAGTGATTAATTTTGTCATAGCTGGTATGCATTCTAATGACATTAAATAACCAAGCATAAATTTTATAAGAATCTAATTATGATTGAAATAATTGCTCTATCTTTAATACAGGGAGTAACAGAATTTTTACCAATAAGTTCCTCCTCTCATTTAATAATTATTTCTGAATATTTAGAATTTAACAAAAGAAATTTAGAAATAGATGTAAGTTTACATATTGGTTCATTTTTAGCTGTAATAGTTTTCTTTAGAAAAGAAATTTTTGATTTTGTTCAAAATAAAGATTTATTTTTAAAAATTTTAATTAGCTCTTTTCCAGTAATGATCGTAGGATTTTTTTTAGTAAAATTTAACTTAATCGAGCAGATTAGAAATATAAAAGTGATTGGTTGGACTACATTAATTTTTGGAATACTGCTCTATTTAAGTGATAGATCTAGTGTCCAGAACAAAATCAATTCAAATTTCACATTAAAATCAGCAATTTTAATTGGCTTCTTGCAAATTTTATCATTAATACCAGGGGTAAGTAGATCAGGTATTGCCATAACTGGTGGAAGGTTATTAAAATTTAGCAGATATGACTCAGCAAAAATATCATTTTTATTATCTATTCCAACATTAGCCGCTGTTTCCATCTTTGGGTTAAATAATTTAGTGAGATCTCAGAGTTTAAATTTTTCTTTTTTTATGATGATTTCCATAGTGTTATCTTTTTTGTTTTCCTTCATTACAATAAAATATTTTTTAAAATATATTAAAACTTTTAGCCTTAATATATTTGTAATTTATAGAGTTTTTTTGGGTATTGGTCTTTTGTTATTTGCCTACTTATAAAATCAAACTTAAAAAGATAAGAATTACAATTACTATAATAAAAAATATAATAACACTTTTTTGAAGAGATAAGTTTAATAAAAATTTCATCTAAAGTTGAATATATCTAAATTTAAACAATTGCAATATCATGAAAATGGTGCGCCTGCTAGGATTTGAACCCAGAACCTCCTGGTCCGTAGCCAAGCGCTCTATCCAGTTGAGCTACAGGCGCATACTTATGAAATATCAAATAAAGTATTGTATTTAAAGTATTTAAATCTATATTATCAATATGAGCAATTCAGTCGTTATTACTTCTGCAGTTAGAACAGCAGTAGGATCGCTAGGTAAATCATTGAAAAATGTTTCAGGTGATAGCTTAGGATCTTCTGTTATCACTGAGTCGATAAATAAATCACAAATAAAAAATGATGAAATAGACGAAGTTATTATGGGCCAAGTACTAACGGGGGGCGCTGGACAAAATCCTGCCAGACAGGCAGCCATGAAATCTGGCGTTCCAAAAGAAAAACCAGCCTATATTGTTAATCAAGTTTGTGGATCTGGTTTGAGATCAGTCGCTTCAGGATTTCAAAGCATAAAAGCTGGGGACTCAAAAATTGTAATTGCTGGAGGTCAAGAGAGCATGTCTTTAGCTCCTCATGCTATTCATTTAAGAGAGGGGAAAAAATTAGGCAATACAGAAATGACTGACACAATGATTAAAGATGGATTGTGGGATGCTTTTCACGGATATCATATGGGAGTAACCGCTGAAAACGTAGCAACAAAATTTCAAGTTACTAGAGATGATCAAGATAAATTTGCATTAAATTCTCAAGAAAAAGCTCTCAAGGCTCAAAAGGAGAATAAATTTAAAGAGGAAATAATTAGTTTTAAGATTAAATCAAAAAAAAATGAAATAAACTTTAATAAAGATGAACATCCAAGAGAAGAAATTAACTTAGAAGCTTTGAAGAGACTTAAACCTGTTTTTAAAAAAGATGGTACAGTTACAGCTGGGAATGCTTCCGGTATTAATGATGGAGCAGCTGCAGTGACTTTAATGTCAGAAAAAGAAGCTGAAAAACGAAAGCTTAAAAAACTAGTTTCAATTAAATCTTGGACAAGTTGTGGTGTTGATCCAGCTTTAATGGGAACAGGCCCAATACCTGCTTCAAAAAGAGCTTTAGATTTAGCAGGATGGTCTATAAAAGACGTAGATTTATTTGAAATCAATGAAGCCTTTGCGGCACAGAGCATTGCGGTTTTAAGAACTCTTTCTATTCCTGAAGAAAAAATAAATGTTAATGGTGGAGCAATAGCTTTAGGCCATCCCATAGGCGCTTCAGGCACTAGAATTCTAGTAACACTTATTCACGAAATGATTAAAAGAGATGTCAATAAAGGTTTAGCAACTTTATGTATTGGTGGCGGTATGGGCATTGCTATGTGTATTGAAAGATAATGGAACTATCAAAGCCATATAAGGGTAAGAAGAAACGTAAAATTAAAAAGATGCCCTTTACTGTTAAGGGATATATTCTTTACTATGCTTTTTTCTGGGTATTAATTATTTCTATTTATTTAGCTTATTACTGAGATTTATCTAAGCAGATATTTCTTTAATAAAATTTTTTGAACCATCACTGCACTGTCAGATCTAGTTTCTTTCTTTTTAAATAATAGGTTGATTAACCATTTCATACCTCATATGACTAAATTTACTTGACAAAAAGTAGTGTAAAATGTGTCTAAATATGAACTTATTAAGCAATTTGCCCTAGTCTTGAGTTTATAGTTTATTATTAGCCCTCTTTTTAATATCTTCCAACCAGTTTATAATAGGCAAATATGGCTCAAAATATTTCAGTTCCTGATATTGGTGATTTTAAAGATGTTGAAGTAATTGAGGTACTGGTTAAACCTGGAGATAAGATAAATAAAAATGATCCAGTCGTTACTATCGAAAGTGATAAATCTAGTCTCGAAATTCCTTCTCCGTCCTCTGGTGAAATTAAAGATTTAAAAGTTAAGATAGGTGATAAGGTTTCAGAGGGAAGCATCCTAGCTACTATTGAAAATGGTCAAGTAACTCCGACTCCTAAAAAAAAAGAAATAACGAAAGAACCTGTTGAAGAAGAACCAAAAAAAAATGGAGACCTACATCCTGTTAAACAAGTTAAAAAAATTTTTGCTGAGCCTGCTTCTAAAGATGATATTGATCCAATAGAAACCAATGAATGGATTGAATCTTTAAATTCAGTAATTGAAAATGATGGTTCGCCACGAGCGAGTTATTTATTAAATCAAGTAATCGATCAAGCTTATAAATCTGGTTTAGTTTTACCTGACACAAGAACTACTCCTTATATAAATACAATTCCTCCTGAAATTGAAGTTAAGTCACCAGGCGATCAAAATATTGAGAAAAAAATAAGAGCTTACATAAGATGGAATGCTGCAGCTATGGTGGTCAAAGCAAATAAAAGAAGTTCAGAATTAGGTGGACACATTGGAACCTTTGCATCAGCTGCCACTCTTTATGACGTTGGAATGAATCATTTCTGGAGGGCAAAAAATAATAAGTTTGGAGGAGATTTAATTTACTTTCAAGGCCACTCTGCTCCTGGAATGTACGCACGAGCATTTTTAGAAGGCAGACTTACCTCGAAACAATTAGATGGTTTCAGACAAGAAGTTGATGAAGGTGGTTTGTCCTCATATCCTCATCCGTGGTTGATGCCAAAGTTTTGGCAATTTCCTACTGTTTCGATGGGTCTAGGGCCGATCATGGCGATTTATCAAGCAAGATTTTTAAAATATTTAATAAATAGAGGTTTAGTAAGAGACGAAGGAAGAAAAATTTGGGTCTTCCTAGGTGATGGCGAAATGGATGAACCAGAGTCGCTTGGAGCAATAGGCTTGGCTGCAAGAGAAAAGCTAGATAATCTAATTTTTGTAATTAATTGTAATCTTCAAAGATTAGATGGGCCAGTCAGAGGAAACGGAAAAATTATTCAAGAACTTGAAGGAAGTTTTAGAGGTACTGGGTGGAATGTAATTAAAGTTATATGGGGTTCATATTGGGATCAACTGTTAGCAAAAGACAAAAATGGTTTACTGGTAAAGAGAATGAATGAATGTGTAGATGGTGAATATCAAGCTTTTAAAGCAAAAGGTGGAGCGTATGTAAGAGAGAAATTTTTTGGAAAATATCCAGAGTTAAAAGAATTGGTATCTTCAATGACTGATAAAGATATTTGGAAATTAAATAGAGGCGGACATGATCCCCATAAAGTTTACGCAGCATATCATTCAGCTATGCAACACAAAGGTTCTCCATCGGTTATACTTGCAAAAACTATCAAAGGTTATGGTATGGGAAAATCGGGTGAGAGCATGAACACTACTCACCAGCAAAAAAAACTAGATGAAAAGGACTTACTATATTACAGGGATAGATTTGGTGTTCCGCTTACAGATAAACAGGTTAAAAGTATTGAATATTATAAGCCAAGTGAAAATTCCGAAGAAATAAAATACTTAAAAGATAGAAGATTGAAACTTGGTGGTTTTATCCCAGAAAGATCTTCTTTTGCCAAAGCAATTAAAGCGCCTCCTAAAGATATCTTTGAGACTTTTATGAAGTCAACTGGAGACAAAGAAATGTCAACAACGATGGCTCTCGTTAGAATGTTAACGGCTCTTCTTCGAGATAAAAATCTATCACCAAGGTTAGTGCCGATTATTCCTGATGAAGCAAGAACATTTGGGATGGAAGGATTTTTTCAAAAAATTGGAATTTATGCTCATGAAGGACAGAAGTATGAACCAGTGGACTCCGAACAATTAAGTTCTTATAGAGAAGATAAGAGCGGTCAAGTATTAGAAGAAGGAATTACAGAGTCTGGAGCTATGTCTTCTTGGATTGCAGCAGGTACATCTTATACAAATCATGATTTAGAAATGATACCAATTTATATCTTTTACTCTATGTTTGGTTTTCAAAGAGTTGGTGACCTTGCCTGGGCCGCGGGCGACTCCCAAGCTAGAGGCTTTTTAATCGGGGCTACGGCAGGTAGAACAACATTGGCAGGAGAAGGATTGCAGCACCAAGATGGCCATAGCCATTTATTAGCTTCTAATATTCCCAATTGTGTAAGTTACGATCCAACTTTTGCTTACGAAATGGCAACAATATTCAGAGACGGAATTAAAAGAATGCATGAAAAAAAAGAGAACATTTTCTATTACATTACTGCAATGAATGAAAATTATTCTCATCCTGAAAAACCAAAGGGGTGTGATGAAGGTATACTTAAAGGAATGTATCTTTTTAAAGAATTTAATAAAAAGGGAAAAACAAAAGTTCAACTTTTAGGCTCTGGAACAATATTAAGAGAAATTATATCTGCAGCAAAAATTTTATCTCAAGATTATGGCATAGACTCAGATGTATGGAGCATTACAAGTTTTAATGAGTTAAGAAGAGACGGGATGGAAACAGAAAGATGGAACCTTTTAAATCCCAACGAAAAAAGGAAAAAATCTTATGTCCAGAAGTGCTTAGAGAAAAGAGATGGGCCAATTATTGCCGCATCTGATTATACAAGATCTTTTTCAGATCAAATAAGGCCTTATACTGAAAAGCCATTTTATTCTTTAGGTACTGATGGATATGGAAGAAGTGATACAAGAAAGAATTTAAGAAAGTTTTTTGAAGTAGACAAAGAACACATAGTTGCCTACACCTTAAGTGCCTTAGCTAAAGAACAGTTAATAGAGACAAAAAAAGCAGAAAAAGCGATTAAGAAATATAAAATTGATAAAAATAAAGATTTTCCATCTAACTTATAAATATGACTAGTACAAAAATTTTAGTTCCTGATATGGGTGACTTCAAAGATGTAGAAGTTATTGAAGTTCTTGTAAAAGAAGGTCAACAAATTAAAAAAAATGACTCTTTAATAACATTGGAAAGTGACAAATCTAGCGTAGAAGTGCCTTCCACTCATGAAGGAATAGTAGAAAAAATTAAAATAAAAGTTGGTAATAAAGTAAATCAAGGAGATCTAATTCTTAGTCTCAAGTCAGAAAATAAAACAGAAGAAAAAAAAATATCAGTTAATAAAGAGCAAAAAATTGAAAAAAAAATAGAAGATAAGAAGCCACAGGTAATTAAAACAAAGGAGATTATACCGACCGCTCCTAGTTCACAAAGTGGAACTAAGTCCGCTAGCCCAAAGGTTAGAAAATTTGCAAGAGAACTGGGCGCTAATGTGCTTGAAATACCTGGATCACAAAGAGCAGGAAGAGTCTCTGAAGAAGATGTAAAAAATTTCATTAGATCACAAGTTACTGTTAACGGTGGTAGAGTAGAGAAAAAAATCCATAAAGAAGAGTATCCTCATGAAGAGTTTGGAGAAATTGAATTAAAAGATATACCGCGAGTCAAAAAATTATCAGGACCCCAACTAGTCAGGTCTTGGACAGAAATACCTCATGTTACTCAGCATGAAGAAATTGATATTACGGAAATGGAACAATTTAGATCATCTTTGTACGATTATTACTCTGGAGAAATGATAAAAGTAACTCCCCTTGCATTTATATCGAAAGCTTTAGTAAGCGCACTTAAAGCTTTTCCAAATTTCAATGCATCAATTGACTCTATTCATAATAAAATAATTTATAAAAAATATTTTCATTTAGGTTTTGCCGTTGATACACCTCATGGTCTAATGGTGCCTAAAATTAGAAATGTAGACCAAATGAGCATTAAAGAAATAGGTGAGGCATTAAAAAAGACAAGTAAGCTATGTAGAGAATTAAAAATAGATAAAAAAGAATTCTTTGGAGGATCCATGACAATATCAAGTTTAGGAGGCATTGGAGGAACATTTTTTACTCCAATAATTAATCCTCCAGAAGTGGCGATACTAGGCGTAGGAAAAAGTTTTGATAGGTTAATAAAATTAAAAGGTAAAATTGTTTCTAGAAAAATTTTACCAATTTCTTTGTCTTATGATCATAGAATAATTGATGGGGCTGAGGGAGCAAGATTTTGTGTCTATTTAAGTGAATGTTTAGGTAAGGATTTCGCTTTCAAGCTTGCTGTTTAATATAATTTACAATAATAAACATCATGAACAAAAAATTAATCTCCCTTGTTTGTGCTGTCTCATGCTCGTTTATATGGGGTTCAGCTTTCATTGCGCAAGACATGGGAATGGATTATATCGGTCCCTTTTCATTTACTACAGGAAGAATGTTTCTGGGATTTATAGCATTAGTCCCATTTTTTTTCATTTTTGAATTTAAAAAAATCAAAGAAAAAAAATTTTCTTATAATATTATTTTATTTTATCTATCTCTTCTTGGTTTTTTTCTCAGTGGAGGAAATGCATTACAGCAGTACTCTTTGCTTTATACAGATGTTGCTAATTCTGCAATCTTTACAATATTTTATGTTCTTATTGTTCCTGCTATATCTTATTTTTTATTCTCTAAAAAAATCCACTGGTCTGTTTGGCCTTCTGTCTTCGTCTGTATAATTGGAGGGTATTTACTTACTGAAATAAATAACGTGACAGTCAGGTTAGGAGACTCCTTAGTCTTATTAGGAGCTTTTTTTTGGGCTTTTCATATTGTTTATTTATCAAAATTTTTAAAATTATTTAATTATCCTATTGCAATAACTATGGGAGCTTGTCTGATTGGGTCAATAATTGCGTTTATTCCTTCTTTAGTCTTTGAAAACATTACGTTAGGAAATTTATTGATGGAAAAAAATGAACTTCTTTACGCTGGTGTTTTATCAAGTGGAATAGCTTTTTTGTTGCAAGCTTATAGTCAACAAAATTTGTCTCCAGCTCCAGTAGCAATTATTTTTTCATTAGAAGGTGTTTTCGCTGCAATATTTGGGTGGATACTTTTAAACCAATTCTTAAGTGATCTTAAAATATTTGGAATAGTATTAATATTAATAGCTGTAATTTTCTCTCAACTAGCCCCAATTTATGGTAAAAAATCTTATGGACGAAACTAAAAAAGGTTTTATGCAAAATATTGGTGATTTATCTTTTAAAAAGATAGATGAAGCCAATTTTGAATATAGTATAAAAATTTTAGAAAATTGCTTGAACACTGGTGGTATAGCTCACGGAGGTTTTATTGCAACAATAGCTGATACTGGAATGGGAAATGCAGCTCATATTGCAGCAGGAAATAAAAGATGTGTGACGATAAACTTAGATATTAAATTCATTTCAGCTGGAAAATTAAATGAGAGATTAATTGGAAAAGTAAAAGTTTTAAAAAAAACAAAGACGCTTGTATTTATCTCATGTGAAATATTTGGCACAGAAAAAATTGTTGCAACTGCCTCGGGAATTTGGAAAATTCTTTAACTCTTTTTTCTTAATTTTTTAATTCCACAATCTTTACACTTTATCGTTTCGGTTGAGCCACCTGGTCCAAAGCTAAAGTTTATATCTATTTTTTCAAACCTATGTATTCCGAGATAACAAAATAACAAATACAACCGCTTAATCATAATTTTAACAAAAAAAATTGTTATTAAATTCTAGGAGGTAATTTAATGTCAGGCTGGGAAATACTTATAGTCGTAGGTATATTATATTTAATAGTAAATTAATATTAAAAAATAAAACTTATATTTAAATTAGTTTTTTCAAGAGAGATTCTTTTTTCCAAATTTATAATTAGAATAACCAAATAATATCAACAAGAAGAGAGCAAATGGATAAACTATGGACTTATTTGGTCGATCCGGATTTTCAATTTTAAAATTACTAATAACATCTCCCATTTGTATTCCAGATTTTTTTGCTTCTCCTTTCCAATTTAACTTATCTACAGTAACTTGATCATTTTCATCGACTAAATTCATACCAAATTCTTCCAAATTATATTCATTCTTAAAACTACCTTTGTCTATTACAAATAATTTATATCTTTCTCCATACTCTGTAAATCTAGTTACTTTTATATGGACTTCTTTAGAAGGATCAAAAATAAGTTCTTGAATAGTAGTCGAAGATAATTTTTGCTCATTAAATTTAGGATAAAATTTACTTAATACAAAATCAGGGGCCAAAAAAGATATAGAGATGATTAAAAAAGCAATTATCTCATACCAGCTCAATCTATTAATAAACCATCTTTGTGTGGCAGCTGTAAAAACTAATATACCAATTAAAGATGTTATTATTACTAATAAGGCTTGCCAAATATTATCAACACCAATTAAAAGTAATTCATGATTAAACAAAAATACAATTGGCAATATTCCTGTTCTTAAACTGTACCAAATAGCTTGAAGGCCAGTTTTTAAAGGATCTCCTCCTGAAATTGCTGCAGCTGCATATGAAGCTAGGCCTACTGGAGGTGTCACATCTGCCATTAAACCAAAATAAAATACAAACAAATGAACTGCGATTAGAGGAAAAATAAATCCGGAAGCATTTCCGACATCAACTAATACTGTAGCCATTAGTGATGCCACTACTACATAGTTTGCAGTAGTTGGGAGACCCATGCCGAGTAGTAAGCAAAGTATAATAGTTAATAAAATTAAAATAATTACATTATCTCTGGCAATTGTCTCAATAACTATAATTAAATTAGTGCTTAACCCAGTAGATCCAACTGCGCCTACTATTATACCTGCTGTCGCAATTGCAATTCCGACTCCCACCATATTAATTGCACCTTTTTGCAAACCTACAATAGTTTGATTCCACCACTCAATCATACCAACTTTAAAATCTGAATTTTTGATAACACGATTTATTAAGTTCACTAGAATTAAAGAAATAGTTGCATAAAAAATAGAAAAACCTGCGGTGTATCTCATATAAACAAGTAGAAAAATTAAAACAAAAATTGGTATTAAAAAGTGTAGCCCAGATAAAAAAGTTTTCTTCAGATGTGGTACATCGGCGTCATCCATGCCCTTGAGTCCTAATTTAAGAGCCTCTAAATGAGATATATAAAATAAAGCAATGTATGAAATGATAGCTGGTAAAAAAGCATGTTTAACAACTTCAAAATAAGTAACACCTATGAAGCTTGCCATAACGAAAGCTGCTGCTCCCATTACTGGTGGCATAATTTGACCATTCACTGATGACGAAACTTCAATTGCCCCAGCTTTCTCTTGGGAGAATCCAGTTTTTTTCATTATAGGAATTGTAAAAGTTCCTGTTGTGACCGTGTTTGCAATTGAAGAACCTGAGATCATGCCAGTCATTCCAGATCCTAAAATAGCTGCCTTAGCCGGTCCTCCACGCATCTTGCCTACCATTGCAAATGCTAAATCTAAAAAATATTTTCCCCCACCTGCGGTTTCTAGTAAAGCTCCAAACAATACAAATAGAAATATAAAATCTACTGAAACACCTATTGGTATCCCAAATATTGCTTCTTGGTCAAACCATTGAAACCCAACTAATCTTTTTACAGAAAGACCGCCATGAGAAATAATGTCAGGAGCATATTTTCCAAAATAAGAAAATAAAAGAAAACAAATAGCAATTATTACTAAAGGCATTCCTATAGCACGTCTCGTTGCCTCTAATAAAATTAATATTCCTATAGCCCCTATTATAAGCTCGACAGGAACTTTAAATCCAAATATCTCTTTTACTAAAAGTATTCCTCCTCTATTAACCAGATCATCATAAAAAAAATAAATATACAGGCAGCAAAACGCTGCAACAATACTAGTGAAAATATCAAACCCTGAAATTTTTTTTCCTCTTACCATAGGGAAAATCAAAAAAGTTAAAGTCAAAGCAAAACCTAAATGTATAGCTCTTGCTGGTAAACCTTTGAACATTCCAAAGTTCAACCAAAAAGGAAATGGTGAAGCATACCAAAGTTGAAATAAGGTCCAAAGAATAGCAATACCAAAAACTATTTTTAAATGAACTCCTGATAAGTTTCGCGTAGGTGAAATATCTTCTTGAATTTTATCTTTGATCTTGCTTTGAATTTTTTGACTCATTTTGATTAAGATACATTATTCTAAAAAAAAAGGCCCAATAAAAATTGGGCCTTTTTAATTTAATCAAGTAGTTGGATTACATTAATCCAGCTTCTTTATAATACTTAATTGCACCTGGATGTAATGGAGCTGATAAACCATCAGCTATCATGTTTTTCTTTTCCAGAGGTCCAAAAGCAGGATGTTGATCTCTAAAAGCATCGAAGTTTTCCATAACTGCTTTAGTCACTAAGTATACTAGTTCTTCAGAAACATCGGCACTTGTTACAACAGTAGCTTTTACACCAAACGTTGTAGCATCTTTTTTCTGATTTGAGTAAGTGCCCGCTGGAATTACAGCTTTAGCATAATAGTCAGCTCCATCAATTAATCCTTGAACTGGTGCGCCAGTTAAATTAATTGGGCTAGCTTTTGCTTTACAAGTTGCTGCTTGCTCCATAGCACCATTAGGAAATCCTACTGAATATCCGAATGCATCTATTTTACCATCACAAAGAGCTTTTACTTGTTCAGAAGACGTAAGTTCAGTCGTTGCTTTAAACATACTCATGTCTGCTCCCATAGCTTTCATTAATTCTTCCATAGTTCCTCTTTGACCAGAACCTGGATTACCAATGTTTACTGTTTTTCCTTTTAGGCCTTTAAAATCTTTTATTTTAGATTTTTTACTAGCCCAAATTTGAAATGGCTCGTTATGCACTGAGAATACAGCTCTCAAATTACTGAACTGTTTACCTTCCCATTTGCTTGATCCGTTATAAGCATGATACTGCCAGTCTGACTGAGCAACACCAAATTGGAACTCACCATCTTTGATTTGACCAATATTGTAGTTTGAACCACCTGTAGAAGGTGCGGTACATCTGTAAGCTTTAGCTGTACCTTTTTTTCTACCGTGATCAGCGCTTATTGCTGATTTATGAAGCATTTTACAAATAGCATTACCTGTTTGAAAGTATACTCCAGTAGGTCCACCAGTTCCTATTGTAAAGAACTCTGCTGATTTTGCGATTGAAGTAATTGGGCTTGATAAAGCAAAAGTTACTAAAATAGCAGAAATCATTGATATTATTTTTTTCATGTGATCCCCCATTTGTTAATGTAATAATTTAACTATGGATAAAGACTAAGGTCAAAGAGAATCTTTATAGATTTTTAGCCCAATTTGATAATTTTTGAACACCTTCAACCACATTTGGTGCATACTTTTCAATTATTTTATCATCAATAATCTTACCGTTTATTGTGGCTTTAAGAAATTCATTTCCATCAAAATCAATGTAGCATAATCTAGTTAGCATCTTTTTTGGTCCAAAACCAAAATCAGATGCAGGTAACATTGCTACCCCAGTGTCATCTAATATGCTCTCACATAATTCTGTAGAAGTTTTATATTTCTTATTAGGAAACTCTGGCATTAAATAAAATGCTCCTTGGGGTGGATTAATCAAAACTTTATTTGATTTAAGATTGTTATAAACATAATGACCTACAGATCTCAAAATATTTAAAGTTCTAGCTTTATATTCACTAAAGTCACCCTCATATGCTTCAACAGCTGCATATTGAGCTGGACTATTAACTGTAGAGTAAGACTCACTAGCTAAAGTTTTTATATTTTCCAAAAGTTCTGATAATTGATTTGGTACTGCAAAAAATCCTACTCTCCATCCACCTGCACCACACCATTTGCTTAGGCCTCCACTAATAAATGTTTTTTCTGGATAATATTTTGAAATAGACTCATATTTATTACAAAAAGTTAAATCAGTATAAATTTCATCTGATAAAACTATAAGATTGTATTTTTTTGCAATAGCCGCCAAGTCTTTCAGGTTTTTACATATTGTTCCAGAAGGATTATTTGGTGAATTGAGAATAAGTATAAGATTTTTATTCTTTATAGATTTGATTTTTTTTTCAAGTTGTTTAGCAGTTGGAAACCAATTATTTTCTCTTGAAGTTTGTATCCAATGAACTTTATTTCTTCCAATAATTGCTTGGGGTTCATATGAAACCCAACTTGGTGCAGATAAAATTATTTCACCATTAAATGCTACATGTAAAAGAAGCATAGCCTCTTTAGAGCCTGGAGTAATTACTATATTTTCTGTAGGATAGTTAATTCCTATCTTTTTTTTTAAATTTTTTGATATTGATTCTCTTAATTTTTTAAGACCCTGTATTGGCAAATATTCTTTTCTATGGGCATTATCTTTTAATGTAGTGACAATTTTTTCTGGTACTGGAAATGGCGACTGTCCAAATCCAAACTGGTAAACTTTTTTCCCTTGTTTGATTAGCTCTTTACACTTTTCGTTTATAACTAAAGTTGAAGATTGTTTGAGCTTTAAAATACTTTTCTTAGTTAAATTCTTCATATTAGCTTTTTTGTAAAAGCTATTACTGACCTTACGGGGACCTGGGGTTTTA
>QCGX01000008.1 GCA_003278125.1 Pelagibacteraceae bacterium AG-390-C22 | reverse complement strand
TTGGTATCTTTTTAAATAGAAAAAATGTAATTGTAATTTTAATGTCAATTGAGCTAATTTTATTAGCTGTTAACATAAATTTAATTTCATTTTCTATTTTTTCTGGGGATATAGTTGGACAAATATTTACTATGCTTATTCTAACTATAGCAGCTGCAGAAGCTGCTATCGGCCTTGCTATTATTCTTATCTATTACAGAAATAGAGGATCAATAAGAGTTGAAGACATCCACGGGATGAAAGGATAAATGGAATATGCAATAATTTTTCTTCCCTTAATCGGATCTATATTTGGTTATTTAGGAAGATCAATAAATAAATTATTTTCAGAAATATTTACTAGTTTACTCGTAAGTGTTTCAGCAATTTTCTCTATTATTGTTTTTTGGAACGGTATCCAAATTAATAATTATGACAATTATAAAATTTTTGAATGGATAGGCTCAGGTGATTTTGTAGCAAATTGGTCAATTAACTTAGACCCTTTGAGTTCAGTTATGCTAGTAGTAGTTACTTTTGTTTCAGCCCTGGTTCATATCTACTCTATTGGATATATGAGCCACGACCCCCATAAACCAAGGTTTATGTCTTATTTATCACTTTTTACTTTTTCAATGTTAGTCTTAGTAGTTTCTGATAACTTTTTACAATTATTTTTTGGTTGGGAAGGTGTTGGGCTATGTTCTTATTTGTTAATAGGTTTTTGGTATAAAAAAGAAACTGCAAACGATGCAGCAATCAAAGCATTCATAGTAAATAGGATTGGGGATTTTGGTCTTGCAATAGGAATTTTTCTAATTTTTTTCTTTTTCGGTAGTATTAATTTTGAAGAAGTTTTTCAAGCTACACCTAAATTTGTAGAAACAAAATTATTATTCTTCGGATTTGAGTTTAGTTTAATTACTTTAATTTGCTTATTTTTATTTATTGGAGCGATGGGAAAATCTGCTCAATTTTTACTCCATACTTGGTTACCCGATGCTATGGAAGGACCAACCCCTGTTTCTGCACTAATTCATGCTGCAACCATGGTAACAGCTGGTGTATTTCTAGTTGTGAGATGTTCTCCTTTGTTTGAATTCTCCCAAGTAGCACTTAATATTGTTGCTATAGTAGGTATAGTAACCGCAATTTTTGCCGCTTCAGTTGCTTTAGTGCAAAATGATATAAAAAAGATTGTAGCATACTCAACTTGTAGTCAGCTAGGTTACATGTTTTTCGCAGCAGGGGTAGGCGCTTATCACGTAGCAATTTTTCATTTGTTTACACATGCTTTCTTTAAAGCTCTACTTTTTTTAGGTTCTGGATCTGTAATTCATGCTTTTAATAATGAACAAGATATAAGAAACATGGGTGGTGTAAGAAAAAAATTACCATTCACTTATGTCTTTATGCTGATAGGAACATTAGCTTTAACAGGATTTCCTTTCCTTTCGGGTTTTTATTCGAAGGATGCCATTATTGAATTTGCATATTTAAGCAATTCACCTCTAGGAAATTATACCGTTATTGTCGGTATCTTAACTGCATTTTTAACTTCTATATATTCTTGGAGATTATTTTTTAAAACATTCCATGGTTCCTATAACAATAAAAGTATGCCTATTCACGAGACTCGTGAATCTCCTTTAACAATGTTAGTGCCTTTATTTCTTTTAGGAATTGGAGCTTTATTTGCTGGGTTTTTATTTAAGGAAACTTTTATAGGAAACGGTAGTAACGATTTTTGGCAAACATCCATTTTCTTTATCAATGAAATCAAGCACGATCATATTCCTTTATGGTTGTTAGTAATCACACCTATTTTAGTTACTATTGCTATACCTTTATCGTTTTACTATTATATATCTAACACTAAAATTCTTGAAGAAATTAAAAATAATACTTTGCCATTGTACAATTTTTTATTGAACAAATGGTATATAGATGAATTATACGATTCACTATTTATTAAACCAACCAAAAAAATTGGTTCTTTCTTTTGGAAAAAGGGTGACATCGGAACAATAGATAGATTTGGACCTGATGGAATTTCAAAACTAATTAAGACGATTTCCAATAAAGCTGGACGAATACAAACAGGTTTTATTTACGACTATGCATTTGTAATGCTTATTGGCCTGTCTATTCTTTTAACTTATTTAATTTTAACCTAAAATGAATTTTCCAATTTTATCGACTTTAATTTTTTTGCCTTTAATAAGTTCTTTTTTTATTTTTTTATCAAAAGATAAAAAAAATAATTTTAGTTCAATTTATATTTCATTATTTAGCAGTATAGCTACTTTTTTATTGTCTTTGTTTTTATGGTATTCGTTAGATGCAAATACAGCTGAATTTCAGTTTGTTGAAGAAAAATCTTGGATAAACAATTTTATTAAATTTAAATTAGGAGTTGATGGAATTTCTATTTTATTTATTGTTTTAACGGCTTTTATTACTCCAATATGTATTATTTCATGCATCAATAGCGTTAAAGATAGAGTCAAAGAATTTTTAATAGCCATCTTAGTACTCGAGACTTTTATGATAGGCGTTTTTTGTTCTTTAGATTTAGTTATATTTTATTTATTTTTTGAAGGAGGGTTGATCCCAATGTTTTTAATTATTGGTGTTTGGGGAGGCTCAAGAAGAGTTTATTCTGCCTTTAAATTTTTTCTTTTTACTTTGCTAGGCTCAGTTTTAATGCTTGTTGCAATAATAGTAATTTATTGGTTAACAGGGACTACGGATATTACAGAAATTTATGAAATAAAAATTCCAAAAGAACACCAGAATTTATTATGGTTGGCTTTTTTAAGTTCATTTGCAGTTAAAATGCCTATGTGGCCAGTTCATACTTGGCTACCTGATGCTCATGTTGAAGCTCCTACCGCTGGATCAGTAATATTAGCTGCTATCCTTTTAAAAATGGCAGGATATGGTTTTTTAAGATTTTCAATACCCATGTTTCCTTATGCTTCTGAGTTTTTTACTCCATTAATTTTCAGCTTAAGTATTATAGCTATTATTTATACTTCACTCGTAGCTTTAATGCAGGAGGATATGAAAAAGTTAATAGCATATTCATCTGTTGCTCATATGGGTTATGTAACTTTAGGTATATTTACTTTTACTAAACAAGGTATCGAAGGAAGTATTTATCAAATGATTAGTCATGGATTAATTTCTGCAGCATTATTTTTGTGTGTTGGCGTAGTATATGACAGATTACATTCTAGACTAATAAGCACTTATGGTGGCTTAGTAAATTATCTACCCAAGTATTCACTTTTATTCTTAATATTTGCTTTAGCAGCTCTAGGTTTGCCTGGAACTACTGGTTTTCTGGGTGAGTTTTTAATTTTAACTGGTACTTTCCAAAAAAGTTATTTAGCTGCTATTTTAGCAACTCTAGGAGTAGTCTTAGGGGCCGCTTACATGTTGTGGCTGACTAAAAGAGTGATTTTTGGAGTTACACAAAATCCTAAAATTCAAACTTTAAGCGATGTAAACAAGTCAGAAATTATAATGTTGGCTACTTTAGCTTTTTTTGTAATATTTTTTGGATTTTATCCTATGCCATTAATGGAAACATTTAGTGTTTCAGTTAATGGTTTGATTGACAATTATCAACTTGCCTTAAATAACAGATAACAGATGATCAATAATTTAAATATACTACTTCCAGAGATTTTTTTATCTTTATCAATCTTTAGCATTTTAATGCTTGGAGTTTTTATAAAAAAAAGCTTCAATATAGTATTTAATTTAACTTCGTTAATTTTAATTTTAACTATAGCAATAATCTTAAACAATCCAAATAATGAAGTAAAAATATTTTTAGATAGTTTTATAAGGGATAGTTTTTCAAACTATTTCAAAATTCTAATTCTGATTTCTTCATTATTTGTTTTAAATTCATCAAAAAATTTTATTACAGAAAATAATCTAGATAAATTTGAGTATCCAATAATAATCCTGCTATCAATTCTAGGTATGTTTTTCATGGTTAGCTCTAATGATCTAATTTTATTTTATTTGGGCCTAGAACTTCAATCTTTATCTCTTTATATTTTAGCCTCAATTGATAGAGATAACTTAAGATCATCTGAGTCAGGCATTAAGTATTTTGTTTTAAGTGCTTTATCTTCAGGCTTATTATTATATGGTTGTTCGCTATTATATGGATTTACGGGCTCGACTAATTTTGATTTGATTGCAAATCAACTTACCAAGGAAAATGTAGGAGCAGTTTTTGCAATGGTTTTTATTTTAGTAGGCTTGGCATTCAAAGTCTCAGCAGTTCCATTTCATATGTGGACCCCAGATGTTTATGAAGGAGCGCCAACATCTATAACAAATTATTTTGCAGTAGTTCCAAAAGTTGCAGGATTAGCTTTATTAATAAAATTTATGCTTATACCGTTTTCTAATATATTGTTAGAATGGCAAACAATCTTAATTTTTATTTCAATTGCTTCTATGATTTTAGGAGCCGTTGCTGCAATAGTTCAAAAAAATATTAAAAGACTTTTGGCCTATAGTTCTATAGGCCATATTGGTTATGCTTTGGCTGGAGTAGCGACAGGTGAAATATCTGGATATGAAAGTTCAATTGTTTATATCTCAATTTATGTTATTATGAACATAGGTGCCTTCTCATGTCTTTACTTATTAAAAAAAGATGGACAATATAAAGAAAATATTTCTGACTTATCAGGTATTTCTAAAAAACATCCTCTTCTAGCTATTTCACTTTTGATAATCTTATTTTCTATGGCTGGGGTTCCCCCACTAGGAGGATTTTTTGCTAAATTTTATATTTTTACTGCTGTTTTAGAAAAAGAAATGTATGCATTAGCAATCATAGGTTTATTAACAACAGTAATTTCAGCTTTTTATTATTTAAAAATCATTAAAACTATTTATTTTGATGATAGTTTTATCATTTTAGAAAAAGTAAAAAATAAAACAGCTCAAGTTTCAATTTTTTTAAGCTGCAGTATTTTATTAACTTTCTTTTTATATCCTGCAATTTTAAGCAATATAGTCAGTTCTTTATTTGCTAACTAATGAAAATTAAATTAATCAAATTTAAAAGCGTTAAGAGCACAAATGATATTGCAATAAAACTTATTAGAAAAGAAAAAGTACAGCCGACATTAATTTTTTCTGAAATCCAAACAAAAGGAAGAGGAACAATGGGTAAAAAATGGATATCTCAAAAAGGAAATCTATTTATATCGATTTTCTTTGAAATAGATCAAAAAAAAATTAATTTTAAACAATTTGCAATTTTAAATGCTTTTTTGTTAAGAAAGTTATTTTCAAAGTTTATTTCTAAAAAAATTAAAATAAAATGGCCCAATGATTTATTGTATAAGAAAGAGAAAATTAGTGGGATTTTACAAGAAGTAATAACTTATAATCAAAAAAATTATTTGATAGTTGGCATAGGTGTAAACACTAATATTGCTCCAAAAAACAAAAGCTTTTCATCTACTTCTTTAAAAAATATAATAGATAGGAAAATAGATAACAAAAAAATATTAAAAAATATTAAAAATAATTACGAAAAATTTTTAATTGAGATAAAAAAGTTTTCATATAAAAAACTAAAAAAAAAGATGATAAATTAAAATGAATTATATTGTTGGCGATATTGGAAATACAGCTACTAAGATTTGTTTATTAAATCACAAATTTATAATTATAAAATCAATTATTTTTGACACGAATAAAATTTTTAACAGAGGATATTTTAAGAATATTATTAAAAAATTCCTAAATAAGAAATCAAGTTTAAAATTATTATTTTCTAGCGTTGTTCCTAAAGCATACAAAGAAATCAAAAAAAATCTTAAAGGCTCAAAGTATAAAACTATAGAAATTAAAAGTCTTAAAATAAAAAAAATAATAAGAATAAATGTGAAAAAGATTAATCAACTAGGTTCAGATAGAATCGTAAACGCTATCGCAGGAAAAAAATATAAAAATTGCTTAATTTTAGATTTTGGAACGGCGACCACTTTCGACATAATCAAGAATGGAGTATATGAAGGAGGTGTAATAGCACCTGGAGTAAAATTATCTATGATGAATTTAAGTAACTCTACGGCACTGTTGCCAATGTTTACTTTGAAAAAAAATCAGAATAATTATGGAAAAAATACAAAAGATGCGTTGAACGCAGGATTTATTTGGGGTTATGAAGGATTGATAAATAATATTATTAATAAAATTACTAATAAATGGAAAATGAAATACAAAATAATATTAACTGGGGGTTATGCTCATTTTTTTAAAAAGATTATCAAAAAAAAAACAATTATTGATCAAAATATAACTATTAAAGGAATTGCAAAAGTTTATAAGGAATTAATATGAGCAAAGAACAATTACTTTTTTGTCCGTTAGGGGGATCTGGAGAGATAGGTGGAAATATGAATTTATATTCTTACGGAAAAAAAGATGATCAAAAATGGATTATTGTAGATATGGGTGTTTCATTTGCTGACGACTCTGTTCCTGGAGTAGATTTAATTATGCCAGACGCAGGTTTCATTATTGATAAAAAAGATGATTTACTTGGAATAGTTTTAACACACGCTCATGAAGATCATATCGGAGCCGTTGCACATATATGGCCTTATTTAAAATGCAAAATGTATGCAACACCATTTACAGCCGCTCTTATTCTTGGAAAATTTAAAGAAAAAAAAATTGATATTTCATCCTACTTAGAAGTGGTTGCATTAAATAGTAAAATTAAACTTGGAAACTTTGAAATTGACTTTGTTACTTTGACTCATTCTATTCTAGAACCAAATGGGTTAAGTATTAAAACTCCACTGGGAACAGTTTTACATACTGGAGATTGGAAGATTGATCCAAACCCGTTGATTGGAAGCCAAATTGATGAGCAAAAATTAAAGTCCATTGGAAACAACGGTGTATCCGCAATGATATGCGATTCAACGAATATTTTTAGTCCTGGCAGAGCAGGTTCAGAGTCTGATGTAAGAGATAGTCTTTTAAGGATTATGGAAATTAAAACAAATAGAATACTCGTAACTTCTTTTGCTTCAAATGTAGCCAGAATGGAGTCCATTTTCTATTGCGCAAAAAAATTAGGAAGAAATATTTGTTTAGTAGGAAGATCAATGCAGAGAATTTATAAAGCTGCAAAACAATGTGGTTATCTTCAAGGACTTATAGAACCATTAGAACCTAGGGATGCAAAAAAAGTTACAAAAAATAAAATCTTATACTTAGCAACAGGTAGCCAGGGTGAACCAATGGGAGCGATGAATAGGATAATTAACGGTATTCACCCAGATGTTAACTTAGAAAGTGGAGACTGTGTAATTTTTTCATCTAAAATCATACCTGGTAATGAAAAAAAATTATATCATTTACAAAACTTAATAGTAAAAAATAAGATGGAAATGATCAGTGAAGAAAATGCTTTTGTTCATGTATCTGGTCATCCTAACAGAGATGATTTAAAAGATATGTACAAATGGGTGAAGCCACAGTGCGTAATACCAGTTCATGGGGAGCACCGTCATATGGCTGAACACGTCTCTTTTGCCAAAGAAATGCAAGTTCCTAAAACTTTGCTAATTGAAAATGGGGATATAATTAAAATTCTACCTGGAAATAAACCAGAAATAATAGATAAAGCACCATCAGGAAAAGTTTATTTGGATGGTAATTTAGGAGTAGATTCAGACTCTCAGTCAATTAAAGAAAGACGAAATATTTCAATTAATGGCTATTTAGAAATAACATTAATAGTTTCTAATAATGGAAAAATAAAAAAACCTATAATTTCATTTAAAGGGATTCCTGAAAATGCTGAAAATGAAAATTTTATTTTTGATATGGAAGATGAAATTTTTAATATTTGTAGAACTTTTTCTTTAGAAAGTAAAAATCAAGAAAAAAATTTAATAGAAACTATCAAACAAAATTGTAGAAAAATAATTAAAGAGAAAACTGGGAAGAAACCTTTTACAAATATTAATATAGCTAGAATTTAATAGGTATTATGTGATATATTGTTTAATGAAAAGTAACTTTTTAAATTAAGAGAATTTAAACAATGTATTTATCTAAACTTTTTATACCTATCACAAAAGATCTTCCAACCGAAGCAAAAATAAAATCTCACCAATTAATGTTAAGAGCAGGAATGATAAAGCAATCTTCCGCAGGAATTTACTCATGGCTACCATTAGGATTTAAAGTAATGAAAAAAATTGAACAAATTGTTAGAGAAGAACAAAATATAATTGGAGCTCAAGAAATGCTTATGCCTACAATTCAATCTTCTGAATTATGGAAAGAAAGCGGACGGTATGAAGATTATGGAGAGGAAATGCTTAGAATTAAAGACAGACAAGGTCGTGAAATGTTGTATGGACCAACTAACGAAGAATTGATAACCGATATATTTAGATCAAGCATCAAATCATATAAATCACTTCCACAAATGCTTTATCACATACAATGGAAATTTAGAGATGAGATAAGACCAAGATTTGGAGTAATGCGATGTCGGGAGTTTTATATGAAAGATGCATATTCTTTTGATTTAAGTGATGATGATGCAAAAAAATCATATAATAAAATGTTTTACT
Source organism: Pelagibacteraceae bacterium AG-390-C22 (assembly GCA_003278125.1). Classification (GTDB taxonomy): domain Bacteria; phylum Pseudomonadota; class Alphaproteobacteria; order Pelagibacterales; family Pelagibacteraceae; genus Pelagilacustribacter. The sequence continues at coordinate 43,761 of QCGX01000008.1, read as the reverse complement.
CTTACATAAGAACTTTTAATCGTCTAGGTTTGAAAGCTATACCAATGGCAGCAGAAACTGGACCAATCGGAGGGGATTTATCTCATGAATTTATTATTCTAGCTGATACAGGTGAAAGCCAAATTTATGCTGATAAAAAAATATTTGAAGTGGATTTAGATAAATATGATTTTTCTGACAATTCACTTCAAAAGATGAGAGAAGATTTTTCTTCAATTTATGCTGTAACAGACGAAAAATATAAAGAAAAAGATTTTAATGCAAAGGTTAAAAAAGAAAATCAAATCAAAACAAAAGGTATCGAAGTTGGTCATATTTTTTACTTTAGTGATAAATATTCTAAACCATTAAATTGTTTAATTGATGCTCAAGACGGCAAAAAGATTGCTGTTAAAATGGGATCCTATGGCATTGGAATTTCACGATTAGTTGGAGCTACCATAGAAGCCAATTTCAATAACGATATAATGAAATGGCCTAAATCGATATCTCCTTTTGATGTTGTTATCATTCCCAGTATTAGTAAAAACAATAAAGAAAACCTACAAAAAGCTGAAAAAATTTATAAAGAATTAAAAAAACAAAATATTGACGTATTGTTAGACGATGTAGATGAAAATATGTCTAATAAATTTAAAAAACATGATTTAATAGGTGTCCCTTACCAAATAATAATAGGCTCTAAATCCGCAGAAGATAAATTTGAATTTAAAGAGCTAAATTCAAAAAGTGATATGTTAAGTTTGGAAGATATTAAGTCTCAACTTAAGAAAAAATAAATTGTTTACTAAAGCAGAAAGATTAATCTCATTAAGAAATTTACGCCCAAAGAAAAAAGAGGGATTTTTAAAAGTAATCTCTATTTTTTCTTTTTTAGGAATTATGCTTGGAGTTGCAATCTTAATAATTGTTATGTCAGTTATGAATGGATTTAAAAACGATTTAACTAAAAAAATTTTAGGCTTAAATCCTCATGTAATAATTGAATCAAATAGCTTTAAAATTGAAAATGAATTTATAGAAAAACTCAAAAAAAAGTTTCAAAATATTAATATCTCTAAAACATATTCTGGAGAAGGCATTGTAGTTAATAATGGTAATGCTAAAGGAATCATTATTAAAGGCATTGACTCAAATAACAAAGAAAGCTTAAATTTTTTAGAGAAAAATATTTCTAAGGGAGATTTAAATAAATTTAAAAAAAATACTGCTTTTATAGGAGCAGAATTAGCTTTTAATTTGAATATAAAAGTAGGCGATAAAATAAATTTAATGTCTTCAGCTTTTGTCGCTACTCCATTTGGAGGCTTACCAAAACAAGAAACTTTAACAGTAACAGGAGTTTTTAATACAGGTTTCTACGAATTTGATCAAAATTTTGTCTTTTTAAATCTTTCTGACGCTCTGTCCATATTTGATAAAGAAGAATATGATCAAAATCTCGAAATTTATTTAACAAACCCTATGAAAGCTGATTTATTTAAAAATCAAATACAAAAATTAAATCAAAACTATTTTGTTTATTCATGGTCAGATTTAAACAAATCTTTCTTTAGTGCATTAAAAGTAGAGAGAAATGTCATGTTCATAATTTTAACTTTAATTTTAATAGTAGCAGCATTCAATATTATTTCAGGGTTAACTATTTTAATTAAAAATAAGACAAAAGAAATTGCTATTTTAAAAACTTTGGGACTTAGCAATAATTCTATAAAGAAATCATTTTTCTTAACAGGATTTACAATTGGATTTTTTGCAACAATCACTGGCATATTTTTAGGTATTACTTTTGCTTTGAATATTGAAAAGATTAGAATTATTTTATCAAATGTTTTTAATTTTGAAATCTTTCCTTCAGATGTTTATTTTTTAGAACAACTACCTAGTGAAATTAATACCTACTCAATTATAGTAATTTTTATATTTTCTTTAATCATATCTGCCTTGGCATCTTATCTTCCTGCTATGGCTATTTCTAAAATGAAAACTTTTCGAGCTTTAAAATATGAATAAAACTTTATTAGAGACAGTTAATTTAAAAAAAAATTATCAGCATAAAAATGGAACTATTGATCTCTTTGATAAAGTGAATATTAAAATAAAATCTGGAGATTTAATTGCATTAGTGGGTCCTTCCGGGTCTGGAAAATCTTCTTTTTTACATTTACTTGCTTTATTAGATGATCCTAGTAAAGGCAAAATATTATTGAAGAATAAAGACACAGCAAATTTTAGCGATGAAGAGAAAAATCAAGCAAGAAGAAACAATATATCAATTATTTTTCAAGATAATAATTTACTTACAGATTTTAATGCGCTTGAAAATGTAATGATGCCTTTAATTATAAAAGGAGAAGAAACCAAAACTTCAATACAAAAAGCTAAAAGAATTTTAAAAGAAGTTAAAATCTTAAACAGAATAAATCATTTTCCAAGCGAACTATCTGGTGGCGAACAACAAAGAGTTGCTATAGCAAGAGCTTTAATTTCAGAAACTAATTTAATTTTAGCTGATGAGCCTACTGGAAATTTAGATTACGAAACTTCAGAGGATATATTTTCTTATTTTTTAAAATTAAAAAAATTAAATAAAGCTATAATTTTTGCAACTCACAATAGAGAACTTGCTAACAAGGCAGATTATAAGTTGAGTATTTCAAAAGGTAATATAAAACGAGTTAATGCTCGATAATAAGAAAGAATTTAATAATATCAAAGTACATACTCAATACTCAATTTGTGAAGGCGCAATTAAGATCGATGATTTAGCTAATTATTGTAAGACTAATAAAATTAGAGCAATAGGACTTGCGGATAGTTATAATTTGTGTGGTGCTTTAGAGTTTGCCGAAAAAATAAGTAAAACAGGGACACAACCGATTATAGGAACTCAAATAAATATTTTAAGTGAAAATCAAATAGGAAAAATAACTTTATATGCTACCTCAGAGCAAGGTTATAAAAATTTAACAAAATTATCTTCTAAAAGTTATTTAAACAATAAAGCCTCTCATGATCCATACTGTGAAATTAGTGATTTAATTTTAAACAATGAAGATTTAATATTACTAACAGGCAATTATAAAGATTTCTTCGGAAAATTATTTTACGCTAATAAGACAAAGTATTTTGAGCAAATAATCAAAAAACTAAGATCTTCTTTTAAAGATCGCCTTTACATTGAAATTCAAAGACATGGCGAGGACCAAGAGTCAAATTATGAAAATTATTTACTTAATGTTTCTTCTTCATATGATCTTCCAATAATTGCTGGGCAAGAAGTATATTACTTAGATGAAAGTATGGCGGAAGCTCATGATGCTTTAATCTGTATAGGTGAAAAAAATTTTATAGATGATAAAAATAGATTTCGCTATAGCAGTCAACACTATCTTAAAAAAAGTGAGGAAATTAAAAAACTTTACAAAGATATTCCTGAGGCATTAGAGAATAATTTTAATTTTCCTTTAAGGTTTAATTTTAAGCCAAAAAAATCAAAACCTATTTTACCATCTATATCAAATAATAAGAATATATCTGTAGAAAAAGAACTCATGGAACAAGCTAAAAAAGGATTAGAAGAAAGATTAAATAAATTTATTTTAAAGAAAAATAAAAAAAGTTCTTCTAGCGAGATCAAGAAGATTTATGAAGATAGATTATTACATGAGCTTACAATTATTAATTCGATGGATTACTCGAGTTATTTTTTGATCGTATCTGATTATATTAAGTGGGCTAAAAAAAATTCTATTCCAGTAGGACCTGGTAGAGGATCTGGAGCAGGCTCTCTGGTAGCTTATAGCTTAGATATTACTGATCTTGATCCCATTGAGTTTGATTTAATTTTTGAAAGATTTTTAAACCCAGATAGAGTCTCTATGCCGGATTTTGATATAGATTTTTGCGAGGAACAAAGAGATAAAGTTTTTGAGTATTTAAAATCAAGATATAAAGATGGTGTAGCCCATATTATTACATTTGGAAAATTCAAAGCTAGAATGGCATTGAGAGATGTTGGAAGAGTTTTAGGACTATCATATGGTCACGTAGATAAAATTTGTAAAATGATACCTTTTGATCCATCTAGGCCTTTAACTTTGCAGGAATCAATTGATAGAGAGCCCCGATTTAAAGAAGAGATCAAAAATAATAGTAAAGTTGAAAAACTAATTAATCTTTCTTTAAAAATAGAAGGACTAAATCGAAATATGGCTACTCATGCTGCAGGTGTTGTTATTGCAGGGAATAAATTAGCTGAACAGTTTCCTTTATATATAGACCAAAGCTCAAACTTAATTTTACCTTCTACACAATATGACATGTATTCTTCGGAGAACGCTGGCTTAGTAAAATTTGATTTACTTGGTTTAAAAACTTTGACTGTAATCGATAAAACTTTAAAAAGATTAAAATTAAAAAAAATAGATTTAGACATTAGTAAAATCAATCTTGAAGATGAAAAAGTTTATAATCTTTTATCAACAGGGGAAACTACAGGATTATTTCAATTAGAAAGTACAGGAATGAGAGAAGCTATTAAACAAATGAAACCAAATAGATTTGATGATATTATTGCACTAGTAGCTCTTTATAGACCAGGACCAATGAGCAATATATCAATTTACAATGATTGTAAAAATGGAATTAAAACACCTGACTATATTCATCCAACTTTAGAAAAAATATTAAAACCAACTTACGGAATTATCATCTACCAAGAACAAGTAATGCAAATTGCACAGACTCTAGCAGGTTTTACTGCAGGTGAAGCAGATATCTTAAGAAGAGCTATGGGAAAAAAGAAAAAAGCGGAATTAGATAAACAAAAGGAAAGATTTATTAATGGAGCAATTAAGAACGGCATTAAAAAAGATGTAGCAAATTTTGTTTTTACTAAAATTGAGCCATTTGCTCAATATGGATTTAATAAAAGTCATGCCGCTGCCTACGCTCTAATTGCTTATCAAACAGCGTTTTTGAAAACTTATTACAAAGAAGATTTTATAGCAGCTACAATGTCAACTGAATTGACAAATACTTCTAAATTAAGAGAGTTTGTAGAAGAATTAAAAAGATTAAAGATTAAAATAGTTAGACCTGAAATCAACAAATGTTTTGCAGAGTTTAAAGCAGAAATAAATACCATTTATTATGGTTTAGGCGCAATTAAAAACGTAGGGTTTGAAGCAATATCTAATATAGTAAAAGAGAGAGAAAAAAATGGTAAATTTAAATCTATAATTGATTTTATCGGCAGAGTAGACATTAAAGATGTTAACAAATTACAATTAGAAGGCCTAGTTAAAGCAGGTGTATTTGACGAATTTGATAGAGATAGAAATAAAATTTTAAATTCCATACCAAAGATAATTCAACAAATAAAAAATGTTAATGATGACAAACTGAGCAATCAGACCAATTTATTTAACAATGATAATGAGGAAAAAAGTGAATTTGACTATATCAAATCGACGAAATGGACTAAAAAAGAGCTTTTATTAGAAGAGTTTAAATCTTTAGGGTTTTATATTTCAGACCATCCATTAAACGAATATAGCGAAATTTTTACTCAATTAAAAATTACATCTTACAATGATTTTTTAACTAACAGTGAAAGCGAAGCCCTTGTTGCCGGCACTATAATGTCGATACAAGAAAAAAAAAGTGCCAAAGGTACTCCTTTTGCTATTGTAAAATTCAGCGATAATAAAGGTGAATTTGAATTATTTTTATTTGCTGAAATTTTAATTAATAATAGAGATAAAATAAAAGAGAGTGAGTCTTTTGTTTTAACTCTGCAAAAAGACAAGTCGATAACTGATATATCTAAAAGAAGAATAAATATTAGAAAAATATTAAGCCTAGATGATATAATCAATAAACCTTACTCAAAGATAACAATAGAACTAAAAGAAAATTATAATATTAATGAAATAAAACAAATTTTGAAAAAAGAGGGCCAAACCGAAATAAATTTAATCATTAATAAAAAAAATCAGAGAATACATTTCAATCTTCAAAATCCTAGAAAATTTGATTTTAATCAGCTAAAAACAATGAAAACCAAGGAATACGTAAAAAAAATAACTGTTTAGAAGGTTGATTTTTTACATTGGTTGTATATATCAGTATTTAATTTCGCACACAGTTTTAAGGGCATTGCCCTCCCGGTCCATTAATTTGGAGTAACTGTGGTGGATTAACCGGAAAATATTATGAACGTACCTAAAGTAGATATTAAACAACTATTAGAAGCAGGCGTGCATCTTGGTCATAAGACCTTAAGATGGAATCCGAAAATGAAGCAATATATTTTTGGAGAAAAGAACTCTATACACATAATTGACTTAACTCAAACCGTAGAATTTTTAAAAAATGCTTTAGTACAAGTTCATAAAACAATTTCTAGTGGCGGGAAGGTGCTTGTTGTGTCCACAAAAAAACAAGCAACAGAACAGGTAAGTGATTTAGCTAAAGAAACAGGACAATTTTATGTAAACTATAGATGGCTTGGCGGAATGCTTACAAATTGGAACACCATTCAAAATTCAATTAAGCGACTGAAAAAATTAAATGAGCAGTTATCAAAAGAAAATATTGGTTTCACGAAAAAAGAAATTTTAAAATTTAGTAAAGAGAAAGAGAAACTTCAAAGATCATTAGGAGGAATTTCAGAGATGAAAAAAACACCTGATCTCATTTTTATAATTGATACAAACATGGAGTCTCTAGCGGTAGCTGAGGCGAAAAAATTAAAAATACCAATTATAGCTATTTTAGATACAAATTCGGATCCTACAGGTATAGATTTTCCAATACCAGGAAATGATGATGCAAGAAGATCTATAAATCTTTATTGTGACTTGCTAAAAAATACAATTAAGGATGCTGAAAAATCTATAGAAAGTTCTGAAGCTAACGAAGAAAAAAAATCTGAAAAAGTACAAGTTAAAGAAGAAAAAAAATCTGATAAAAAGAAAAAGTAATTTCAATTATTAACCAGATGTCAAACAAGGATTTATTAGATAATATTAAAAAACTTAGAGAATTGACTGGAGTAGGTTTTAAAGACTGTAAGTCAGCCTTGGATGAGTCTAATGGTGATATAGAAAAGTCAATAGAATTTTTAAGAAAAAAAGGAATTGCAAAAGCTTCAAAAAAAATGAGCAGAACAGCCTCGGAGGGTTTAGCTCTAATAAAAGAAGACAATAACAAAATATCCATAATCGAAATAAATAGTGAAACAGATTTTGTTGCTAAAAATAAAGATTTTATTTCTTTCTGCAAAGAACTATCAGAAATAAATTTCTCAAATATGGGAAATTTAGATAAGCTTAATAACACCAATATGAAAAATGGAACTTTAGTAAAAGATAATCTAGTTGCTTTGATAGCTAAGATAGGAGAAAAAATTACTATAAGAAGGTCTAATTTTTTTGACAGTAAAAACGGTTTAAATTTTTTTTATGTACATTCAGCAATTGAAAAAAATATAGGAAAAATAGTTTCAGTGGTTAAGTTAGAGGGTTTAATAAAAGGAAAAAATGAAGAAATAGGAACAAAAATTGCAATGCATATAGCTGCTTCAAATCCTTTAGCTATTAATAAAGATGGTATTAAAAAAGAAATTATAGACAAGGAACTAGAAATAATAAAAGCAGAAATAACAAATTCTGGAAAACCTGCTGAAATGGCAGAAAAGATCTCTAAAGGTAAAATTTCTAAGTTTATTAATGATAATACCCTTCTAAATCAGATTTGGATAATGGATCCTAAAAAGAAAGTATCTGATATACTTAAAGAAAATAAAGTTGATAAAGAAATTAAGATATTAGACTTTATTAGATATAAAGTTGGTGAAGGAGTTTAAAAATGAGCTCAGAGTTTAATGAAAATAATTATTCATCAAAAATGGATAAGAGCATTCAGTCATTAAAAAAGGATCTATCCACACTAAGAACTGGAAGAGCTAATCCAAACATGCTTGATACTATAAAGATCGATGTGTATGGCCAATTAATGCCAATAGAACAGCTAGGTACAATTAGTGTTCCAGAAGCAAGGTTAATATCAATTCAAGTTTGGGATAAAGCAAACATAACTTTGATAGACTCTGCAATTAAAAAATCAGAGCTTGGTATTAATCCTCAAATTGACGGTCAAATAATAAGATTAAGAATTCCCGATTTAACTGAAGAAAGAAGAAAAGATTTAATAAAAGTTTTAAAAAATATGGGAGAAAAAGGAAAAATTTCAATCAGAAATATAAGAAGAGAAGCAAATGAAGAATTAAAAAAGAAGTTAAAAGATAAAATAATTTCAGAAGATGCGAATAAAACTTTTGAAAAAAATATTCAAAAATTAACTGATAAGAACATTGAAATTATAGACAAAACTTTGTCTGATAAAGAAAAAGAGATACTACAGATATGAATAAACTCAACCACGTTGCCTTTATTATGGATGGTAATGGGAGGTGGGGCCAAAAAAAAAATAAAGGAAGAAATTTTGGTCATTTCAATGGAGTTGAAACTGTTAAGAAAATTGTAAAAAAATCCTTTAAATTAAAAATTCCAATTATAACTTTCTATGTTTTTTCAACTGAAAACTGGCGAAGACCTAAATCCGAAATTAATTTTTTATTTAAATTAATAATAAATTATTTTAGACAAGAATTGGATACAGTTATTTTAAATGGTATTAAAATAAATATTATAGGCAAAATAAATCGATTACCTTCAAAAATAAAAATTTCATTAAAAGATGTAGTAAAAAAAACAAAGAAAAATAAAAAGATCATTGTAAATTTGGCAATTAATTATGGATCAAGAGATGAAATAGTAAATGCATGTAAAAAAGTGAAAGGTAGAATTAATGTCAGATCTTTAAGTAAAAATCTTTATACTCAGCGTTTGCCTAATCCTGATATCTTGATAAGGACAGGAGGGCACAAAAGATTAAGTAATTTTATGTTATGGCAACTTGCTTATACTGAAATTTATTTTATAGATAAACTATGGCCTGATTTTAACAGTAAAGATTTTGAAAGAATTGTTAAAAAATTTAAAAAAGTAAAAAGAAATTTTGGATCGATATAATATGAAAGAAAATTTAAAAAAAAGAACTTTCACTTCAATTTTATTATTATTACTTTTATTTTTTTCATTTATTAATAATTATTTGCTTGGTTATGTGTTAATTATTTTTGCCATATTTTCTGTAATAGAGTTTTCTGGAATAATGAAGATTATTTTAAAAAAAAAAAAAATCTTAAATTTTTTTGTTAATTTAATTTTTATATTTTACGTTTTTTATCTTTCCACAGCTTTTTTAGTATTATCGTCATCTGTATATCTAAAAATTTTAATTTTTGTAATTTTATTAACTTGTGTAGCCTCAGACATTGGAGGATTTGTATTTGGAAAAATTTTTAAAGGACCCAGACTAAGTACAATAAGTCCAAAAAAAACAATATCTGGAGCAATAGGTTCTCTAATACTATCGAGCACTTTTGCGACTTTTTTAATTTATCATCTTACTAAGAATTTTGATCCTAATATTATTATTATTGGACTTGTTACTTCTATTAGTTGTCAAGCTGGTGATTTATTCTTTTCATTTTTAAAAAGAAAATCCTTTTTAAAAGATACAGGAAATTTTTTACCAGGACATGGAGGGGTTCTAGACAGAATAGATGGCATTTTGGTAGGAACGCCTATAGGATTTTTAACTTTATTAAACATCTATTAATATGAAAAAAAATATTTCAATTTTAGGATCGACGGGTTCCATTGGTTTAGATGCTTTTAAAATACTAAGTAGAAAAAAAGATACTTTTAAAGTGAATATTTTAGCTGCAAATAAAAACTATAATTTAATTTGTGATCAAATTATAAAGTTTAAACCAAAAATTTTTATAATTGACAATCAAGAAACATACTTAAGAGTTAAAAAAAGATTTAAAAAAAAAAATATTATAATTATAAATAAATTTGAAAATCAAAAAAATCATTTTCAAAAATCTGATATAACTATTGCAGCTATTCCTGGAATAGCTGGACTTAAACCTACAATTGAATTAATAAAAAAAAGCAAGAAAGTTTTAATTGCAAATAAAGAGTCAATTATATGTGGGTGGAGCTTAATTAAAAAAATTGCTTCGAAAAGCAAAACAAAGATTATTCCTGTTGACTCAGAACATTTTTCAATAATGAAATTGCTAGAAAATCATAAAATTAAAGATGTTAAAAAAGTCTATCTCACTGCATCAGGAGGTCCTTTTTTAAATTATAAAATTTCAAAATTGAAAAAAGTAAAACCTTATCAGGCGCTAAAACATCCTAAGTGGAAGATGGGAAAAAAAATTTCAATCGACTCAGCAACATTAATGAATAAAATTTTAGAAGTAATAGAGGCAAGCAAACTTTTCTCAATAGATTTAAAAAAAATTGATATAGTTATTCACCCTCAATCTCTAGTACATGCAATAATAGAATTTAAAAACGGACTTTGTAAATTTATCTATCATGACACTACAATGTTAATACCATTAGCTAATGCTATATTTGATAAAGATCTTAATATAGATAATTATTTAAAACCCAAAAAAAACAGTGAAAGTTTAATTTCTTTTAAGAGTTTAAATTTTTTAAAAGTGGAGAAAAAAAGATTTCCAATTATAAAATTGAAGAATAGAATAAATGAGCATATTTCCACACCAATAATCATTAATGCGGCTAATGAAATATTAGTTGATCAATATTTAAAAGGAAAAATAAGTTTTAACACCTTTTATAAGTATCTATTAAAGGTTCTAAACGATAGAAATTATAGGAAATATGCTATAAAAGAACCTAAAAACATTAACCAGATATTTCTGGTAGATGAATGGTCAAGAAGTACAGTTTATAAAAAAATAAATTATAAAAATGCGTAAATTATTAATTACTACTCTTATTTATCTTTTTTACTTTCTTCCTACAATGGCAGAAGTAGTAAATAAAATTAATATTACTGGAAATAGCAGAGTTAGTAATGAAACGATAAAAATTTATGGCGGTATTAAGATTAATGAAAATTATACTGAACAAGACTTAAATAGAATACTTAATAATTTATTTTCTACTAATTTTTTTGAAGATGTTCAAGTTGAACTTTCTAATAATGTTCTGAATATTAAGTTAATTGAGCATCCAGTTATAAATCAATTAATTCTAGTTGGTGAACCAAGTAATAAATATAAGGAACAAATAAAAAAATTAATTAAGTCTAAAGAAAAAGATTCTTATATTAAAAATAATATTGCTAATGACGTTGAAACAATTAAAAAAATTTATGCATCCCAAGGATATAATTTTACTGAAGTAGATACAAAAATAAAAAAAATAGATAGTTCAAATTTAGATTTAATATTTGAAATTAAAAAAGGTGAACAAACTAAAATTACAAAAATTACTTTTGTAGGAGATAAAAAAATTCGTGATAAAAGATTGAGAGATATAGTTGCAAGTGAAGAGCACAAATTTTGGAAAGTAATTTCTAGAAATACTAAGTTTAATGAAAATTTAATTAATATGGATAAAAGATTGTTGGAAAATTACTATAGATCTAATGGATATTATGATGTTAAGATTCAATCTAATTCAGCTCAGATCAATAAAAAAGATGGAGATATTGAATTAATTTATTCTATAGATGCAGGTAATAGATATATTATTAAAAAGATCATTACTAATGCGGATCCAGTAATTGATAAAGATATATTTTATTCATTAAATAAAGAGTATCAAGACACTATTGGATCTTATTATTCTCCATTTAAAATTAAAAAACTTTTAGAGAGGATTGATGAGCTGATTGAAATAAATAATTTACAATTTATTGAGCATAATGTTGAAGAAATCATCGAAAATGACTCTATTGTGATAAAATTTAATATTTATGAAGGAGAGAAGATTTTAGTAGAAAGAATTAATGTTTTAGGAAACAACGTAACTAATGAAGCAGTCATTAGAAGTGAAATGGAGCTTGATGAAGGTGATCCATTTACTACATTAGGTTTAAATAAGTCTGTTGCTAACCTCAAAGCCAGAAATATATTTAAAGACATAAATTACAAAATTTCTGAAGGATCTGCAAAAAATTTAAAAGTTATTGATATTTCAGTTGAAGAAAAACCTACAGGAGAAGTCAGCGCAGGCGCAGGCATTGGAACAAATGGTGGAACTTTTGCTTTTAATGTTAAAGAAAATAATTATCTTGGAGAAGGTAAAAATGTTGGATTTAACATGGAAATAGACAAAGAGTCTATTAAAGGAACTTTAAACTATACTAATCCAAATTATGATTTTTTAGGTAATGCTTTAAGATATTATTTAACAAGTGAAACGAACGACCAGCCAGACCAAGGTTATGAAAATACTATTATAGGAGCAGGAATAAGTACCACTTTTGAACAATATAATGATGTTTACACTACTTTAGGAATCAACGCTGCTCACGATGATTTACAAACTCAAGATAACGCAAGTGCTTCATTAAAAAAACAAAGTGGAACTTTTGATGAAATTTCAGGCACTTATGGTTTTACATTTGATAAAAGGAATAGATCATTTATGCCAACAGATGGATCCATAATTAGTTTTAGTCAAAGTTTACCGATATATGCAGATAAGTCATTTATTTCTAACACATTATCAGCTAGCACCTATAGAACCATAACGGAAGATGTGATTGGCGCAACAAAAATATATTTTTCAGCAATTAATGGACTTGGTTCTGATGATGTCAGATTGAGTAAAAGAAGAGCTTTAAGCGGATCAAGGTTAAGAGGATTTGAAAAGGGTAAAGTAGGGCCTCTAGACGGTAAAGATCATATAGCAGGAAATTACGCAGCAGCCTTAAACTTTGAGGCTAATTTACCAAATTTTTTACCTGAAGCAACCCAAACAGATATTGGTTTCTTTTTAGATTTTGGAAATGTATGGGGAGTTGATTATGATGACTCTATTGATGATAGTAATAAAATAAGATCTTCGACAGGAGCAATAGTAAATTGGAACTCACCTTTGGGGCCTATGAATTTTACATTAGCAACTAATATTTCGAAAGCATCAACAGATGTAACAGAAAGTTTCAATTTTAACTTAGGAACAACTTTCTAGCATGAAATCAATTAAGATAATTTTATTTACCTTATTTGTATTTTTTAGTTTAGAAAATAAGTTGCTTGCTGAAATTCGATATGTTGATTTCAAATATGTTTTAAATGAAAGCAAAGCGGGCAAAGAAGCTCAGACATATTTAAAAAAAAGATTAGATAATGGAGTAAAAAACCTAAAAAATAAAGAAAAAGCAATACAAGATGAAGAAAAAGATATTATAAAGCAAAAAAAATTGATTTCAGCTGAAGAGTATAAAAAAAAAGTAATGGCATTAAGAAAAAAAGTTTCTTCCTTACAAACTGAAAGAAGTAAACTTTTAGACAGTATTGCAAAACAAAGATCAAAAGCAAGAACTGAACTTTTAAAGACTTTGAATCCAATTATTAAAGACTATATGAAAGAAAAGAATATAAGATTGGTTTTAGAAAAAAAAAGTATTTTACTCGCTGATGAAAAGTTAGATATTACAAAAGAAATTACTGATTTATTGAATAAAAAACTTAAATCTATTAAATTAAATTAATTTGTTTAATGAAATTACCTTTTTTTTTTAAAAAAAAAAAATCTATACCTATAAGTAAAATTTTTCCAAAAATAAAAAGCAACATTAAAATTAATAGCGTTGCAACACTTAATAAATCTAATAAGTATGATTTAACATTCTTTGATAACATAAAATATAAAGATTTCGCGCTAAATACAAAAGCTTCTTTTTGTATTACAAATGAGAAGTTAAAAAAATTTTTACCTGACTCAATAGAAAAAATAATTGTTAAAAACGTACTATTTGAATTAGCAAAGGTATTAAAAAAACTTTACCCATCGGCTGATGTTGATTATCCTGATACGTCACTTAAATTATCATCTAAAGGTAAATTCAAACATGTAAAATTTGGTAATAATGTTTTAGTTGGTAAAAATGTAAAAATAGGTAGAAATACACTCGTTGGACCTAATTCTATAATTGAACACGATGTCATTATAGGTAAAAATTGTGTAATAGGCCCTGATGTAATTTTGAAAAATTCAATAATAGGTGACAATGTAGTGATACAAAGTGGATGTAAAATAGGTTTGAAAGGATTTGGCTTTATACCAATCAAAGATGAAAATTTTAAATTTCCTCATATTGGTAGAGTTTTAATTAACAGTAATGTAGAAATTGCTTCAGGTTGTACAATTGATAGAGGTTCGGTAGACGATACAGAAATTGGAAAAAACACTTATTTAGATAATCAGGTTCATATTGCTCACAATGTTAAAATTGGCTCAAACTGCATGATTGCTGGTCAGGTAGGTTTTGCAGGAAGTTCTACAATTGGCAATAACGTTTCAATAGGCGGTCAAGCCGGTATATCAGGTCATTTAACTATCGGAAATAATGTTAAAATTGGTGGAGGTAGCGGAGTAGTTAAAGATATAGAGGATAACCAAATTGTTATGGGATATCCAGCCGTACCATTTAAAGAGTTTATAAAAAATTGGAAAAAATAATGAGCGAAACGGAAATTGATAAAAAAAAAATAGAAAGTTTATTGCCTCATAGAGAGCCAATGCTATTAATAGACAAGTTAACTAAAATAGTTCCGCTTAAATCTGCAACTGCAATAATGTACGTAAAAAAAGACGGCTTTTATGTTCAAGGACATTTTCCAGGCCAACCTGTTATGCCAGGCGTTTTAATCGTTGAGGCTTTTGGTCAGGCTGCTGCAGCTTTAACTGCACACGGAATTGATCCAAAAGAGTATGCTAACAAGCTGGTTTATTTAATGAGTGTAGATAAAGCGAGGTTTAGAAGCCCAATAATTCCAGAGTGCGAATTGCATTTGGAAATAGAAGCAGTCAGATCACACGGTAGAGTTTGGAAATATAAAGGTACAGCAAAAGTAGATGGAAAGAGAATGGCCGATGCAGAATGGTCAGCAACTATAGTAGATCGAAATAAATGATTCATAAATCTAGCGTAATAGACTCTAAAGCTAAAATTTTAAAAAATGTTAAGATCGGTCCTTTCTGTTATGTAGGACCAAATGTAATTCTCGAAGATAATGTAGAGCTAGTATCAAATGTTCACATTGAGGGTAACACAAAAATTGGAAAAGGGACTAGAGTTTTTCCATTTGCTAGTATTGGGACTCAACCACAAGATTTAAAATTTAAAGGTGAAAAAAACAGTCTTGAGATAGGAGAAAATAATTTAATCCGTGAGTATGTAACAATCAACCCAGGTACAGCAGGAGACAAATCAAAAACAACTATTGGGAACAACTGCTTGCTCATGATTTCTTCGCATATAGCTCATGATTGTATAATTGGTAATAACGTTATTATAGCAAATAATGTTCCTTTAGGCGGACATGTTACCATTGAAGATTCAGTGGTTATTGGAGGAAATTCTGCAGTTCAACAGTTTACTAGAATAGGAAGATTAGCAATGATCGGGGGGATGACCGGAGTATTAAAAGACGTCATACCATTTGGTTTATCAATTGGTAATAGAAATTATTTAGAAGGATTAAATTTGATAGGATTAAGAAGAAAAAAATATGAAAATCAAAAAATTATGGGATTAAGTAAAGCTTATAAAGAAATATTTGCTTCAAAGAATTTGCATGAAAATCTTAGTAAAATTAATGGGGAACACAAAGGCAATGAGCTAGTAAATGAAGTAATCACTTTTATAGAAAAAGACAAAAAAAGACCTATTTGTTCACCAAAAATCTAAGTTAATTATGATTGGCCTTATATTTGGAGAAACAGATTTTCCCAAGCAAATCTTAAAAAAAGTTAAGAATAAAAAAAAGTATTTAATTATTGATTTAACTAAAAATAAAAAATTTAAAAAAGATAGAAATTCTTATTCAGTTTCCCTAGGACAATTTGGAAAAATTATTAAAATTTTAAAAGATAATAAATGTAAGAAAGTTTTATTTGCGGGTAAAGTGAAAAAACCTAAATTTTCTAAACTTCGACTAGATTTAAAAGCAGTTTATTACATGCCTAGAATTATTAAAAGCGCTAAGCTAGGTGACGCAGCTATTCTAAAAGAAATAATTAATGTGTTAAAAAAAGAAAATATTAAAACAATCAGCTCCTTAGCTTTTAACCCAGAACTCACTTTAAAAAAAGGAAATTATTCAACAACAAAACCTAATAAGATCGACAAACTTGATATTAATAAAGCTATTGCAACTCTTAATCGATTGGGAAAATATACTTTCAGTCAAGGAACAGTTGTTAGAAACAAGAAAGTAATTGCTATTGAAGGAAAAGGTGGCACTCAAAAAATGCTAAAGAGGTGCAAAAGTAAAAAATTTAAAAAAAAAGGAGTATTAGTTAAATTCCCCAAAAAGAAGCAGGATTTAAGAATTGATTTACCTACTGTGGGTTTAAAAACTTTAAAACAATGTAAATTAGCTGGACTAAAAGGAATCGTCATAAAAGATAAAAAAAATGTTTTTTTAGAGAGAAAAAAATGCATTAGTTTCGCTAATAAAAATAAAATGTTTATATTGGTAAAATGAAAAAGCTAATTATCTGTTTATTTTTATTTAGTTTTTCTAATTTATACTCTTCAGAAATTAAGTTTGAAAAAATATTTGACGATTTAAACAAACCTTGGAGTTTATCATTTATTAATAAAGAAAATGTAATAATAACTGAAAAAACAGGTAGATTATTAATTTTAAATTTAAAAAACAAAAATATAAATGAGATAAAGCACAATCTCTCACTAATTAGCCTTGGTCAAGGTGGATTACTTGATGTTTTGTATAGAGACAACACAATTTATGTCTCTTACTCAGAAAATAGAGGTAACTGGGAAACTAGCACATCCGTAGCGAAAGGAATATTTAATAAAGAAAAAATAGTATTTAAGAATATTTTTAGAGCAGAACCACCAATTGATTCAGGTTACCATTTTGGATCTAGGTTAGTTATTAGAGACAAACATTTATATGTGACAGCAGGCGAAAGAGGCCAAGGTATGATTGCTCAAGACGCAACTAAACACCCTGGAAGCATAATTAGAATTAATCTCGATGGATCTATTCCAAAAGATAACCCAAAATTTAAAGGTAAAAAAGATTGGTTGCCTGAAATTTTTCAAATAGGGGTTAGAAACCCTCAAGGGATGGCGCTGTCCCCATTTAATGATAAAATTTATTTAACAAATCATGGAGCTAAGGGAGGCGACTGGTTTGGTACAGCAAATTTTGGGGAAAATTATGGATGGAAAATATTAGGTTGGGGTGGAACTAATTACTCTGGAACTAAAATAGGACCTAAATGGAAACCTGGATACACAAAAGCAATCAAATATTGGGTACCTTCGATAGCAGTCAGCGCAATGACTATTTATAAAGGAACTACATTTAATGATTGGAATGGCGACGCTTTAATTACATCGTTAAAAGATCAATCTCTGAGAAAAATTAAATTTAAAGATAACAAATTTTTAAACGAGGAAATTATCTTTAAAGGTAATATAGGCAGAATAAGAGATATAAAAATACAAAAAGATACTGGAGATCTTTATATGTTGTCAGATAATGGAGAGCTTTGGAGAATGTATAAATGAAAAAGGTATTTATTCTTACAGGTGAACCATCAGGAGATAAATTAGCGTCAAAAGTAATTAACGATTTAAAAAAAATAAATCAAAATTTAGAATTTTTATCTGTTGGAGGAGAACACCTCCAATCTTTGGGAATAAAATCTATTTACGATTTGAAAGAAATTACCTACTTAGGTTTTACAAATGTAATTTTAAACATATTTAAGATAAATAAAAAAATTAATGAAACTGTAAAATCAATCATAAGCTATAATCCAGATGTATTGTTCACTGTTGATAGCCCTGATTTTACTCTTAGGGTTGCAGAAAAAGTAAAAAAAATAAATGCTAAAATTAAGACTGTTCACTATGTGGCCCCACAAGTTTGGGTATGGAGAGAAGGAAGAGTCAAAAAAATAAAAAATTTTATAGATCATATTTTATTATTATTTAATTTTGAAAAAAAATATTTTGAAAAAGAAAATGTAAGCTGTGAGTTTGTAGGTCACCCATTATTACAAAACAAGGAAAGAAGTAAAATTGATATCAATCAAATCATAGGAAAAAATAAAGCATTAATCTCAGTGTTTGCTGGAAGCCGTAAGTCAGAGATTCTAGTTTTAATGCCAATTTTATTAGACTTTATAAAATTAATGAACGAGAAGTATACAGATATGACCTATGTGTTTCATTCTACAAGAGAATATTTAGATCTCATCCAATCATTCATAAATGAAAGTAGTCTATCAAATTGTGAAATAGTGAGTGATGATAAAATTAAAAATCATATTTTACACAAATCAGTGTTTGCTGTTGCTAAATCGGGAACAGTTTCTTTGGAGATCTCAAATGCAAAGATACCTTCAATTATTCTTTATAAGATGGGTTTTATAAATTTTATGATAGTAAAAAGTCTTGTTAAAACAAAATATGCAAATATTATAAATTTTGCAGCTAACGAAGAAATCATACCTGAACTCCTTCAATCTAATTGTAATTCTAAAAATATTTTTAAACATGTAAGTAATTTTTTAGAGGATCCAAATAAAATTAAAGAGCAAGTTAATAAAGTTCAAAATGTTTTGAATAAACTCAAAACTAATGGATCTTCTTCAGAGTTAGCCAGCCTATCATTAAACAAATTTTTGTAATGTTAATTTATAAACATAATGATTGTTTACTTAAAGATAATGGATTTAACCATCCTGAAAGAAAAGAAAGAATAGAAAGCATCTTAGAGTCTATTAAACAACTAAAAGATTTTGAAATTAATTATAAGGACGCACCTCTTGCTGATATTGAAACAATTTCTTTAGTTCATCCAAAAAAACATATTGAAAAAATATTTTCTAATATACCTAAATCAGGATTGATAGGTGTGGAAAAAGAACCTTACGCAGATACTATGCTTTGTCCTAATAGTAAAAAGGCAATTTTAAGATCATGTGGAGCTGGAATCGCAGCAGCAGATGATTTAATGAAAAAAAATGAAAGAGTATTTTGCGCTATTAGACCTCCAGGACATCATGCAGAGACAACAAAAGCTATGGGTTTTTGCTTTGTGAATAACATTGCTGTTACCGCCAAATATTTGCAGAATAAATACAAAGTTAACAAAATAGCTATTATAGACTTTGATGTTCATCATGGTAATGGAACACAAGAGATTTTTTATAATGATAAAACTATATTATATGCTTCTTCCCATGAATTTCCATTATTTCCAGGCACAGGTTCTGAGCAAGAGACAGGTGTAGGTAATATTTTTAATGCCCCTTTAAAGAATGGAATCGAAGGTAAAGAATTTTTAAAAATATTTGATCAAAAGATACTTAGACCAATTGATAAGTTCAAACCAGAGATAATTTTAATTTCTGCTGGATTTGATGCACATAAAAGAGATCCTTTAGCAAATATTAATTTAGAATCAGAAGATTTTTATCAAATTACAAAACAAATTGTAGATCTAAGTAGAATACATTCTAAAGGTAGAATAATTTCTTTTTTAGAGGGTGGTTATGACCTGCTAGCTTTATCAGAAAGCATTAAACACCATTTATTAGCATTAAAAAACTAAATATCCACAACACCCCAAATCGTACATATAGTTAATAAAATATCATAGTAATTATTCCTTAATAAAATATAGTGATTCTATGGACTTTATTATCGTCGTTGGAATTGGTGCGATATTAGTTGCTACAGGTGTAATCTCACCAAAACCAAAAGATGATGAAATAGCTGAAGCAGAAGTAGTTAAAACTGAAGAAGTTATTACACCTCCTCCGGAAATAAAACCAGAACCAGAACCAGAACCAGAACCAGAACCTGAACCTGAGCCAGCACCTGAGCCTGAACCAGAGCCCGAGCCTGAACCAGAACCTGAGCCTGAACCAGCTAAAGAAACAGAACCTAACGAAGAAGTAAATCAAGAGCAAGCTCAAGAGGAAGAAGCTAAACCTGAGGAACCTGAGCTTACACCAACTCAAGAGACAGAGGATAGAGAAGAAGAAAGTAGTTGGTTAAATATAATTCTTTATATCCTAGGAGCAATAGCTGCTATTGCAGCAGGAATATATTTCTTTATGAGAAGAGAACCTGAACCTAAGACGGCGGCAGATATTGGTAGAGAAGAGTCAAATCAACAATCTGAACCAGAACCAACAACTGAACCAGAACCAACACCTGAACCAGAACCAACACCTGAACCAGAACCAACACCTGAACCAGGACCGGAACAACAAGAAGAAACTCAGTCAGAAAATACCGATCAATCTTCAAACGATGATAATGAAAATAATAATAAGTAGTCAAAATTGAAGTTTATATCACTTATAATTCTATTAATTTACCTATCTAATAAAGAAAAAAGTTAAGAAATTTAATTTGATTTTTAGCTAAATATAAAGTTTAATTTAAATATGAAATCAATTATTCAAGGTATAGGAGGTATACTAGTTATATTTGCAATCGCAGATTTCGGCCTCTCATATGCAGGCTATAATTTAACTCCATTTTTACCTGATGGAATTTCTAGATTTAGTCCAATTATTATAGGATTGATAGGTGGAGCTTTATTAAAGGCTGATTGGAAATAATTAAAAGATTAATGAAGCACATTTCATTAATTTTATTATTCTTCTTTTTCAATACTAATATTTTAGCAATTGAAAAGAAAAAAATAGATGATCCTGAAGAGAGGTATAAAAAACTTGTAACTCTTAATTGGAAAAATCTTGATTCAATAGAACATTCCAAAAAAATTAAAGATACGAATGCAAATGTTCTTATAATAGAAAGTGAAATTTATTTAGATAACAGACAGGAAATTGATCAGTATCATTGGTGGTCATATGGTTACACTGACTCAGATACTATTTTTTTAATAAAAGGTGATGAATACACAATTTATCTAAATTACTCAGATGACGGTTATGTGAAATTAGATGAATGGGAAAGTGTTAATCCAAAAGATTTATTAAAACAATTGAGAGAAACAGCATCAATTAATGCAAAATATTTGAAGAAAAACAATCTAGAATACGTGACTAAAATTGATTGGATATTTAAGCCTACACTTAATAAGGAAAATAAATCAGTAAGTTACTCTTATAAGGTTTTTTGGAGTACAGGTAGGGAGACAATGGAGTCAAAAAATTTGATTTTAGGAAAAAAAGGCTATTTAGAAAGCGCTTATGTGGTTGGTTATAATAAAGAATTAGATTTTAATTACCATTCTGAATTTTCAAAAGATTTTGTTAACGGAGTAGGATTTAATGATGGCTTTAAATATTCTGACTATAAATCTGGCGACAAAGTAGCTGTAGCAGGTATAGGAGGATTGGTAGCTGGATCTCTAGGTGTCAAAGCTTTAGCTAAAACTGGTCTATTAGTTAAGTTAGCTAAATTTTGGTGGATATTACTTGCACCTTTAGTTTTTTTAGGAAAATTCTTAAGTGGAAAAGAAAATTCTAACAATTCTACAAAAGATACTTCAACACTTGTAAGAAAGCGTAAAAGAAAAAAATAAAATGTATTTTGTGTACTTATTAGCAGCAATATTACCTGCAGTAGTATTAGTTTTGTATGCTTACAAACAAGATCAATTTCCTGAGCCTCCAAAAATAGTTTTCAAAACATTTTTATTTGGATGTGGAACAATCTTAGCAATAAATTTAATTACACCTGTCCTAGATGATTATAGTAAAGAATATTTAAGTGGTGAAACTTATAATTTCTTTGATAATTTTATACGAGCGGCTTTTGTTGAGGAGTTTTTTAAAGCATGCGTAATTATATTTTATTGTACTCGTAAAACAGCTTTTGATGAGCCAATGGACGGAGTAATATATGGTATAGCAGCTTCTTTAGGGTTTGCTGCTTATGAAAATATTGAATATGTTTTATATTATTATGAAGTCCCTTCTTTTGATGTTGCATTAATTAGGGCATTTACAGCCATACCAATGCATGCGTTATGTGGGATAGTAATGGGATTTTTGATCTCTCAAAGTATTTTTGAAAAAAAACATAATTATTTAAATTTATTCCTTGCTTTATTTATACCCGTAGGAATACATGGCTTATATAATTTTAGTTTTTTAAGTTCTGTAATAAGTTACAAAGTTGCATATTTTTTATTACTAATATTTGCAATCAGAGCTTATCTTATATTTAAAGATTTAAAATTACGACAAAAAAAAAGTATTATATTTAACAAAAGATATTACAATATTTCTATCACAAGCTTTATTAATATTTCAGCCAGCACGTTAATAATTTATTTAATCTTGAATTATTTAATGCATTTGATTTACTGATGGCATGAAACTTCTTAAACTATCTTTATTAATTAACTACTTTGCTATAGCTAAAAATTCGAAGAGAGCAATATTTTTGATTAATGTAGGATTATTCTTATCTATATTCGCTCTCTCAGCAGCATCAATATCAATTTATATAGAGAATAAAGTAAGCAATTTAGAATTCGAACATCTCCAACAGTCAAGAGCCAAATCAGAAACTGAAAAATATACTAAAATGATAATAGATTATAAAAATAAACTAAGACAATATAGAAACCTTGAGGGATCTTTTGAACAACATCTAGAGTTTTTGAGACTTAATCAATTCGGAAAAGTGGTTTCATCTCCAAATGATTTACAGGTTTACGCATTATACGACATAGTTCGTGAAGAAAAATTTATGTCGGAATTTGTTTTGATATTGGACGAAAATAATTTTTTATTTGATTCCGATGTTTTTACTGATGAAGAAATTAAAAATTATAAAATTATAACTGAAAATGTGAAAAAAACATTTATTTTATTAGAAAAACTTAATCCAATAGAATTAGAAAGCATAATTTTTCAAAGGTCTTTTCAAGATTTGGGTGAAGAGATAAAATCTTCAATGAGAAATGAAAGTAAATTTAAATATCTAAAAGACCAAGGTCAATTTGAGAAAGTGTATAATGAGACAATTTATTTATGGGAAGATCTTGAAACTCTTTTTAGTTATCTTTTAAGGTACATGAACGCGAGCTTAATTTCCGTAGATGTTAATTTAGAAACAATTAACGAAGAGATAATTGATCTCTCAAATAAAGAGAAAAGTATAATTTTGGTAGCTTTTTTCCTTCAATTATTAGTCTTTATTATAATCCAATTTTTTGAGATTTCATCAGTAAGAATTGCTTTAAAAAGAAAGAAAAAATTATGAGACGAGGTACACTAAATAAAACATCTATAATATTAATTTTCTTTGTAGCTTTGTCTACAATTTTATCTTTTGGTTTCGATCAAATGGTTATTAGAACAGAAGATAAGATTAGAAATTTAAATATAGAATATCAAAATATTAATAATAATTTATCTAAACATGAAACAATAAGCGAGACTCTGGATAGTATTTCAATGGGTGGAGGACTAAATTTTACCCCAATTATATTAAGAAGAAACTTACTTATAAAATCTTATATTTTAAATGAGATTGATAGATATGATTTTTTTAATAGAAAAAGCAATAAAATAAATGCTCAAGATCTAGGAAGAATGATGATGAAAGAGATTTTAGAAGTTACAGATATGACAATAGAGATTAGATCTCAATACGAACAACTATATATTATAAATGAGAAAATATTTGAAAAAGTAGGAAAAGATGAATACCACTCATTGTCTGACTTATTTGAAGCTGATATGAATCCTTTTAAAAAAGATAAAGACAAATTTTTTAATAAAAATGTACTTGTTTATACAAAGCTGCTCGGTTTTAATTATCATTGGATAGATAAAAGTTATTCTGATCTACAAGAATATAGGGAAAAAGCTATAAAAGAATTTAGATTAAGAGATTGGTACGATGTCTATAAGTATAAAATGCTTTTATTCAAAAAAATTGAAAACGACATGAAAATTATGGACGAATTAAGCGAATTATTTATACTAAAATCTGATGAATTGTATAAAAAATCGAATGAAAAATTAAGTGAACTAAAATCTTCACATATTAAAAAAAATTTTTACATTTTAACAAGTATTTTTTTCCAAATAGTTTCACTATTGTTTTTGTTGTTACTTTTTAGAAGCTTTATAATTAAATTTAATTAATTTATAAAAAATCTTTTTTAGCTTTTTCAAAACATTCATCTAGTTTAGATTTAATTTCGTCTAAAGAAATTTTATCATTTAGGCTTTCTAAATCTTTTTGGACTTTTTCAATAAGATCCATATCACCAGGTTCTTTTAAATCAGCTTTAATTACTTCATTAGTATATTCTTCAATTTCATGGTCTTTTTTACTCAGTTTTTCAGCCACCCATTCTCCGAAGTATTTATTCCTTCGTCCTGTGATTTTGAATTGTAGTTCTTGGTCATTTATAAATTTTTTTTCAAATGATTTTTTTCTATCGTCAAAGGAACTCATATCAATAATATAATTAACTATTCTTATAAACGCAAATACGAATCATATATTAAATTTTTTATCTCTTGAAATTTAAGAAATAGTTATTATATTAGAATTAAGTAACATTAGTTTGTTGAAACCCAACAAGGAGGCTAATTATGAAAAAAACCGCAGACTTTTACTTACTCAAGCAAAAATCAATATCAGAAGGCGATCTTTTTGTTACTGATTATATTAAAACCAAACAAAGACTAATAAGATTAGAAGATCAGCTAGAATTGCTACAACTTCAAATAGAGTCTTTAAAATCAAAAAAAAAGGTGATTAAACTATATGATGAATAACAAATTAAATAAACTTACTGAAATCAGAGTAGAAGAAGTACACGACCATGAAGATGGACTTCATTTTTACAGAGTATATTTTTATCATCAAGATGGTAAGATTGATATTATGTGTGAAAGCTCAACCAAACCCATCTTAGCTAGATACGTTTCTAAAATATATTAATAGATGGGAAGAATATATAACTATCTTACAAAAACCAAGATTGCTAGCGGTTTACAATGTGAAAAGAAACTGTGGAACGAAGTTCACCAACCGTTAAAAAAAAAAAAGAAAGCTGCTTTCAATAGAGGGCGTCTTTTTGGAGATCAAGTAATAAAAAATTATTCTCAAAAAAACTTAAAAATACTTGATTTATCAGAAACCTGGCCAAACATTGCCGTAAAAGATACATTAAATGCCATTAAGTCAGACAAGATCGACATAATTTTTGAAGCTACATTTGAATACAATAATACTTTAGTAAGAACTGACGTTTTAATTAAAAACAATAATGGATGGGATTTAATTGAAGCTAAATCTTCAACAAAACTTAAACCTGAACATATCCCAGATGTTTCAATTCAATCATATATAGCTAGAAAAAGTTTGGAGGTAATTGGTAAAAAATTGTTAAATATAAAGTTAATTCATATCAATACAGAATTCGTTTTAAAAAAAAAGGGCGACTATAAGAATTTAATCAGTGATGACAATGATTTAACGAAACGTGTTAATGAAAAAGAAGTTCAAAGTTATATAAAAAAATTATTACCTATTACAAGTAAAGAAGCCAATTGCCCAAAAATAGATATAGGCTTACATTGTGTTAAACCTTATCCATGTGATTATATTGAAAGATGTAAATCAGTTTTAAAAGCACCAAACGTGACACCATATACAATTTTACCTTATATAGGAAAAAGTAAAAAATTAATTGAATACATGGAAGACAACAATACAGTTGATTTACAAAAAGTTCCTTCCAGTTTCTTTATAGATCGAAAAGATTACGCACCAGGCTACCATCAAATAATACAAGAAGCTCATAAAAATAACAAACCATGGTTTAGTTCAAACTTAAAAGAAATCATAAAGAAATTTAAATTTCCTTTATATTTTATTGATTTTGAAACTGCTCAACAAGGTGTACCTATAATTATAGGTACAGATCCGTATTATCCCTTACCATTTCAATGGTCTGTTCACAAATGGGAGTCTAAAAATAAAACAGTAGATAAAGGAAAATCTTTTTTAAAATTTAACGATCAAGATATTGAAAGACAGTTTATAGAGACTCTTTTAGATGCCGTAGGAAATGAAGGTACAATATTCGCTCATAGCGCTCAGTCAGTAGAAATTAAAACTTTAGAAAGACTCAAAGAAAAAGATAGTTGCAAAGATTTATCTGGTAAAATTGATAACCTAATAGCTAGAGTTGAAGACACAGCAATAATTGCCAAACATAATTTTTATTCACCATTAATGAATGGAGATTGGGGTATAAAATCTATTATTAATGCATTACCCAATTCTAAAATAAGCTATACAGAAGATGAAAATATTTCAGGTGGCGATGACGCTGTTTTAGCTTGGTTTATTTGCACTGATCCAAAAACAACAGTAGAAGATAAAGAAAAACAAAAAAAACTTTTATTAGAATACTGTTCTAAAGATACACTTGCGTTATATTATTTGATTAAATATTTTTTTGATGAAAGTTAATTTTAAAAGCTTACGAAACCAAGGGTACACACTGGCAGAGTCTTTAGCGGAGCTGGTTGATAATAGCATTAAAGCTAAAGCAAAAAATATCGAGTTATATTTATGGTTTGCCGATGATCCATTTATTTTAACTATGGATGATGGATGTGGAATGGATGAAAATGAAATAATTAATAAAGCATTAATTGTACCAGAAGATAATAGTAATTATTCTGATAGTGGCCCAGACGATCTAGGACGATATGGACTTGGTTTAAAACAAGGAACTTTTGCTCATTGTAAATGTTTAACAATTTTATCTAAAAAGGAAAATTTTTCATTCAAGACCCAACACATGGATCACGATAAACCAAATGATATTTTACCAAAATGTTCATCCAATAAAATAGTAAAATCAAAAATTGAAGAATTAAAAAACAAAAAATCAGGAACTATTATTTTGTGGAGCGATTTAGATTATTTAATGAAAAGAAGAGATTCAACACAAGGTAATTTTTATGATCAAATTGAAAGGGTAAAAAAACATTTTACGATGATTTATCACAAGCGTATTTCTCAAAGTAATTTAAATATATTTTTTCAAGGAAATGATGAAATTAATAGAATAAAATCTTTTGATCCATTTTATGAAAATAATAAAGATACAATGAAATTAGAAGATATTCCTGTAAATTCTAGAGGCTCCCAAGTAATACTAAAGCCTTATATAATTCCGAAAGAAATTTCTTCAGAAAACCTAAATAAAAACGGAAATGAACTTCAAGGTTTATATTTTTCAAGAAAAAACCGCATTATAGATTTTGGAGGATGGTTTGAAATTGATAGTGAGTCCAGAACTAAGCTCAGCACGACAGATAAATTCAGAAGACTTAGAATATTAACTGAACTTCCCATAAATAATGTGGAAGATTGGATACCTAGTCAAAAAAATAAGATCAATATTCCTGATTTTTTCAAAAAAACGATGTTTCAAAATATAAAAAAAATAAGGGAAAAATACCTTGATAAAATTAAAGAAGAATAATTAAATAGTATCATGTTTGAACTTAATGATTGCTTACGACAACTTGACGCTTTCCATGAAACTTTTGCTAAAAGCATTAAAGCAAAAGATCCCATTCATTGGTTCCCTGAAAATAGAAAAGAAGGTTTAAGGTTATTAAAATCTTTTATCAGCCATCATTCCTACGCCAAGAAATTTACGAATGAATTGCAGGCATATTTAGATGAAATACATGTTATGCCAAGGACAAACGAGATAGTTATTAAAGCCAAAAGTACAGAGAGAAATTTGGGTGCGGGGCATAAATTTTGGCTTAAGCCAGAAAGAAAAATATGGAATGATCCTAATAAACAAAGTCAATTCGCTTACTATAGAAAATTAAATTCTTATAAAAGACCTGGTGCTTTTAGAGATTTAGATTTAAGTACAGACGAAACACTAGGCGATCTTGAAGATCCAAAGAGAGATGATCAACCGTGGTCAGTTACGGGTATGGTAGTTGGAGATGTTCAATCTGGAAAAACTGCTAATTATGTGGGCCTTGTAGCAAAGGCTTTAGATAGTGGTTACAAAATGATTATTGTTATGACTGGTATTTATAATGCCTTAAGATCTCAAACTCAAAAAAGATTGATGGACTCGATCTTACACGGTGAACAAAAAACTAGTCCAGGAGTAAATAAACCTGTTTTTTTAACTCAGATGCCAGAATATCATCCAATAGGACCTGATGGAGTTAGAAAAATAAAAAATCAAAATGATTTTAATGGTCAAAAAAAACTTACATTTCTTAATAATGATCCAGCAGTTTTAGTTATTAAAAAAAGTGTACCTATTTTAAAAGAAATTTTAAAATGGATCGCCAATCAAAAAGGAATAGAACCAACTAAAGAAAAATTTACATGGAAAGGCTGGAGTGAAAGTGATGTAGAAGATTTACCTACACATAAATTGGCTTGTGATAAATCATTATTAATAATCGATGATGAGTGCGATCAAGCCTCAATTGATATTGCAAAAAGAGTTTCAAAAAAAACTCTGGCCGATATGACTCCTGAAGAGCTTGTTGATTTTCAAGAAACTGATCCCTCTAAAACAAATTTATTAATAAGAAGAATATTAACCTGTTTTAAAAAAAGAGCATATGTGGGTTATACAGCTACTCCTATTGCCAATGTAATGATTGACTATACTTCGGTTAAAACTAATGAAGAAGCTGATTTATTTCCCAGAGATTTTATTAAATTATTAAAAAGATATCCTAATTATGTAGGACCAGATGATGTTTTTGGAACAGCTGACAAAAATATTGAACAAGATGATGATATAGTAACGCTTTCAGAAAATATAGATAAGAATGACAAACCACAAGTAAAATGGGTTTATGATTATCGAGATGATTTTGATGATGAAAAATGGAAAGATAATGATGAAGAAAGAGATAGAGAGTACAGAAAAGAGGCAAAAATTAAAAGAATTGACTATCACAAAATCAAAGGATGGTTACCATTATATCATGGCATTAGCCATAATCCGATGTATAAGCTGACAAATCAATTTCCACCTTCATTAAAAGAGGCCATTAATATTTATTTAATTAATATAGCCTTACGTTTTCAAAGAAAATTAAAGTCAGAACATAACTCAATGTTAATTCATGTAAGTAGATTTTCGAGGACTGTTCAAGAATCAGTAACTATTCAAGTTCAAGAATACCTAAATAACTTAAAACAAGTTTTAACTGTAGAAGTTGATGAAACCAAAAAAAAACAAATTAAGAATGAATTTGAAAAAATTTGGTTAGAAGAAGTTAGAAAAAATATAGATTTTAAGAAATATCCAGATGATTTAAAAATGACATTTAAGCTACTTTGGTCAAAGATTGTCTCTTTAATTACAGATGAAGAAAACAAAATAGATGTTTTGAAAATTAATAGTGTTTCAGATGATAGTTTAGATTATGAAAGAAAAGATCGTGAAAACAAAGCGTGGAATATTATAGTAATTGGTGGTGCTGCTATATCTAGAGGTATAACCTTAGAGGGCTTAAATGTAAGTTATTTTTTAAGATTAGCAAAGTTGCCTACCTCAGACACATTGATACAAATGGGCAGATGGTTTGGTTACAGAGATGGCTACGAGGATTTATATAGAGTATACTGCCCAAAACAACTTCATATTCTTTTTAGACAATTTTCATTTACAATGGAGTATGCGCGAAATGTATTTGCAGAAATGGCTATTAAAAGCTTTAGCCCAAGAGAATATGCTTTAGAAATACCTACTTTCCCTGGGTGGAACGTAATTGCAAAAAGTAAAGGCAAGGATATGGGAACAGCAGTAGAGCCATTTGCGTCACTTGGAGGAAATCACCACCAAACAATTATTGTATATAAAAATAACCAGATAAGAAAAAATAATATAAAAATTGCACAGAACTTGATTAAATCAATTAATAAAAAATTTGAGACTGAAAAAGAGTTAAATTCTTATTATGAAAAAGAAAATATTTATTATCCAACTAAATTAAAAGAAGAAATTCAAAAAGATCTATCAATAGAGGAAATAAAAAAAATTTTCGAAGAACAAAAATATTCACATCCAAAACTCTCAAAAGGTTATTTATGGAGAGATATTAATACAGATTTAATTATTCAATATTTAAAAGATTTTAAAATGCCTAGAACAACAAGACATTGGACACCACAAACTTTAAGTATGAAAATTAAAAATCTTAAAGAAACTTATAGAGAATTAAAATGGGATGTAAGTATATTTTCTATAAAAGAGAATACAAAAAAAATTCCTACAATTAATTTTGGAAATAATCTTATAATTCCTGCACAACAAAGATCAGCTGAACCTACTATACGTCATCCAGAAGAATTTTCTACAGGAGCGTTAGCTGACCCCAAATCTAAGTTTATCGGTTTGACTAAATATGAATTTGATAATGCAATTAATGAGTGGATTGAACTATATAAAAAAAAAGGATCTATTGTGACAAAAAAAATAAAAGAAAATATAAATTATTTGCCAGATAATTTTAGCAGAACCCTGCAAAGAAATAGAAAAAAAGGTCTGCTTGTTTTATATCCATTTACAACTTTATTTAAAGATGATCCGAATTATTCAGATGATTGTTTAAATGTAAATTGGGAAATTTTTATTCCACCAACTTTAACGGACCAAAGTTCAATTACACAATTTTTTAACATCACCTATAATAGGGTAAGACACGATCAATATGTTGAGGCAATTAGAGAACATTTTAAAGATGTTCCTTACGAGGCAGCAAGCTAAATTTAATGTCTACAGGCAGTTCATCTTTTAATCTTCTAGAAAAATGGGATAAATTAATTGATCGTACAACTAATAATGAAAGCTTTATGAGAGGTGGAGAAATAAAAGCTCATGGTCAATTTTGGTTTATTACAAATAACAACCATCTTCCTGGTTTAGAAATAAGAATTGAAAAGAATATCAAAATAGATCCTAAATTACTCCCTCAAGCTAGAAATTGGTCAGTAAAATTTTTAGACGACAGAGTTATAATGGAATTAAAAAAAACTGAATATCAAGAAATTTTTATTAAAACTATTAATTTAATTCTTACAGTAATTATTTTGAAAAAAATAAAAGCTGAAGAAGAAATAAAAAAATTTCTTAGTATTTTAAACGATTATAAAGAATTTTTTGAAGATGAACGTGGGCCGAGACCCCTAAAATTAGAAGCCCAACTTGGATTATTTGGAGAGATATTCATATTAAGTCAAATACTAGTTAAAAAATTAAAAGCAAGCGAGGCACTTAATACATGGACAGGACCATCAAAGAGTTTAGATTTTTCAACTGTAAATTCATTTATTGAGGTTAAAACAAGTGCTGGTGAAAATTTAATAAATACTACTGACTCTCAAATCAACCCTAATCACGATAAACAATTATTTCTTTCATTTTTAAAAATAAAAAAAGATGAAGGAGGTTCAAATTTAAACGAACTAATCTATACATTCTCTGAAAATTTAAAAAAAAGTTCTGAGGAAGATTATAACAGTTTTTTATTAAAATTAATGAAGGTTGGTTATTTTGAAATTCATAAAGACTTTTACCTTCAAAAATTTAATATTGATAAGATTTCATATTATTCTGTTGGAAAAAAATTTCCATTTATTGATAAAACAAAAATTGATATTCCAGATGGTATTGAAAAGATTAAATTAGATTATAAAATAAATTTAGACAAATGCAGCAACTTTTTAATTAATGAGAATGATTTTTTAGGAAAGATATGAAAGATACCGAAATTAAAAATTTTTTTTACAGATTACAAAATGAGAAAAAAGATGATTATGATGAAACTCCAGGCCAAGTTTTAACAAAAACATATGCAGATATTTTATACGATAAAGGTTTAATAATTGATTATGAGCTTTGCTATTTTGAAAAAGAGATAAACGGGAAAAAACTTAAATTAAATGGTTTTTCATTAGACGAAAACACTTCAAAACTTGATATTTTTATAACGCATGTAAATCAAGAGAACGAAGTTAAAAGCATAGGTGCGTCGGAATTAAATAAATTAGCTGAGCAATCTTTAAATTTTTTTACATCTTCTACAAAAGATTTAAGTTCAAAAATTAATAAAAAAGAGGAAATATACGATCTAACAAAAAAAATAAGTAAATTAAAAAACCCTATACAAAATTTGAGAATATTTATATTTACAGATTTTATTTGTGAAAAGAAAATTTCTTTATCGAACCTGCCAAAAAAAGTTGAATGTGAATTTCATTTGTATGATTTAAATAAAATTTATGAAATGAGTATTGGGGGAGCTGATTTATCTAATATTTTAATTAATTTCGAAGATTTTACCGATAAAACAAGATGTATGTTAGCTCACAAAACTAAGGAAATTACAAGTTATATGGCTTTTATCCCGGGTGAAACACTAGCAAATATTTATAACTCATGGGGTCAAA
Source organism: Pelagibacteraceae bacterium AG-390-C22 (assembly GCA_003278125.1). Taxonomy (GTDB): domain Bacteria; phylum Pseudomonadota; class Alphaproteobacteria; order Pelagibacterales; family Pelagibacteraceae; genus Pelagilacustribacter. The sequence goes on along the minus strand of QCGX01000008.1, from coordinate 11,091 downwards.
GAATATTAAACCTTAATGTTCGATCTTTTTTGCAATTGTCAGGTAAAATAAACAAAGGTCTTAGAGAGACTTTAATTCAAAATCCAGATAGATTTTTTTCTTATAATAATGGTATTTCAGCTGTTGTAGAGGATTTAGAAATCGGCAGTGACAGTGAAGGATTATTTATAAAGGAAGCTAAAGGTTTTCAAATAGTTAATGGCGGGCAAACTACTGCAACTATTTCAAGAACACATAAAGTAGATGGTATTGATTTAAAAAAAGTAATTGTTCCTGCAAAAATTACAATTGTGAGTAAAGATCAGTTTACAGAAGTTGTTCCAAATATTTCTGTTTATGCAAATACTCAGAACAGTGTTAAGACAGCTGACTTTTCTTCAAATCATGAATTCCATAAAGAATTTAAAAAACTTTCAGAAACAGTCACTACTTCAAATGGAAAAAAATGGTTTTATGAAAGAATGCGGGGTGAGTATCAACTTCAAAAAATGAAACAAAAAGATCTCGGAAAAGATAAAAAATCTTCTTTTAACGAGTTATCTCCTCCTCATATGAAATTTACGAAAGAAGAGTTAGCGAAATATTTAATGTGTTGGGATTTTAAAGAACCATATACAAGTAATAAAGGTGCTCAAAAAAATTTCATACAGTTTATGAGATATGTAAATGGAAGAAAATTCAAGCCAGTGTATGACCATGATTTTTTTAAAGGTTGTGTGGCAAAGGCAATGATATTCGATAAAACTTCTAAGATAATTAAAAGCAATAAAACAATTGAAGGATATAGATCACAGGTATTGAATTTTACCGTTGCTTTAATGTCAGACTCTTCTAACGGAAATCTTCACCATAATTTAATTTGGCAAGACAATAGTCTTTCAGATAATCTTTTATATTTAATAGAGGACTGGTCTCTAAAAGTATATAAATCAATTTTAAAAGGATCATCAGGAAATATATCTGAGTGGTGTAAAAAAGAAGAAAGCTTTGATTATTTGTTAGATAGAAAATTTCAATTTAATAGAAAGATACTTGAGTTTGAAAAAACTAAATCTAATATTAAAAAATACTATTCACAAAAAGATAGTCAAAATATTAAAATGTGTAAGGATATGAGCATTGATGAATGGAATGATTTATGGGCTTGGTGTAGAGAGACAGATAAAGTAGACGTAGAGTTAAGTAATTTAGCTTTAAGTTTTTTAAGTATGGCAGAAAAAAAATGGGTTAATGATCCTTCTCCGAAGCAAGCTGAAAAAGTGGTTGTAGCAATTAAATTAGCCGAAGATAACGGGGTATTTGATTAACTTATTTTTTTTAACCTAGAGTCTCCAGATAGCAAATATTCAACTATATTAATGCATATTTTTTCTATTACTTTTACCGGAACAGAATTACCTGCTTGCTTATAAGCCTCTACTTTAGAATTGGATAATTTAAAATTTTCAGGAAAACCTTGTAATCTAAAACATTCACGCGGTGTTAGTTTTCTTGGATTTTTATTTAGTCCTTGCGAAATTAAGCATTCACTACCGTCTTTGTAATATCTTGAAGATATGGTATTTGTGCAAGAATCTAATGGGTGAGTAAGTTTAAAACCAAATCCCTTGCCATTTTTTTTATTTCTTTTTTTTCTATTTATATGACCAGACCAGAGTTTGTTTGATATTGTATAATTATCATCTACTTTATGTTCTAAGAAATCTTTTACTCGTAATTCTTTTTTAATTCTTTCAGGATATACAAAATTATTTAATGATTTATTTAAAAAACCAACTATGTAAACTCTTCTTCTGCGTTGTGCTAAACCAAAATCTCTAGCATCTAGTATTTGCGGATCTGGAACATAATAATTTTTTCTAAGCAATTTAAGAATTTTTTTTATTACTTTTCCATTATTATACGTAACTAAATTTTGAACATTCTCTAATAAGAAAGTTTCTGGTCTTTTTTTATTAAGTATATCTAAAATATTAAAAAATAGATTTCCCTGATCTTTATCTTGAAATCCATGCTTTCTTTCAAGTGAATTTCTCACAGAAACACCTGCCTGGGAGAAAGGCTGGCAAGGAAATCCAGCTAATAGAATATTATGATCAGGTATTATTGATTTGATATTATTTTTTCTAACAGACTTTATATCTTCAATTAAAAAAGTCTTAGGAAAGTTTTTTTCGTAGGTTTTTCTACAATTTTTATCAATTTCTGAATAAAAAACACAATCATGTTTAAAACCTAGTTTTTTTAGAGCTTTTTCAAGGCCAATTCGTAAACCACCAACACCTGCAAATAAATCTATTGATTTAATTTTGTTCATAAATGAATCAAATCCATATTATATTAAAAAAGTAAAAAAATCATTTTCTTAACAAGATTTAAACCTAATAAAAACATCTGTTTATGTTCAAAAGGGGAATGCGTTTCCTATTAATTTTTTTGTTTCCTCTTACTATAACAATATTTTTAATTTTTAACTCTGCCTTTGCAAAAGATAAAATTTATACATGTAAACCCGTTGCAGCCGCTGTTTTGATGGAATCTGGCCAAATATATAGCGAAACATTAGATACTATGGATGAAGAAGCACCCCTTTTATCAGTCGTTCCTACCTCTCAATTTTTAATTAGCGAAGAAGAGGGATTCTTTTACAAAAATAACCCTACCAGAGATTTTGAATCTTTATCAAATATTGAAAATCTAGTTGATCTTAAAGAAGTGTTAAAATTTGAAAAAATTGCCCAAGAACTTGATGATTCTTTCGATATAAAAAATTTGAAAGTATTTTATCTTCCTTATCAAACTTTTAAAGATGGGAAACTTGAAAGTAGCTCATTCAAAAGAATAGCTATCAATATTGATAAGAATTTCACTTCCGAAATAACTATTCCACAAGATATGAAAGATGTATCCATGTATCATTTTCTAAGAATATGTGATGGTGATAAAGAGAACGGTCCTATCCAAGTTAATTTTGAACCTGGGCACAATAAAGCCTTAGGTTAAATTGTTTTTAATCTACTAATTATCTTAGATTTATCTAAAGATAAAATTACATCATACAAACCTGGCCCAAATCTAGACCCTACTAAAGCTATTCTTAATGGCTGACCCACACCTTTAAAATTTGTTTTATGCTTATCAATTAAAGATTTTATCACTGGTTCTAACGTTTCTTTTGATAAAGAGCTTAATTTTTCATATTCAGCTATAAATTCTTTGATTATAGTTCTAGATAAATCATCAATTAGTTTTTTATCTTCCGATCCAATTTCAATTTTATCTTTGATGATATATTGAGCATTATTCCAGATATCCTCTAAAGTTTTAGCTTTATTCTTTAAAAAACTCATTGATTTAATAAGTATAGGTTCTTTTGATTGATTAATAGGTTCTTTGTATTTTGAAACATATTCTTTTAAAAAATTGAATAAATCTTTTTCATCAATAGTCTTTATATATGTTTCGTTAATCGAGTGTATTCTTGACATATCTAGTTTTGAGGGAGATTTTCCAACACCATTTAAATCAAAAAGATCAATGCTTTCTTGCTTAGTAAATATCTCTTTATCTTTATAAGACCAACCTAGTCTTAAAAGATAATTTCTTAAAGCATCAGCGATTATTCCAATTTTTATATAATCTTCTAATGTAGAAGCATTATCTCTTTTTGATAGTTTTTTGCCTTTATCACTATGAATTAAAGGTATGTGAGCAAAGAAGGGCACTTCCCATCCCATAGCATCATAAATTTGTTTTTGTTTAAATGAATTAATCATGTGGTCATCACCTCTTATAACATGAGTAATTTTCATTTCGTGATCATCAACAGTAGCTGACAATTGATAGGTTGGAGACTTATCTTTTCTTAAAATAACAAAATCTTCTATTGTAGAATTAGAAATGTTTCTTTCTCCTTGGACTAAATCTTTAATTACCGTATTGCCGGAAATTTTACTTTTAAACCTTATAACTGGTTTTACATCTTTTGGAACTTGAAGATCTTTAGCATCTCTCCATTTTCTATTATAAACATATGGGATACCTTGTTTTTTACATTTTTCTTTTTGTTCGTTAATTTCTTTTTCAGAGCAATAACATTTATATGCAAATCCTTTTTTAAGAAGTTCTTCCGCAACATTAATGTGTTTTGAAATATTTTTAGATTGAACATATTCTTCTCCATCATGCTCAATTCCGAGCCATGCTAATGAAGAAATAATTTGTTTTTTAAATTCTTCTTTAGATCTTTCTTTATCTGTATCTTCTATTCTTAAAAAATATTTGCCTTTATTTTTTTTAGCAAGCAGCCAATTAAACAAGGCAGTTCTAACACCGCCTATATGAAGAGGCCCAGTAGGAGAGGGCGCAAACCTACAATTAAAAGACATTTCTATTAATTAGACTATTTTAGTGAAAGTTTCTATATAAAGAAACAAGTTTACCTTGAATTTTTATTCTATTAGCAGCGTAAATTTTTGTACCGTAGTTTCTATTAGCAGCTTCTAGAGCTATTGTGTTTCCTTTTTTTCTAACTCTTTTTAAAGTTGCTTCTTGATCATCAATTAAAACAACTGCAATCTGACCACTATCTACGTTTGCAGTTTTCTTCACGATCACAGTATCACCATCATTGATCCCAGCTTCAATCATAGAATCACCTTTAACTTTTAAGCCGTAGTGTTCACCATTATTCTGTAAATCTTCAGGTAAAGCAACTCTATCAACTTCTTGTTGAATTGCCTCAATTGGTGTTCCAGCTGCAATACTTCCCAAAACAGAAACATCAGTTGATTTATTATTATTTTTATCTAAACCACCCTTAATTACACTTGGAGTGAAGGTATTAAAAATATCATTTGCGCTTGCATTTTCAGGTAATTTTATTACCTCTAAAGCTCTTGCTTTATGAGCCAAACGTTTAACAAATCCTCTTTCTTCTAAAGCTGAAATTAATCTATGTATTCCAGATTTCGACTTAAGGTTGAGCGAATTCTTCATCTCTTCATAAGATGGAGATATTCCAGAAGATCTAATTTTTTTATTAATAAAAATTAATAAGTTTTTTTGTTTTTTTGTAAGCATAGAACAAACCTCGTACATCTATGTTCTATAAAAGTTCTACTTAAATTACAACTTTAAATAAACGCCTATTTTATTGATTAATTTGAATGATCTTTTTGATTAATGCCGCTGGATTGCTCGAATTTAAAAGTGATTCACCAATAAGAAAGTTTTTAATACCAGTTTTATCGTAAATATATTTCACATCATTTTCATTTTTAATTCCACTTTCAGATATGATCGGTCCTTTATGACTTTTAACAGTTTCAAAAATTGAAATAGTATTATTAATTGAGATTTCCAAGGTTTTTAAGTTTCTATTATTAATTCCAATTAAGGCATCTTTATATTTTAAAGCTTTTTCAGCTTCTTTTTGATCATGAACTTCAATAATTACACTTAAATTCTTTTTAATGGCTTCATCATAAATTTCATCTATTTGACTACCATTAAGTGCAGAAATAATTAAAAGTATACAATCACAGCCATAACTTTTAGATAATGCAATTTGGTAAGGGTCAATGAAAAAATCTTTAGCTAATACTGGTATTTTAAATTTAGTTTTAATGTCAGTAATATATTCTAACTTTCCTAAAAAATGTTTTTCCTCTGTTAGAACAGAAAGGCAGGTTGATCCATTTTCAATATATGTTTTTGCTATATTTAAATGATCAAAATCTTTAACTAAAATACCTGCTGAAGGACTGGCTTTTTTAATTTCTGCAATCAGAGAAATTCCTTTATTATTTTGAATAGCTTTTTTAAAATCAATAAAAAAATTTAAATTTTTAATTTTTTTTTCTAAATAATCTAAAGAATTATCTTTTTTTATTAAGCTTAAAGTTCCTTTTTTATCCTCTATTATTCTTTTTAATGTGTTAGTCATTAGATGGATCTCATTTTAGACAAATGTTGAAAAACACTTCCTGATTTCAAATGTATAGAAGCTTTTTTAAATGAATCTTCAAAATCATTTTCTTTACCTGATACAATTAAACCTGCAGCTACATTTAAAGCTACAGCTTGTGAAAATTCATTAGATATTCCTTTAAATATTTCAATTATTTTTAAAGAGTTGTAAGCTGCATTTTTACCTTTTAAATTATTTCTATTGTTAGCATTAATCCCAAGCTTTTTTGGATCGATTGTAAATTCACTAATATTAGCATCCTTTAATTCAACTATATTTGTTTTTGCGAAGGGAGAAATTTCGTCCATTCCATCTTCACTATGAACAATATAAGCATGAACAACATTGTTTTCTCTTAAAGCTTCAGCAAAAGGTTTCATCCATTTTTTATCAAAAACGCCAACAACTTGTCTCTTTACTTGGGCTGGACTACTCAAAGGACCAATGAGATTGAATATAGTTTTTTTTCCCATTTTTTTTCTAGCAGGCCCTACATGCTTCATTGCAGAGTGGTAATTAGGAGCGAACATAAAAGCAAAATTTGTTTTATCAATAGAATTCTCTACTTCATTCGGTTTTAAATTAATATTTATTTTTAACGCTTCAAGCACATCAGCGGATCCACAATTAGACGAGACAGCTTTGTTACCATGTTTAGCAACTTTTATATCCATACTAGCAAGTGTAATAGCTGCAGCTGTAGATATATTCAGAGAATTTTGCCCATCTCCACCAGTTCCACATGTATCAATTGTATTAGGGTCAGCTTTAACTTTGTTAGCTTTATCTCTTAATACAAAAATACCTCCTGCTAGCTCATCTTTTGTTTCCCCTTTTTTAGTGAATGACTCTAGTATTTCAATAATTGAGTTTTCGTGATGTTTGCCTTCCATTAGTTCTGTAAAAAGACTTTTGCTTTCTTCAAAAGATAAATTTTCACCTTTTTTTAATTTTTCTACTATATCGGTCATATTAACTAGCTAAAAAATTTTTTATTAATTTCATACCCATTTTAGTATTAATGCTTTCCGGATGGAACTGAAACCCATGAATATTATAGGTTTTATGCATTAAACCCATGATGACGTTATTTTTCGTTTCAGCTGTAATAATAAGGTCTTTTGGAAATTTTTTTCTATCCACAATCAAGCTATGATATCTGGTAGCATCAAAATTATTTTGAATATTTTTAAATAAACCTTTTTTATTGTGTTTGATCTTACTTGTTTTTCCGTGCATTAAATTTTTAGCTCCAATAATTTTTCCTCCAAAAACTTGACCAATAATCTGGTGCCCTAGACATACTCCTAAAATAGGTATTTTTTTATGGATATCTTTTACTATTTTCAAGCAATTACCAGCTTGATTAGGATTACCCGGTCCAGGTGAGATAACAATTTTATCATATCTTTTTTTCAAAATATTTTTACTATCTATTTTATCATTTCTAAAAACATCAACATTTTTTTTAAATTTTGCGATGTAGTGATATAAGTTGTAAGTAAAACTGTCGTAGTTATCTATAAGTAAAATTTTCATTTAATCTATTGCTTTCATTAATGCTTTAGCTTTATTTACAGTTTCGACGTATTCTTTTTCGGGCTTACTATCAGCGACTACGCCAGCACCAGCTTGAACATAAAATTTTTTATCTTTAATAAGAGCTGTTCTTAAAGCAATACATGTATCAAATTCATTATTAGGTGTAAAATATCCAATCCCTCCTGCATAAAGTTTTCTTTTATTTTTTTCGAGCTGGTCAATAATTTCCATAGCTCTAATTTTAGGAGCCCCACTTACAGTTCCTGCGGGGAAACCTGACAATAATGCCTCAAAAAGTGAAAATTTATTATTAAATTTACCTATAACGTTAGAGACAATATGCATAACGTGTGAATACCTCTCTACTTTAAATTTTTCGGTTACTTTTACAGAGTTAATTTTAACTACTTTACCTACATCGTTTCTTCCAAGATCTAAAAGCATAAGGTGTTCAGCTAATTCTTTTTTGTCTTTAAGTAAATCTAATTCGTATTTTTTGTCTTCCTTACTATTTTTTCCTCTAGGTCTAGTGCCTGCAATCGGTCGAATGGTTATCACACCTTTTCTTAATCTGACTAAGATTTCAGGGCTACTTCCCAAAACATTAAAGTCCTCATAATTAAAATAAAACATGAAAGGAGAAGGGTTTGATTTTCTTAAATAGTTATAAATTTCAATCGGTTTTTTTACGATTTTTCTCTCAAACCGTTGACTTAAAACCACCTGAAAAATATCTCCTTTTTCAATATATTTTTTTGCTTTGCTGATTAGTGACTTAAATTTTTCTTTTGATGTATTTGATTTAATTAAATTTTTATTTTTTTTATAAGTAAATTTTTCTGGTAATTTAATATTTTCATAATTTTCAAATAAAGCGAATCTATCAATTATTGATTTATAGAATTCTCTATAATCTTTAATTTTTGTATCCGAATATACATTTTCTATATAGTGAATTTTCTTCTTTAGATTATCATAAATAATAAGATTTTTTGGTCTAGATAGTCTTACATCAGGAATTTTAAGATCATCCTTGCATCTATCAGGAATTTTTTCGATATAACGAATGATATCATAAGAAAAATAACCAACCAGCATTGAAGACATTGAAGGTAAATGATTTGGAATTTTAATTTTAAAATTCTTAATTAATTTATTAATATAAATTAAAGGTTTGGCCTTAATCTTAGTTTTTTTTCCTACACTATTAATTGTTATTACATTCTTGTTTACATCCCATATTTTGTCAGGATTTAAACCAATTATAGTATATCTACCTTTTATTTTACCTTTTTCTACCGACTCAAAAATAAAGCTATTTTTTTCAGCTAATAGAAATCTAAATAAATTTTCTACCTTATAATATTCCCTACAGATTCTTGATTTAAATAGAACTTGATGTTTTTTACTCAAATGTTTTTTTTTGAATTCGTTAAAACTGATATTAATTTTCATTAAAAAGAACTTTTTACTCGATCAATTGTTTTTTTGTTTAACTCGACTTTATATTTTTGATTAAGGTTTTCATCAAAAATTCGATAAATTTTGTTGGTTAAATTAAGTCTTGCTTTAGCTTCATATTTTTCAAATACATTAGAATCTTTATTTATTTTTTTATATTGAGTTTTTACTGCTAAAACTAAAAAGTTTTTAGTTAATGTACTATCTGTAATAAGATCTACTTTACCATCTTTAGTTAAAAATATTCTTTTAATAATACCTTCGGAAAAAATATCATTTTGTTTTAAATTTGATATCTTATATTCTTTTAATTTTAAGTTATTTTTTGCAGCAAACTTTTCTATTTTTGTTTTATCAAAGCCACCCATGCTTATATCCTTAATAATAGAACTATTGTTTTCTATTTTATTTTTAAAGTTTAGTTGAGCATTGATTAATTTCAAAACATCCGGATCATTTAAAGACCTATTCTTTTTTTCAATAAAATTTATTTCAGCAAGAAAATATTTGCTATCTACCTTTAAAATTTCAGGTGATTTTTCATTCGCAATTTCATAAATTTTTTTGAAAAGACTGTCTGATAAATCTTTTATTTCCTTATCATTTTTGTCTTTTTTTTCTTTATTAATACTTTCGATAGAAACTATCTTTAAATTATTTTCATTAGAACTCTGCTCAAAAGATTGTCCATCTAAAACTTTATTTTCTAAGATATCTAGTTGTTTAAAGAAAGCTTTATCATACTCATTGTTACCTGATATAATTTGAGGCGTTATTTCTGCAAATTGAATAGATTTAAATTCATCAACAAATGCACTTTTATTCTTGTCATAAAGTTCTTTAATTTCTTCTTGAGTTGGTTTTTTACTTGCGTGGTATTCATTTAAATCAATATATTGGATTGTTTTTATTTGATTTTCTTTTTTAAATTCATTTTCTACTAGCACATCAGGAATTGTTATTCCTCCAGCCAAAGAACTCAAGAACTGTCTTCGAGATTCCTGTTGAACAATATTTTGTTCAAATGTAGGAGCAGTAAGATTGCTTTTAAGAAGAAATTTTTCATATTCTGTTCTTGAAAATTTATTATCTTTAAAAAATAAATTATCACTTTTTATTATATCCCTTAAAGAATTATCATTTATAGTAATACCAGATTTTTCTATTTCTAGAGCCATAACTTTTCGCCCTATATATTCAGATAAAGCTTTTTCCATTAAATCAGTTTTAGGTAAATTTTTTATTTGAGCCTCAGTTAAATTTAATTGTTTGAAATAACTTATAAATTCTTGAGTAGTTACCTTCTTGGAGTCAATCGTAGCTATTACATTTAGATTTCCACCTCTAAACACATCTCCCATTCCCCAGAACACAAAAGGTAATATAATAATACCTACGAGTAGTTTTACAAAAAATGATTTTGATAATTTTCCTATTGAAGTTGCCATTTTATTAATTTAATAAGTGTTTTAAAATTATACACCTATAAATCAAATTTTAAATTAAGGCAAATAATGAAGTATTTTATTGGAAATTGGAAAATGTTTGGTGTTCCTAGATCGATTAACATACTTAATAAGATCAACTCTTTTATTTCAAGAGATAAGAACAGAAATAAATATAGAGTAATTATTACTCCTCCATACACACTTATCCAGTCGTTTGTAAAACAACTTAATAATAAAAAAATTATGATTGGATCACAAAATTGTTATCAAAAAGATCAGTTTTCTTCTAATACAGCTGCAGTAAGCCCATATATGATTAGAGGTGTAGGTGCTAAATATACTTTAGTTGGACATTCAGATAATAGAACTGAGGGTGATACAGATTTAATGCTAAAAGAAAAAGTTAAGTTTTCATTAAAAAATAATTTAAAAGTTATTTTTTGTATTGGTGAAAACAAATCTCAAAAAAGAAATAATAAGACATTCAGCACATTAAGAGGACAATTAACAAAAGTTTTAGAAAAGAAATTTAATAAAAAAAATATTATTGTAGCTTACGAGCCAATTTGGTCAATTGGAACAGGAAAAATACCTAATCAAAAAGATTTATTTAAAACAATTACTCACATCAAAAAAGTTTTAAAATCAATTTACAAAAAAAATAGTCCT
>QCGX01000007.1 GCA_003278125.1 Pelagibacteraceae bacterium AG-390-C22 | reverse complement strand
TAAACATAACTAGTTGAGAAAAAAATAAGTTTTAAATTTTTTTCAATACATGCTCTGACAATATTCGCCGTACCGATTATATTGAGTTTGATACTTTTTTTAATATTTTTGTCGTGAATTTTCATTGGTCTTGACAAACCAGCTAAATGCATAAGGTAGTGTGGTTTAAATTTTTTTATATTATTTTTTATTGAAGTTTCACTTAAAACATTAAGTTGTTTTTTGTTTCTAAAAATAAAATTAAATTTACTTTTTTTATTTTTTAAAACTTTTGCAAATCTTCCTTCACCACCTGTGACTAAAATTTTTTTCATTTATTTTTTCAAAATATTTTTGATTTTTAATATACCAATCTACTGTCTTAGTTATACCTTGATCAAGGTTTATTTTGGGTTTCCATTTTAAAGTTCTTTTTATTTTGCTACTATTGAGAGCATATCTAAAATCGTGACCTGGCCTATCTTTTACAAATATAATTTTTACTTTTTTCCCTATTTTTATTTTTCTGGCAGCAAAAGATTTTAAAATTTTTTTTACAAGAAAAATATTGTTACAATTAATGTCAGAACCTATATTATATTTTTCTCCTGATTTTCCTTTAAAAAATAATTTTATAAGAGCTTCACAATGATCATCCACATAAATCCACTCTCTAGAATTTTTACCTTTTGCATATATTGGAAGAGGTTTGTTGTTTAAAATATTGTAAATCATTTTGGGAATTAATTTTTCTGGAAATTGCCTTGGACCGTAATTGTTTGAACAATTTGATATCACAGCATCAATTTTATGTGTTCTAATATAAGCATTAACCAAATGATCAGAAGAAGCTTTTGAGGCAGAATAAGGAGAGCTCGGAATATATGGAAAACTCTCATCAGATCTTTTTGAACCTGAAATATCTCCATAAACTTCATCAGTAGAAATATGAACTAGCCTAACTTTTTTTTTATAATTTATAATAGCTTCTAGTAAATTATAAACACCTAGAATATTATTTTTAATAAAGTTAGAGGAATCGTCTATTGATCTATCCACATGAGTATCTGCTGCTAAATTAAAAATTCCGTGGGGTTTATATCTTTTTAGAATTTTTAAAATTTCTTTTTTATTATTAATATCAGTCTTTTTGAAAAAGTAGTTTTTACTTTTAATATCCTTTAAATTATATTTTTGAGCTGAGTATGATAGTTTATCAATATTAAGGACTTTAAATTTTTTTTTTAACAATAGTTTTATTAAGTTACTACCAATAAAACCATACCCCCCTGTTACGATAAACCTTTTCATTTGCTACTATTTATATTATTTATGTTTGGAAGTATACTTTCTATCATAATGAAGGCATTTTTTTGATGCAAATAACTAAAGAAAATTTAACAATAATTATAGTAACAATCAAAAGTCAAAAAATTATTGATGGATGTTTAAGATCAATTGATCCAGATATCAAGAAGATAATAGTAGAAAACTCTTCTAATCGTGAGTTTACAAATTATTTGAAAGAAAAGTACAAAAATATTGAGTGCTATCTTACAGGTAAAAATTTAGGTATGGGATCTGGAAATAATTTTGGAATAGAAAAATCAAAAACTAGATATGTAATGATTTTAAATCCAGATACTGTCTTAAAGCCAAATACTTTAAATCAAATTTTTGAAATATCTAAAAATCTAGAATTTGCCATTTTAAGTCCACTAAGTGACAACAAAGATTATCCAAACTACAAAGTGCAAAAAGAATTAACAAATAAAAAAAAGGGTTTATTTGAAGTTGATCAAATTGACGGCTATGCAATGATTTTAGATAAACACCAATTTAATGATAATTTTTTTGATGAAAAAATATTTATGTATTTAGAAAATGATGATCTTTGCTTGAGAACTAAAAAAGATAATAAAAAGATTTATATTTACAGTTATTCTTTAATTTCACATCTCGGAGCAAAAGCAGTTGACAAAAAATATTTAAATGAATTAGAATTTTCTAGAAACTGGCATTGGAATTGGTCAAAGTTTTATTTTAGAAAAAAGCATTATGGTTTTGTAAAAGCATTTGTTTCTGGATTCTTCATATTTTTTAAATCAATTTTAAAAAGTCTATTTTTTTTAATTATTAATAATAAATTTAAAAGTAAAATTTATTATTGTAGAGCATCAGGATTTATGAATGCAGCATTAAATAAAAGCTCGTGGTTTAGACCAAGATTAGATTGATTTAATTATTTCAAAGATATATTTAGTTCTAATGTTAAATAGTAAAAAAAAAATTTTAGTCACGGGTGGAGCAGGATTTGTAGGATCAAATCTAATTAATTTTTTACTTAAAAAAACAAAATTTAGCATTATTAGTTTAGATAACTACTCTTCAGGAGCAAAAAAAAATCATATAAAAAGCAATAGAGTTAAATATATAAATGGTCATACAAAAGATATTATTAGTTTAGTAAAAAATCCTAAGTATATTCATTCAGTTTTCCATTTTGGCGAATTTGCGAGAATTTATCAGAGCTTTCTTAAAATGAATGAGTGTATCGAATCTAACTTTACTGGTTCAAACGCAGTATTTAATTTTTGTTTAAAGAACAATATTAAACTTATTTATTCAGCTACATCAGCTTCATTAGGAAATAAAGGGAAAGATAAAAATTTATCTCCTTATGCTTTTAGTAAAGCAAAAAATCTTGAACAATTAGAAAATTTTAAACGACATTTTAATCTAAAATATGAGATTATATATTTTTATAATGTGTATGGACCCAATCAAATTTCCAAGGGATTTATGTCGACGGTTATAGGTATCTTTGAAGATCATTATTTAAGAAAAAAACCTCTACCTGTTGTAAGACCTGGAACACAAACAAGAAGATTTACTCATATTGAAGATACTATTAAAATAGTTTATCAAGCCTGGAAAAAAAAATTAAACAGACACTATATTATAGCAAATACAAAAGCTTATTCAGTTCTAGAAGTAGCTAAAATGTTTAAAACAAAAATTAAATATTTGCCTTCTAGAGACGGAGAAAGATATGCTTCTGCATTGGTCAAAAAAAATTTATCTAATAAAATTTATAGATATTACGGTAAAATAAGCTTAAAGAGTTATATTGAAGAGTTTTTAAAAAAGAATTCTTAATGACCAGGAAATTCAATTAAACTTTCAGCTTTGTATCCCTTTTTTTTTAAGAGGTTATTGCCCTCTAAGTCAAATAGGTTAATTACAAAAATAAATCCAGCAACTATTCCGCCAGATATTTCTATTAATTTCCCAGCAGCTTCAGCCGTTCCGCCAGTAGCGATCAAGTCATCTATTACAAGGATTTTTTCTCCTTTAGAAATAGAGTCTTTATGCACTTCAATAGTTGCCTCACCATATTCGAGTTTAAAATCAACCGAATGAGTTTCTGATGGAAGTTTGTTTTTCTTTCTTAGTAAAATAAAAGGTTTGTTTAAAATGTAGGACACTGTAGATGCAAAAATAAAACCTCTAGACTCTATAGCTGAAACTTTATCAAATTCTAATTTTTTTGATAATTCTATTATCTTGTCATTTGTATATTTAAAGGCCTCAGGATTTTTAATTAGAGTAGTAATATCTCGGAATAAAATGCCTTTTTTAGGGTAGTCTGGAATAGATCTGATATATTTTTTTAAATCCATATTTAGCTTCAAGTTCTAACAAAAAAGCATTAATAATTAAATGATGAAAAAAAGAAAACTTGGGATAATTGGTGGTAGTGGTCTTTATAAAATGGAAGGCTTTGAAAAGACTAAATGGAAAAAAATTAATACTCCTTGGGGAAAACCATCCGATGAAATTCTAATAGCAAAATTAGGAAAAGAAGAAATTTGTTTTATCCCTCGACATTCAAGAGGACATAAAATCAATCCTACTAAAATAAATTTTAGAGCAAATATAGACGCTATGAAACAATTAGGAGTAACTGATATTATTTCTGTCTCAGCAGTTGGTTCTTTAAAGGAAGATCTTAATCCGGGAAAATTTGTAATTGTTGATCAATTCATTGATAGAACTTTTTCAAGAGTAAAAACTTTTTTTGATGAAGAAATTGTAGCTCATGTTTCAATGGCTAAACCAACTAGTCCTGGTCTATCTCAATGTTGCGAGGTAGCATTGAAAAAATTGAATATTAATCATCAAATTGGTGGAACTTATGTTGTAATGGAAGGTCCTCAATTTTCTACTTTAGCAGAGTCTAATTTATATAGATCATGGAATTCAGACGTGATTGGAATGACAAATATGCCTGAAGCAAAATTAGCCAGAGAAGCAGAAATTAGATATTGCACAGTCGCTATGGTAACTGATTATGATTGTTGGCATCCAGATCATGATGAAGTTGATGTAGCAATGGTAGTTCAAACATTGCAAAAAAATGCTTCAAATGCACAAAACATGATTAAAGAAATTATCAAAACTTTTAAAGATTTTTCAATAGATAAAGATCCTGCAAATAATTGTTTAGATACCGCTATCATTACAGATCCAAAATTAAGATCCAAAAAAACTATAAAAAAATTAAAACATATTGCAGGAAGAGCACTTATTAAAAATAATGCAAATTAACGGTAAAGCCTATAGAACAATTTGGTTTGAAAATAATACAGTAAAGATAATAGATCAAACAAAGCTGCCTCATCAATTTATTATTAAAGATTTAAAAACAGTTAAAGATTCAATTAACGCAATTAAAACAATGGAAGTAAGAGGAGCTCCTTTAATTGGGGCTACGGCTGCTTATGGGATAGTTTTATCTATTATTGAAAAGAATGACCAATCTTTTTTAAAAAAATCCAGTGAAGATTTAATATCTTCTAGACCTACGGCAATTAATTTAAAATGGGCAGTAGATAGAATGATAAAAAAATTATCTGGCATAAATAGTGATGAAATTTTAAAAGTAGCTTTAGAGGAAGCTAAGGCGATTGTAGAAGAGGACGTTGCATTTTGTAAAAGCATAGGTGAAAATGGCTTAAAGATAATTCAAGAAATAGCCAGTAAAAAAAAAGATACAGTAAATATTTTAACCCATTGCAACGCTGGTTGGCTTGCAACAATTGATTGGGGAACAGCTACTTCACCTATTTATCATGCTCATCAAAAAGGAATTAAAGTTCATGTTTGGGTGGATGAAACAAGACCAAGAAATCAAGGTGCCAATCTAACTTCTTATGAGTTAAATGAAGAAGGGATACCAAATACAATTATTACTGACAATGCAGGAGGAATTTTAATGCAAAGAGGTGAAGTCGACTTATGCATTGTAGGAACTGACAGAACTTTATCGACAGGAGATGTAGCAAATAAAATTGGAACATATTTAAAGGCTTTAGCTGCGAAAGATAACAATGTTCCTTTTTACGTAGCACTTCCAAGCTCGACTATAGACTGGAGCATCAAAGATTTTAAAAAAATTCCTATAGAGGAAAGAAACTCTGAAGAACTATCCCATGTAGAAGGAGTTGATGAAAATAATAATGTCGCAACAGTAAGAATCTATCCAGAAAAAAGCAAAGCTTTAAATTTAGCATTTGACATCACCCCAGCAAAATATGTTACTGGTTTAATCACAGAAAAAGGAATTTGCGAAGCATCTGAAAAAGGTTTGAGAAAAATATTTAAATGAAAATATATTACGGTAAAGCCATATACGACAAAAAAGAAATTAATGCATCACTTTCTGTACTAAAAAGTAAGTCTTTAACGCTTATAGACGGTCCTTTAGTAAAGGAATTAGAAAAAAAAATTTCTAAATTGTTCGGGAAAAAATATGGTTTGATGGTTAACTCAGGATCGTCGGCTAATTTATTAGCTCTTGCATCATTAAATCTTAAAAAAGGAGATGAGGTTATAACTCCAACTTTAACTTTTTCAACAACTGTTGCACCAATTTATCAATTGGGTTTAACACCTCATTTTATTGATGTTGAAAGTAATTCATTTGTTGCAAAAATTGATCAAATTAAAAACGCAATTAATAAAAAAACGAAAGCTATAATGGTTCCAAACTTATTAGGAAATGTACCTAATTGGAAACATATTTTTCAAATAGCGAAAAAGAAAAACATAAAACTAATCGAAGACTCTGCTGATACTATTGGATATCGGGTTCACAATAAAAACCTTGGAAAATATTCGGACATCACTACTAACAGTATGTATGCTTCACATATAATAACAGGAGCTGGATTTGGTGGTATGGTTTGTTTTAATGATAAAAAAACTTATGAAAGAGCAAAACTTCTTAGAGGATGGGGTAGGTCATCGGCAATATTTAATGAGTCTGAAGGTATAAATAAGAGGTTCAACATAAAAGTTGACGGCATACCATATGACGGAAAATATATATTCTCAGATATGGGATATAATTTTTTACCATCAGAAATATCTGCAGCTTTCGCATTAGAACAATTAAAAAAACTTCCAAAAAGTATAAAAAAGAGAAATAGTAATTTTGTTAATTTAAAAAATTTTTTTTCAAACTTTCCTAATTATTTTGAGTTACCTTCCCAACAAAAAGGCCTTATCACCGCATGGTTAGCATATCCAATTATCATAAAAAATGGAGTAAAATTAAACAGACAAAAATTACAAATTTTTTTAGAAAAAAAAGGAATTCAAACAAGAACTATCTTCACAGGAAATATATTAAGACAGCCCATAATGAAAAAAAGACTTTACAAAAAAGTTAAAAATGCAGAGTCAAATAGCAATAATATAATGCGTAACGGTGTTTTGATAGGATGCCATCATGGACTCAACAAAAAAGATTTAGATTATATCAAAAAAAATTTTTCACTTTTTATGAAAGATCATATATTATAAATAATATTTTAATGAGAAAAATACTATTAATAATATTTTCAGTTTTATTTTCAACTAGCTTATTAGCTCATTCATCTCCAAATTTTGACTCTAAAAAAAACTGTAGGAAAAAACATTCAATGCTTCAAGGCATTGCTAAATTAAAAGGTTATGAAGGCGGTGAAATAATAAAATTCAATTCTTATACTGGATTTGATCAAAGAACAGTTTTAATAGACGGTCATTTAAATAATCCTATTGAAATTACAGGATATCTTCAATTACCAAAAGGAACAGGTAAAGTTCCAATAGTAATCCACACCCATAGTAGCGGTGGTCCTGGAGATTATGTTTGGGATGATTTTGTTTATCATTCTACACAAAATCTTTTGAAAGAAGGTATAGGCGTAATGTATATAGATAATTTTTGTCCAAGAGGCGCCAGATCTACATGGAGGGATCAATCTAAAGTTCCTCTAATAAATGGAGCAATTGATGCATTAATGGCCTTAAAAGTTTTACAATCTCATTCAAGATCTAATGGAAAATTTGGAACAACCGGTCATTCAAGGGGTGGAACTAATTCTTTTTTCTTAGCAGACGTTAAACTTACATCCAAGTTTCTTGGAGGCACAAAAGGTTTTGATGCAATTCTTCCAGAAGCAGCAGAATGTAGGATGGCGGGGTTTTTTGCAGAACCAGAATTAACATCTAATACAACAATGCTTGTAGTGCATGGTGGCGCAGATGATTACACTTTAGCCAAGTTTTGTAAGGAGCATGCTGAAAGAATTAAATCTCCGCCAGGAAAAGTAAAAGTTGATATTAAGGAGGGATGGTATCATGCTTGGGCTGCTGGCAAAAAACCTTGGAGAGAAAAAATGGCAATGACTCTTCATGATTGTCCTGATTTTTATGTTGATAACGAAGGTCGATTTACTAATCCGATATGGGTAGAGTGGATGGTAAATAAACACAAAGTTTACCCTTCAGTAGAAGCGTTTTATGAAATGGCTCAAAAGGATCCAAGAAAAGCATGGAAATCTGGTTTTAAAATTATGAAAAAAGAAAAATGTATTTCAAAAGGAGTTACCATAGGAGGAGATAACGCAGATGCTTATATGCCTCAATTTATTAAATTTTTTAAAGATAATTTATTATAGTGAGCAAGTTAAAAGCTGAAGTTATAAAGTTTTCAAAAAAATTAAACATTACCAATTTATCTGCCTTAAGATCAGGAAATATATCAGCAAGAGCTAAAGAAAAGGGCGTAGATGGTTTCTATATAACTCCATCAGGTAGAAAGTATTCATCTTTAAAAACCAAAGATATTGTGTTTGTTTCTTTAAAGGGCGTTTTTGATAAAAAAAAAGGAAAACCTTCCTCTGAATGGAGATTTCATCAAGATATTTATGTGAATAAAAAAGAGGCTAAAGCCATAGTTCATGCGCATTCAACGTGTGCAACTGCCATCTCAACTCATCAAAAAAATATTCCAGCCTTTCACTATATGGTTGCAGTTGCTGGCGGAGAAGACATAAAATGCAGTAAATACGCTACGTTTGGAACCAAAAATTTATCAAGAAATATTATTAAAGCTCTTAAAGGTAGGTCTGCATGTTTAATTGCTAATCACGGTCAAGTTGCTTTTGGAGATGATATTGTGAAAGCTTTTGAGCTTGCTCAAGAAATAGAAAATATTTGCCATCAATATATAAATGCCCTAAGAATCGGAATACCTAAAATTCTTTCAAAAAAAGAAATGAAAATTGTTTTAGGTAAGTTTAAAAATTATAAAAGAGGGTAATTTTTAATGATAAAAGTAGGTGAGCATATCACAATAGATTTTCTAGGTGTAAAGAAAGACTATTCTACTTCTTTCTATGAAAAAGTAATCTATAAAATTGCTAAAGCAGCAAAAGTTGAAATACTCAATGTTAGCACTCATAAATTTGAACCCCAGGGTTTTACTTTAGTTGCTTTACTAGCAGAAAGTCATTTTAGTTTTCATACTTTTCCTGAAAGAGAGGTTATTAGTTTTGACTTTTTTACTTGTGGCAAAGTTCATCCTAAGATTGCTTTAAAAATATTAAAAAAAGAAATTCAACATGAAAGAGTTGTAACTAATAGTTTCGATAGAAGCAGCGTGGGTCTGTATGATGATATTTATAGCACCCCGGGTCAGAAAAAATTTTACGTTGTGAATGATGTACTTGAAACTTTTACATCAAAAGTAGGTCAGTTCGTTGAGATCATGAAGCTGGAAGAGTTTGGAAATGCTCTATTTATTGACCATGAAATTCAAGTGGCTGAAAAAGATGAGAAAATTTATAGTTCTAACTTTTTTAAATCTAGTTATGATTTAAGTAAAAAGAATTCGAATGTTGCTATTATAGGAGGAGGTGATGGTGGAGTCGCTAGAGAATGTCTAGAAAATAATGCCAATTATATAGACTGGTATGAACTAGACCCAGAAATTGTAGAAACTTGTTTTAAACACCTTCCAAAAGTTTGCTCTAAAGTTAAGAAAAGTAATAAAGTCAAAACTTTCTGGGGAGATGCTTTTGAGAGCATTAAATCAATAGAAGACTCTAAATATGATAAAATTTTTGTAGATTTAAATGATGATCAGTATTGTATTGATCTAGCCAAAAAGAATATGAAGGGTCTTAAGAGAATACTAAAAAAAGGTGGGATTATTACCGCTCAGGTAGGTAGCAAAGACAAGAAACCAAAGCAGGTAGAAAATTGGTGTAAAGTGCTAGATAAAAGTTTTGGCAACGTAAAAGTTTCAGGTGCTTATATACCAAGTTTTGACTGTAATTGGAATTTTGCCTCTTCGATCATGAAATAACCTCAGATCTAATTGATTAATTAATCTCTAGTAAATCTTTTCTTTTTATTTACAATAGTAAAAAAAAAGGGGGACATATGAGTAAATTACAAAAACTATTTATCTCTTTTGTTACTATATCTTTTCTATTAGTTGGAAATGCGTATTCTGACAAAGTTAGGATTGGTACAGAGGGAGCTTACCCACCATGGAACGCCAAAGATTCTTCAGGAAACTTAATTGGATTTGAAGTAGATTTAGCGAAAGAACTTTGTGCTATTTTAAAGCATGAATGTACTATAGTGGAGCAGGACTGGGATGGAATGATACCAGCATTATTAATGAGAAAATTCGATTTAATCATGGCTGGAATGTCTATTACTGAAGAAAGATTAAAAACAATTAATTTTTCACAAGGATATGCTGACGAAGTAGCATCTCTAGCTGTAATGAAAGGTTCAAGTCTTGAAAATTTACAAACAGTAGAATCTCTTAGTTTATCTAACAAGAACTCAGCTAAAAAAACTTTAGATCAACTGACCAAAGCTTTAGCTGGCAAAACTATTGGGGTTCAAACAGGAACAATTCACCAAAACTTTTTAGAGTCAGGCGATGTTGGAAATGTGACTGTAAGAAAATATAAAACTCAGGATGAGGTAAATTTAGACTTAGCAGCAGGAAGAATTGATGCTGCACTAGCCGCAGCAGTTGCTTTTACAGACTATGCAGCTAAATCTAAAAAGCCTGTAGTTCTTGTTGGACCTACTTTTTCTGGAGGTGCTTTTGGTAATGGGGTTGGAATTGGAATAAGAAAAGGTGACAACTCTAGCACTGTTGGCAAAAGAGACGCAAAACTATTAAAAGATTTTAATAGAGCTATTAATACCGCTAGAAAAAATGGAATAATTAGCGAACTAGCTATCAAACATTTTGGCTTTGACGCCTCTATGTAGTTAATGTTTTGAAATGGCGGTTATAAAATAACCGCCTTTTCTTTATGGAACTTCTTTATTTTGGTTCAAAAGGTTGGGGTGACGAATTATTTACAGCATTTTTAATGACAATAGCTGTTTCAATAACAGCTATGTTTATAGGAATATTATTTTCAATAATTTTTACTCCCTTAAAATTATCAAATAATAAATTATTTAACTTTATTGCAAATTCATACACTACAGTTATTAGAGGCGTTCCTGAATTATTAGTAATCTATTTGTTTTTTTTTGGAGGTAGCGGTGCCGTTATGTTTGTTGCTAGCATATTTGGGTACAATGAATATATAGAAATTAATGCTTTTATTACTGGTTCATTTGCAATTGGAATAATTTCTGGAGCTTATTCCACGGAGGTCTTTAGAGGAGCGATTCAATCAATAGATCAAGGTCAATTCGAAGCCAGTAAAGCTTTAGGATTTAAAAAATATATTTATTTTTTTAAAGTTATAATTCCTCAAATGTTGAGATTAGCGATACCAAACTTAAGTAATGTTTGGCAGATTACGTTGAAAGACACCTCTCTTATTTCAGTTACTGGACTAGTTGAAATAATGAGACAATCTTATATTGCAGCAGGATCTACAAGAGATCCTTTATTTTTTTATTCTTTTGCTGCGCTTTTATATTTAATTTTAACTTTTCTGAGTATGAAAATACTTAATAAATTAGAAAAAAATTACAGTAGAGGTTTTTGATGGATCTAAATTTAATGATTGATAGTTTACCAAAGTTATTAAGTGCTACTTTGACAACTTTAAAACTTTTATCCTTATCGCTAGTTTTTGGTCTAATCATTGGTTTAATTTTTGCTATCATGAGATTAAGTAAAAATAAGTTTGTTAGTAATTTTTCTTATGGTTTTTCTTATGTATTTAGAGGAACACCACTTTTGGTTCAAATATTTATTATTTATTTTGGATTAGGACAAATTGAATATTTAAGAACAACTTTTTTATGGGTTATTTTAAAGGAGCCGTATTGGTGTGCTATCATAGCATTTTCTCTTAATACTGGAGCCTATACCTCTGAAATTTTAAGATCAGCTTTTCAAACAATTAAGCCTGGCTATATAGAAGCTGGAAAAAGCCTAGGGATTTCAAGTAAGATAATATTTTATAAAATTCAGGTACCTATAGCTATCAGACAGTCCTTGCCCGCTTATGGAAATGAAATAATTCTAATGTTAAAAGGCACTTCGTTAGCAAGCACGGTTACCTTAATGGATTTAACAGGAGTAGCAAAATATATAATTTCCACTACTTTTAAACCTGTAGAAGTTTTTATTGTTGCTGGAGGAATTTATCTATTTTTGACCTTTTTAATACATAATTTCATTAAATTTAGTGAAAAAAAAATGCGTACAAATTAATCCCAGAATTTTTACATTTTTGGTCTATAAAAAGATTTTAAAGTTAAAATAGAGCAAATAATTCCATAAAGTTCAACTAATCCAAACATTGTATTTTCTTTATTAAATGTAATTAAACCAAAGATTATTTTCTTAATTGATTTAATAATATTTGGAATAATCTTTTTTAAAGCAAAGAAATAATTATAATTTTTTTTGTAATAATAAAATTTTGACCAATTATAATGCCAGGCTCTAGTTAATTTTGATAATAAAGAATATTTATTATCAACTGAATCAGATACGTAGTGTTTAAATCTTATTTTATCTGAAACATAATTTTTTTCATTAAATTTTTTTAATTTAAAACAAAAATCCATTGTTTCCGAATATAGAAAGTATTTTTCATCAAATAAGTATTTTTTTGCATTTTTTGTTAACATAAAAAAACTATTATCTATGAAATCTACTTTCTTTAGGCGATATTTTAAAATTTTTGATGGTGTTTTCTTTAAAACATAGTCATTTCCAACATAATTATTGAAATTAGAGGTATCTTTATAATTTGGAGCCAAAATACAAAAATTTTTTAGTTTTTCTGCGCAATCAATAAGTTCATTTAAAGATTTGTTGGAAATAGCCATATCTGGACAATTTAGATAAACATACTTAGTTTTTGAATTTTTAATTCCAATGTTAAAACTTTTAGCAAGTCCAACATTTTCTTTTGGAATTATTACTTTTGTATTTTTATATTTTTTTTCTAAATCTTTTTTGAATTTTTTATCTAAAGAATTTTCTACAACAATTATCTTAAATTTTTTGTTAATATTTTTACAAATTCTATATATATGCTTATGACTAAAATATGCGCCAAAGACCAAAGTTATGGATTTATTGCCGTTCATAATGAATAATAATTTAATACAATTAAATCTTGCATATTACAACAAATAGTTAAATTATATTAATATGTTTAAAGTTTCATGTATCCAACTACGTTCAAATAATAATATTGAATATAATTTAAAATGTACAAAGCGATTAATTTTGAAAGCTGTAAAGCACAAAACAGATTTTATTTTAACTCCTGAAATTTCTTCTTTATTTTTATTAAATAAAAAAAAATTATTGAAAATTTGCACCTCAATGAATAAGGATATTTATCTAAAAGGAATAAAAAAATTAGCAAAAAAATATAAAAAATGGATCTTAGTTGGTTCTTTAACAATAAAAGTTTCAAAAAATAAGCTAGTAAACAGATCTGTTTTGATTGATAAGAATGGAAAAATCAGATGCTACTATGATAAGATTCACATGTATGATGTTATCTTAAGTAAAAAAGAAAGATATTTTGAATCTAAAACTTATTCAGCTGGCAAAAAAATAAAATCTTTCAAACTGCCTTGGGGTAAAATAGGTTTAACTATTTGTTATGATTTAAGATTTCCAAATTTATATCGAAGATTATCAAAACAAGGATCAATATTTTTATCAGTTCCTTCAGCATTTACTGAAACAACTGGCAAAAGACATTGGCATAGTTTGCTTAAAGCTAGAGCTATAGAAAACTTTAGCTATATCTTTGCGCCAGCTCAGGCTGGAAAACATTATAATGGAAGGAAAACATATGGAAATTCATTAATTGTCTCTCCAGATGGAAAAATTTTAAAATCATTAAATAAAAAGGAAGGTGTTATTACAGTATCAATTGACCCAAGTTTACCTAAAAAATTAAGATCTATTATTCCAAGCTTAAAAGAAGATTAGTTATTCGTAAGATTTAACTTCTTTAATATTAGACCCAAGAGCGTTATTGATGGCTAATTTAATTTTAGCTCTTTCATCATTAAATTTATAAACGTTTCTAGCTAGTTCGATAAATTCTTTTCCAAATTCATTGTTTTTTTCAGCAGATCTTTTGGCATCTTCAATATCCCAAAGTTTTAAATTAATCTGTTTGAGATTATCTTTAAATTTTGAAATTTTAGCATGATCGGGAATAAATTTTTTCATCGTCTCATTTAAAGAAAATAATTCTTTTTCAATTTCTATTAATTTATCATTATTTATAATCTTTACTTTTTTTATTTCCAAGATAGTTATCTTGTCTATTAATTCTCCCGCTGAAATTTCTGCCAATATTTTGTCTAATTTAGTATTCATATTAATGTTTTTTGACTATACTAGGATAATAAATATACGCAGATTAAATAATGTCAAATATATTAATAATTAAACATGGTTCTCTTGGAGATTTAATACAAGCTAATGGGGCTATTAAAGATATTAAAGAATTTTACATGAATAGAAAAGTATTCTTGTTAACATCAGCGCCTTATTCAATATTTATGTCAGAATGTCCTTATATTGATGGAGTAATTACTGATAAAAGATTGCCACGCTGGAATTTATTTTTTTTATATAAATTAAAAAAACTATTGTCTAAATATAATTTTAGCAAAGTTTTTGATTTACAAAATTCTAGACGAACAAAATTTTATAAAAATTTTATTTTAAGTAAAGCAGAATGGTCTTCATCTATAGACACTTTAGAACCAGGACAAAGCAAGAAAGATTTCGACAATTATCCAGTACTAGATAGAATGGAATTACAATTAAATAAAAGCAATATACCCACTAAATACGTAAAAAATATTGATTTAGAATGGGCCAATCAAGATCTATCAAAATTGACTGATCAGTATACGAACAGAGACTATATCTTAATTTTTCCATTTTGTTCAAAAAAACATCAAAATAAAAAATGGCCTTTTTTTAAAGACTTAATTTCAAAAATAAGAAGGGAATATAAAAATAATTATTCAATTTTAGTTGCTCCAGGTCCGGATGAGTTTGAAGAAGCTAATGAATTAAATGCAAAAGTAGTCATGGATAACGGAGAGTCTATCAGTATAAAAATGTTAATCTCATTAATAAATGATGCAAAATTTATTATCGCCAATGATACAGGTCCAGCACACATAGCCTCACATCTTAAAAAAAAAGGCTTAGTTCTTTTTGGAAGCCATACTTCTGCAAAAAAAGTAAGTATTGAAAGTTCAAATTTTAAAGCAATAACTGTAAAAAATTTAGTTGATTTAAATGCTGATACGGTAATGAAAGAAGTGAAAAAGAAGTTAAATTAATTCTATATATTTTTTAACAATTTTATCCCAATTAAATTTTTTTGAAAATTCTAAAGCATTAGCACCTAATTTTTTATATTGATCATTATTTAAAGTCTTTAATAATGTTTCATAAAGAGCATTTAAATCATTTCCATCACAAAGATAACCAGTTTCTCCATCCAGTATTGCATCAGCTTCCCCACCAAATATTCCACCTATGGAAGGCTTTCCATAGGATGCAGCTTCGATAAAAGTAATTCCAAATCCTTCTACTGATTTTTTATAAATTACAGAAGGCATTACAAGAATATCTGATTTTTCTAGTAAACCTATTTTTTCTTGCTCACTAGACTTATAGATAAAAGTTACTTCTTCATTTAAACCCAGTTCTTTTTTTAGTTTTTCTAAATTTCCTTTCTCATCACCAGTTCCAATTGAAACATATTTTAATTTTGGAAATTTAGGTAGAAGATTTTTAATAGTCATTAAAATATTTTGGTGACTTTTTCGTGCATCTAATCTAGAAATGGTTATTAATTTTGGGAAAGCATCACCATAAATTGTTTCTGCAAACTTTTTTCCTTCTTTATTTACTTTAATCGGGTAATTACAGCCAGGATTTATAACTTTAATATTCTTATTTTCAAAACCTAATTTTATAATTAATTGTTTTGTAAAATTAGAATTTGCAATTATAAAATTTGCTTTATTTAATGCTTTAACCATTCTCTTGTTTAATGATGATCCTTGAGGGTGATTAATCTCTTTAGAGTGTATCAAGCAAAAAGTTTTTGTTTTTTTTAAAACAATTGAGTCTAAATTTTCTATACTTTTCCAGTGGTCAAAAAAGGCAGCTCTTAGATCATTATTATTTATAAATTCTTTAACAAGGTTAGCTTTTCTATATTTTTTAAAAATTTTAAAACCTGAAATTCTTTGTATATTTAATTTAGAAGTTTGATCGTAACTTTCTGAATTTTCAAAATTATCAGCAAAAACTTTTACAGGACCATGATTAAGAAGAGCATTAGACAAGCCTTCCATTAAATTTTGAATCCCACCAACATCAGGAGGAAAGTTTCTAGTTGAAATTAAAAACATTAATTAAACCACTTAATATTACATCCCATACTTGGAATTTGTTCCATTGGACCTTTTTGAGTCTTTCCAATCATCCTCATAGCTAATTTCAAATCGCTATCTCCATTTCTTACAGGTTTTAAATTTTTTAGCTCTCTTATTCTACCCCTGTATTGAAGTTCTAAATTCTTATTGTATCCAAAAAAGTCTGGAGTACATACCGCTCCATATTTTTTTGCAACTTCTTGAGTTTCATCAATTAGATAATTTAAGTCGCCAAATTCATTATCTTTTGCAAAATCTATCATTTTGTCAAAGGAGTCCTCTGGGTAGTTCTTTGTATCATTAGACATAATAGCTACAGAATTAATTCCTTCCAATTTCAATTTTTTACAATCTTCAACTAAATCTTTAATAATAGCTTTAACGTAAGGACAATGATTGCAAATAAACATTATTAAGGTTCCGTTTTTTCCTTTAATATCCTCCAAAGAGACTGATTTACCATTTATAGATTTGAGCTTAAAGTTTTCAGCTTTTTTACCGAAGTCACAAATTGGTGTTTTTGTTAAAGCCATAATATATTATAAGAGTTATATATTAATTATACAGCAAATTTATGATTTACGATTTTGAAGGCCACACACCAAAAATGGATCCAAATAGTTGGGCTGCATCTAATGCTGTGCTTATCGGCAAGGTTGAATTAAAAAAGGATTCGAATATTTGGTTTAATGTAACATTAAGAGGGGATGTAGAACCTATTACCATTGGGGAAGGTTCAAATGTTCAAGATGGCAGTGTAATACATACCGATCCTGGTTGCCCTGCTATTATTGGCAAGAATGTTACAATTGGTCATTTAGTAATGCTTCACGGATGTGTAATTGAAGATGATTGTTTAATTGGCATAGGAAGCACTATTTTAAATAAAGCTAAGATTGGAAAGAATTCTATTATAGGAGCAAATGCTCTCGTAACTGAAAATAAAGTAATTCCAGAAAGATCCCTAGTTATTGGTAGCCCTGGCAAGATTATAAGACAAGTCACAGAAGAAGAAATAAAAAGCATTAAAGAAAACGCGGAACATTATGTTGAGAACTATAAAAAGTATAAAAAATAGTTGCTTTGTTATTTTTTTCTTAACTTTTTTATTATTTAATTTCAAAACAGCTAATGGAGAAACCATTTATAATGGAACATTAATCGACGCTCATAGTCAGGTTGGAATTTTAATAAGCAATGAAGAAGTATCTAAAGAGATAAATAATAATGATGTTTATCTAACTCTATTATCAATGAGAGGAAAACATGAAAATGCTACTAAAAGATACAAATCAATTCAAAAACAAACACAAGGTAAGGTAAGGTACTTAATTTCAACAAAATTAAAAGGTTTTGCTAGAAAGAATAAAGACGCAAATGAAGCTATAAGAGGAATTAAAGAATTAAAAAGACAAGCGGTCAATAGTAAAATTAACTATGTAGGTTTTGGAGAAATCATAGTGCAGCATGCTCCCCATGATCATGAAAAGCTTAAATATGCGGGGATAAATCTTGATTTAAAGTCTTATAGAATAAAGAAGGCAATAGATATTGTTTTTAAGGATGACGTGCCTGTAATTTTACATGTTGAATTGAATGATTATGAGGAAGACTCAAAAAAAATATTAGACCAACTAGTAGAAATAGGTAATGAACACCCAAATAAAATTTTTCTACTAATGCATATGGCGCAAATTGAGTTTAAAGAAGCAAAGTTTATTTTAAAAAATACAAAAAATGTTCATTTTATTACTTCACATTCTGACCCCTATAGAGCAAAAAATGAGAAAAGAAAAAGATTAGGTAAAGCACAAACAGGATGGATAACTTTGTTCAATAAAAAAGATAATTTAAAAAACAAATGGAAGACTTTGATGAATGAAAACCCTCATCGATTTGTATTTGCTATTGATAACGTATTTGATCACCATTGGAAGAAAAATTACAAGCAAAGAGTTTATTTTTGGCGTAAAGCTCTTGCCTCTTTAAATGAAAATACTGCATCACTAATAGCATGTGGCAATGCTAATGCTTATTTTAAACTAAAAATTCAATGTAAGTAATTAGGGCAATAGGGTTTTTAGGGAACTAACCAATTTTTTTTATTATTTTCAAAATCAAATATAGCTCTACGGTGACCTTTAGCAGCTAAGTATAGCCACTCAATAGATTTAATTTTACATTTGATAACTGTAAAATTTTCATAACCTTTTTCACTTTGCTCCATTGTGTAATCAAAATCTTCTAATTTAGAAATCATTCCCGATGTTGGACTCTCTGATATAGATCCAGGCCCACTATCTGTAAGGTAACAACGTCTACTTATGTGTTGAGTTTTTTTCCAGGATTCTTCAGCTATTGAATTTTTATTATTAATTTTACAAGTAACTTTTACTCTTAATTGGATTTTTTCCTCTTTATCGTAAAAAACTAAAGAAGCATTATTATTTTTCTTTAGGATATCTACTTTTGGAGACCTAAGATCAGTGTGAAATTGCAATACATTTTTTTCTTTATCTGACTTTCTTAAAACTACTATCCTTCCATCAATATCATTTTGATCAGTACAAATGAAAACTGGTATCCTAAAAGGCGAACTTCTATTAACCACAGCATCATCCAACATTGACCAAAATTTTTTTTGAATTTCTTCTAAATTTTCATAGTATGCTGGCTGCATACTTTATTTCCTAAATCTTTTAATTAAGCTCGATGTATCCCATCTTTGACCGCCCATCTTTTGAACTTCACTGTAGTACTCGTCTATTAATTTTGTAATTGGCAAGGGTGAGTTATTTTTTTTTGCTTCATCCATTGCTATTTTTAAATCTTTTCTCATCCAATCAACTGCAAAACCATAATCAAATTTATCTTCTATCATTGTCTTATGTCTATTATCCATTTGCCAAGACTGAGCAGCTCCTTTTGATATTACTTCGATAACATCATGCATATTTAATCCAGCATTCATTCCAAAATTTATTCCTTCAGACAAACCTTGAACTAAACCAGCAATACAAATTTGATTGACCATTTTAGTTAACTGCCCACTTCCAGAAGGCCCAAGTAATTTAATTTTTTTACTATAACTGTCTATTACTGGCTCAGCTTTCTTAAATGGAGCTTCGTCTCCACCAACCATAACTGTTAAAGTTCCACCTTCAGCGCCAGCTTGTCCGCCTGAGATTGGGGCATCTAAGAAATCAAAACTTTTTGATTTTGCCTCTTTATAAAGTTCTCTAGCTATATTTGCTGATGCTGTTGTATTATCTATATAGATCGAGTCTTTTTTAGCTGTATTGAATAGCCCTTTATTACCAAGTGTCACTTCTCTTAGATCGTTATCATTCCCAACACATGTAAATATAAAATCACAATCTTTTGCAGCATCTGCGGGAGTATCAGCTATTTTACCTTTATATTCTTTAGTCCATTTTTCTGCTTTAGCTTTCGTACGATTATAAACAGTTACATCGTGACCTGCTTTTGATATATAACCTGCCATAGGGTAACCCATAACACCCAAACCTATGAAAGCAACTTTACAAGTCATAAATGATTAACCTCTCTTTAAATAAAAAAGTAATTATATTTGGATTTATATTTACATTTTTTTCTAGTTTTGGACAGAGCTTTTTTCTGGGATTGTTTAACGCACCAATTAGAAATGAATTAGGCATCACCCACGGCCAATTTGGAAATATTTATGCAACAGCAACAATTTTTTCTAGTCTTTTATTAATTTGGGTTGGTAAAAAAATTGATGATTATGAAATAATTTATTATTCTTTTTTTGTTATTTTGTTATTGTTTTTATCATCTATATTTTTTTCTCTTATAAACAGCATCTATTTTTTAGCAGCTGGAATATTTTTAATGAGGTTCTCTGGTCAAGGTTTAATGAGTCATGCCTCTACAACTACAATCTCAAGATTTTTTGAAAGATCAAGAGGAAAAGCACTCAGCACAATCTGGTTTGGCTTATCATCTGCAGAATTTATTTTACCAGTATTAATAACTTATTTATTTGTAATTTATTCTTGGAGGACTGTTTGGCAAGGAATTGCAATATTAATAATTTTATTTTTACCACTCATAGTTTTAAATACAATTAGACATATTAAATTAGACTCTAGAGAAAAAGATCAAAGCTATTTTAAAAAAATTAAAATTAAAAACTGGAGGAGAAAAGAAGTCATCAAAGATTATAGATTTTATATTGTTTCATTAAATATGTTAGCTATGCCTTGGATAGCTACAGGCGTATTCGTATATCAATCCTATATTTCTGAATCAAAAATGTGGAGCATATACACTATACCTAAAGCTTTTATGGTTTATTCCATAGCCTCTATAATAACTTTATTTTTTTCTGGTTTTTTAGTTGATAGATTTACGAGCAGAAAGTTAATTCCTTTAATGAATATTCCTTTGCTTTTGGCAATGATTGTCTTGTTTCATTACCAACATGAAGTCTCTGCTTTTATTTTTCTAGGTTTAATAGGTATATCTAACGGACTAGCAAACGTTCTTGGCTCTTCTACCTGGGCTGAGATTTATGGTGTAAAATTTATTGGCTCTATTAAGGCTTTAACAACTGCTTTTATGGTTTTTTCAACAGCATTCGGAACAGCGATTTTTGGATTATTAATTGATAACGGTTATACCATTGAAAATATTGCTTTTATTTCAGGTGCATATATCCTTATTTCATTAATTCTTTTAATAATGATAAGAAAAACTTTAGAGCCAATTAAGCTCAAAAAATAATTGATTTATTTAGATTATTTGAATATATACTCACCATCATGGCAAGAATTACCGTCGAAGACTGTTTAGAAAAAATTGATAATCAATATGACTTAGTTTTGTTAGCTAAAGAGAGAACAGCTCAATTAAATGCTGGAGCTCCAATGTTAGTTGATGAAGACAATGACAAAAGAACTATTATATCTCTGAGAGAGATAGGAGATGGAAAAGTTTCAGTAAAAGAGCTGGAAGAAAGTGCAATTAAACGATTAAGAAAAGAACCTGATGAGGCTGAACAACAAGAAGAGATAGAGGAAGAAACTAACGATGATTTTGAAAACCTTTATAAAGGTCAAATTTCTAAGAGTGGTGTTGCGATTTTACCTTCAAAGAGAACTAGAAGAATCCCAGAAGTAAAAAAACCTAGCCTAGCAGACGAAGCTTTATCTGAATTAAAAGCTGAACAACCAGAAATTAAAGAAGAAAATCTAGAAACAGAAGAAGCTCCTCTTGAATTAAATGAAGAAGCTCCAGTAGAAGAGGACGACAAGCCAGAATAAATTATGATTAAGACTGTCTCAGTGGCGCCAATGATGGATTGCACTGATAAGCATGCAATATATTTTTTAAGTTTAATTAGTAAAAATGTTCATCTTTTCTCAGAGATGATTGTTGCTAATGCAATCATTAGAGGAGATAGAAATAAACTTTTATCATTTAAAAAAATATCTAATCCTGTGACTTTGCAGATAGGTGGATCTAATCCATCAGAATTAGCAGAAGCTTGCAATATCGCTGAAGATTATGGATATAAAGAAATTAATTTTAATTTAGGTTGCCCAAGTAAAAAAGTTCAAAAAAATAAATTTGGCGCTTGTTTAATGCAAGAGCCTGACCTTGTAGCAAAGTGTATTGAAGCCATGGCAAAATCAACAAAGCTACCAGTAACAATTAAAACAAGAATTGGTTACAACGAAGTTGAGAATTTTGAGTTCTTAAAATCTTTTATTCAAACGACCAAAGACGCTGGATCAAAAGAATTTATTATTCACGCAAGAAAAGCTTTATTAAAGAAATTAAGCCCAAAAGAAAATTTAAATATCCCACCATTGAAGTATGATTTTGTTTATAAGCTCAAAGATCATTTTAAAAATGATGAAATAATTATAAATGGTGGAGTTAAAACAACTGATGATATTAAAAATCATTTTTTAAAAGTTGATGGTGTTATGATTGGTAGAGCTATTTATCACTCTCCTTATTTTTTAGCTGAAATAGAAAAAGAAATATTTAACAATCAAAACGTTCCTACAAGAACTGAGATTATGGAAAATTTAATACCTTATATCCAGGAAGAAACATCTAAAGGAACACAATTAAATCATATAATGAGACATACCGTCGGTTTATTTCATGGACAAAATGGTTCAAGAACTTGGAAACAATACCTTTCAAAAAATATGTGTATTAGAGATGCTGATCTTCAAAAAGTAAATCATATAATGGATCAGATTAAAAAAACCAATCCAGTGTCATTAGAAAGATAATTTTGGATATTCTTTCACAGTCAGAAATAATTTATTTAATTCTTATAATGGTTGCAACTGCGATACCTGCAGGTTTCGCAGCTGGATTATTTGGAATAGGTGGAGGTTTAATTACAGTTCCTATTTTATTTTATATTTTTAGCGCTTTAGGAATTGAGCCAGCTTATTTAATGCACTTAGCGGTAGGAACGTCTTTTGGAATTATTATTCCAACCTCAATAGTTTCAGTTTTAACTCACCACCAACATAAAGCTGTAGATTTTAGCATTGTGAAAGGTTATGGTTTTTTTGTAGCCATAGGAGTTATTTTAGGAACCTTTCTGGCTGCAAGTTTAAAAACTAAACCTTTAATTTTATTCTTCACTGTAGTTGTCTATTTTTTAGCTTTTTATTTGTTATTCCTTAAAGAAAAGGAAGAAAAATTAGAAATAAAAATGGGATTATTAGCTAAAGGATTGTCGGGTGTAATAAGTGGATTTATTTCTGCTCCTATGGGAATAGGAGGAGCGGTAATGAATGTGCCCATTTTAAAATTCTTTGGATATCCTATTAATAAAGCAATAGGAAGTGCTGCAGCTATTGGTTTTATAATTGCATTATTTGGAGCTGTAGGCTTTTTGATCTCAGGATCTTATTTAAATGCTAATTTACCTTTGAGTATTGGTTTCTTAAATATACCAGCGTTCTTAATATTTTTTCCTATTACTACTTTCATGGCTAGAATAGGCGCAAAAGCCAGCCATAGAATAAATAAAAAGAAAATGACAAAGTACTTTGGTTTATTTTTAGTAGTTATTGGTACAAGGTTTTTATTTGAATACTTTAGACTTTAAATTTTTTGATCGTACTTACCAATTTTTCCAGTTTTTTGAAGCAGACCGTCAATAAAATCAAATATTTTTTTCTTTCTATCCTCTGATGTTGTGCTTTCCGTAACAACTACTAAAGATGGTTTGTTTGAAGATGCTCTAATTAAACCCCAAGATCCGTCTTCCAGAGAAAATCTTATTCCATTAACCGTTAAAACTTCTGTAATTGATTGACCATCTATTTTAGTATCTTTTTGTTTTAATTCTTGAACTTTTTTAACCATGTCATCAACAACTTTATATTTTTCTTCATCTTTACAAAAAGGTGCCATAGTTGGGGTTTGATAAGTATTTGGCAATTCCTTAATAATTTCACTAATTTTTTTATTTTGATTTGCTAAAAGATGACAAACTTGGATTGCAGAATTTATTCCGTCGTCATATCCATATCCTAAAGGTTTATTGAAGAAAAAGTGTCCACTCTTTTCAAAACCTGCGAGTGCTTTTTCCATATTTACTTTTCTTTTGATATGAGAATGACCTGTTTTCCAGTAAATGGTTTTACATTTATTATTTGCTAGAACTTTATCATTTGTAAAAAGTCCAGTTGATTTTACATCTACAATAAACTTGGAATTTTTATGATTTTCAGAAAGATTTCTGGCTATAAGTAAACCTATTTTGTCTGAAAATATTTCATTTCCTTTATCATCTATAAAACCACATCTGTCTCCATCTCCATCAAAACCAAATCCAATATCTGCATTATTATCTTTTACTACTTTCGATATAGCGTGAAGCATTTCTAGATCCTCAGGATTTGGATTATACTTCGGGAACGACCAATCTAATTCACAATCTAATTCAATTACTTCACAACCTATTCCTCTTAAAATATCTGGTGCAAAAACTCCAGCTGTGCCATTTCCACAAGCAACTACAACTTTCATTTTTTTACTAATTTTATTTTTTTGAACTAAATCTTGTATGTATATATTTTTAAAATCATCAATTTTTTTAATGTCGCCTTTGCCGTTTTTAAACTTTTTATTCAATGTTATCTCTTTTAACTCAGACATTTCATCTGGAGCATGTGTTAAACCTTTTTTGATACCCATTTTCACACCAGTCCATCCATTTTCATTATGACTAGCTGTAACCATCGCTATCGCATCAGAATTTAAATTAAATTGCGCGAAGTACACCATTGGTGAAAGAGATAAACCCACATCTTCAACATTACATCCAGTTGAAATCAAACCTTCTGTAAGAGCTTTTTTGATTTTTTCACTATAAGACCTGTAATCATGGCCAACAATTACTCTCGGATTATTTTTTTTTGTATGATTTATAATTTGAGTTCCCAAACCCTTGCCTAAATTAGCGATTCCCTCAATATCAATCTCCTTTTCAAAGACCCATCTAGCATCATACTCTCTAAAACCGTTTGGATTGATTTTCATTAGTTATAAATACTAGAGAATATAATGATTTGTTATTAAATGTTTATTAACAAAACTTTCCACTTGCTAATTTATTTAAATGTTCTTATAATGTTCTATTGATTTTGATGTTATATAGTATATTAACATAAGTGTAACACAACATGTAGTTGTTTTGTTAATAAGTCGTCTAAAAAAAAAGAAAATATGAATAAAAATGTATCATTGGCAATAGAGAAAGCTGTCGGCAGCATAAACCATAAAAATCAAGTTGAATTAAAGAATAATGGTCCAAAAAAACCGGATTTATTTTCCTTATCGGGAGAAACGGAACTTTTTCAAAACGAAAGAGGAATAACAATTAAAATAGATCGATCTAGAGACTCTAATTTAACTGATTTTGGTAAGGCAACTCTTAAAGATAGGTATCTAGGACAGAGCGAGAGTTTCCAAGATCTATTCGCTAGAGTGGCAAGTGTTTATGCAGATGACAATCTTCATGCTCAAAGAATTTATAATTACATAAGCAATCTTTGGTTTATGCCAGCAACTCCTGTCTTATCAAACGGTGGAACTGAAAGAGGTTTGCCAATTTCTTGTTT
This sequence comes from Pelagibacteraceae bacterium AG-390-C22, assembly GCA_003278125.1. GTDB lineage: Bacteria > Pseudomonadota > Alphaproteobacteria > Pelagibacterales > Pelagibacteraceae > Pelagilacustribacter. The sequence continues at coordinate 39,772 of QCGX01000007.1, read as the reverse complement.
TTTAAATGAAGCAAATGACAGTTTAGAAGGTATTACAGATTTATGGGAAGAAAATGTTTGGTTAGCAGCAAGAGGGGGAGGTATCGGAAGTTATTGGGGCAACTTGAGATCAATAGGAGAAAAAATAGGTAAAGTTGGTAAGACATCTGGAATTATTCCTTTTATAAAAGTTATGGACTCTTTAACTTTAGCAATTAGCCAAGGTTCTCTAAGAAGAGGATCAGCAGCTTGTTATTTACAAATAGATCATCCAGAAATTGAAGAATTTATTGAAATGAGAAGACCGACTGGAGGAGATGTTAATAGAAGATCTTTGAATCTACACCATGGAGTTCTTGTCACTGATGACTTTATGAGAGCAGTAGAAACAGATGGTCAATGGGCACTTCGAAGTCCTTACGATGGAACTGTTCAGTCAACTCTTCCAGCAAGAAATTTATGGATAAGACTTCTTACAGCGAGAATTGAAACTGGAGAACCATATATAATATACATTGATACTGTTAATAGACAAATACCTCAACATCATAAGCTAGCCGGTTTAAAAGTTAAAACTTCAAATCTTTGTAGCGAGATTACCCTTCCGACAGGAATGGATAATGATGGTAAACAAAGAACGGCAGTTTGCTGTCTTTCATCCTTGAACATCGATACCTATGATCAATGGAAAGATGATTCTCAATTCGTAGAAGATGTAATGAGATTTTTGGACAACGTTATGACTGATTTTATTAATAGAGCTCCAGATGAATTTGCTCATGCTAAATATTCTGCAATGAGAGAAAGAAGCGTAGGTCTTGGAGTTATGGGCTTACATTCTTTTTTCCAACAAAAAAACATTCCTTTTGGCTCTGTTATGAGTAAAGTTTGGAATAAGAAGATATTTAAAAATATTCAAGAAAAAGTAGATGCGGCATCAGTTTCACTGGCAGAAGAGAGAGGATCTTGCCCTGATGCTGAAGAATACGGAATTAAAGAAAGGTTTTCTAATAAAACAGCAATAGCTCCAACAGCATCAATCTCAATTATCTGTGGCGGATCTTCGCCTGGAATTGAACCGATTGCAGCTAATAGCTATACTCATAAAACTTTATCGGGTTCTTTTAATGTAAGAAATAAATATTTAAAAAAAATTCTTGAAAAATATAAAAAGAATACAGATGAAGTTTGGTCCAGTATTACTACAAATCAAGGCTCAGTTTCACATTTAGATTTTTTAACAGCAGAGGAAAAAGATACTTTTAAAACAGCTTTTGAGATTGATCAAAGATGGATTGTTGAGTTAGGCGCAGATAGAACTCCTCATATTTCACAAGCTCAATCTATAAACGTTTTTGTGCCTGCTGATATACATAAGAAAGAACTTCACGCCATTCATTTTCAAGCATGGAAAAAAGGCCTTAAAAGTCTTTACTACTGCAGATCTAAATCTATTCAAAGAGCAGAAAATGTACAGGCTGGATCATCAACAGATGTGACTAAAAACGTTTATTCTAAAGAACAAGAATCAAATAATAAAGACAACAACTATGAGGAGTGTTTATCATGTCAGTAGCAAAAGAAATTAAGCCAGGAATTATTCAGCCAAAAAAAATGGGTCTGTTAGTAGAAAACCCAGTCTATAAACCCTTTAGATATCCATGGTGCTATGACGCATGGTTAACACAACAAAGAATTCACTGGTTACCAGAAGAAGTTCCTCTAGGAGATGATGTTAAGGATTGGCAAAAAAACTTAACGCCAGAAGAAAAGAATCTCTTAACACATATATTTAGATTTTTTACTCAAGCTGATGTGGAAGTTAACAATTGTTATTTAAGACATTATACAACTGTTTTTAAACCGACCGAAGTTTTAATGATGATGACAGCATTTGCTGCAATGGAAACAGTTCATATTGCTGCTTACTCTCATTTATTAGATACAATTGGAATGCCTGAAACAGAGTATTCAGCTTTCTTACAATACAAAGAAATGAAAGATAAATATGATTACATGCAAGGCTTTGATGTTAAATCAAAACATAATATAGCAATGACAATGGCTGTGTTCTCTGCTTTTACTGAAGGGCTGCAACTATTTGCTAGTTTTGCAATACTTCTAAATTTCCCAAGATTTAATAAAATGAAAGGAATGGGCCAAATAGTAACATGGTCGGTAAGAGATGAAACCTTACATTGTAATTCTATGATTAGATTATTCAGAGATTTCATTAAAGAGGAACCACAAATCTGGAATGATAAACTTAAAAAAGAAATAGTTGACGCGTGCAAAACTATTGTAACACATGAAGATGCATTCATTGATTTAGCTTTTCAAATGGGTCCTCTGGAAGGCTTAACAGCAAACGAAATTAAGCAATACATTAGATTCATTGGAAATAGAAGACTTGAACAGTTAGGTCTTGATCCAATTTATGATGTTAAGAAAAATCCTTTAACTTGGTTAGACACAATGTTAAATGGAGTAGAACACATGAACTTCTTTGAAGGTAGAGCAACGGAATACTCTAAAGCTTCTACAAGAGGAACTTGGGGAGAGGTTTTTGTTCAATAAATAAATATGCAAGAGTATGGACTAGTCTCTATAGGCTCTCATACTGGTTTTTGGCTACAAGAAGAATTAAAAAAATTTAAAAACAAAAAAAATATTCTAATAGAGCCGGTTCCTTACAATTTAGTTGAATTAAGAGATAATATTAAAAATTTTAACAATATAATTATTGAGGAATCCGCAATAAGTGACAAAGATGAGTTAGTACCTTTCTATTTTATTAAAAGAGATTCAATTGGTAAGTTAAAAAAACACTGGGCAAGTGGAATAGGCTCATTTGATAAAACTCATTTATTAAAACACCGAAGCAAAAGATTTTTAGTTTCCGAAAATGATATAGAAATACTCAATATTAAGTGTTTAAGTTTTTCAAGTTTAATAAAAAAATATTCAATTAAAAAAATAGATAAATTGATGCTAGACGTTGAAGGAGCTGAATATAAGATACTAAAATCAATAAATTTAAATCAAATAATTATTAAAGAAATTTTTTTTGAAAAAAAACATTTTGACGGTCTTTTCAAAGAAGGTAAAAAGCTCGAAGAAGTAAAAAAAAAACTATTAGACAGCAACTATTTATTAGAAGAGATCGATAGTGAAAATATGTTAGCAAAATTGAACAATTAAAAAGACAAGTCTTATAGCCAAATAAATGTTACAATAATATTGCAAAACATATGTCTATAGATATTAATAAAAATTTTACTCCGAGGTTTAAAAAAGATTTAAAGCCAAGAGTAGGTTTAATTGCATTATCAACTGACCAAACTATAGAGAAGGATTTTAATAATATTTATAAAAATTTGTCTATAGATATTTTTGTTAATCGTATTCATAACCAAAATCCACTAACAACAGAAAACCTATTAAAGATGCAAGATGATCTAGAGTCTGTATCAAATAAAATATTGCCTAATGAAAAAGTAAACACCATCGCTTACGGCTGCACATCAGGAACAATTGCTATAGGTGAGGATAAAGTAAAAGAAAGAATATTACTGGGTAAACCCGGTAGTTATGTAACTACGCCGGTAACTTCTGCAATTAAAGCTTTTAAACTTATGAATATTAAAAAGATTGCTTTATTTACTCCTTACCCAGAGAAGGTAAACAAAATAATCTTAGATTACTTTAACCTAAAGGATATAGAGGTTTCATCGCTTGCTAGTTTAAACTTAAATTTAGACTCTGAATTTGCTAATGTTGATCCTAATTATATTTTAGAAATATCCTCAAAGTTAGAAATAAAAAATGCAGATGCTTTGTTTATTTCTTGCACCGCTTTACCGGTATTAAATATTCTAGAAAAATTAGAAAATAAAATAGAAAAGCCAGTATTATCTAGCAATCAAACTTTAATTTGGGATAGTATTAGATCAACTGGATACAAATCTTCAATTAAAGGATACGGAAAACTTTTAGAAAACTAAATGCTTTTTGAAAAACAAGAGTACAAAGACCGTTTAAAAAAAGTAAAGATTAGTATGCAAAAAAAAGGCATTGATCTATTAGTTTCTCACGACCCAGCTAATATGAATTACTTAACAGGTTATGATGCTTGGTCTTTTTATTATGCCCAATGTGTCCTAGTTCACATAAATGAAGACGAGCCTATTTGCTTTGTAAGAGCGCAGGATGGAGGAGGCGCATACATTAAAACATATTTACAGGATAAAAATATTATAGAGTACCATGAAAAGTACATTCATACTTGGCCTCTACATCCTTATAAGTATTTAGCTGAAATAATAACAAACAGAAAATGGGATAGTCTAAATATTGGTTTAGAGATGGACAGTCATTACTTTACAGCTTTTTGCTATGAAACTCTTAAAAAAGGTTTACCTAACGCAAAACTTAAGGATGCTGAAAGATTAGTTAACTGGGTAAGAGTTGTTAAATCAAATTCAGAAATTAAATTAATGCAATCAGCAGCTCGTATAGTTGAGAGTGGAATGAAAATGGCTTTTAAAAGTATTAATCCTGGAGTAAGACAATGCGATGCTGTAGCAGATATTCAAAAAGCTTTATTTAATGGCACAGATGAATTCGGTGGAGATTATCCAAGTATTACAACTCTACTACCGACTGGAAAAGGAACTTCGGCCTCCCATTTAACCGCTACAGATGAAAAGTTTGTTTCAGGTGATGCAACAATTATTGAAATTGCCGGTGCTTATAAAAGATATCACTGCCCTATGGCTCGTACAGTTTTATTAGGTGAAAAAGATCAAAAAAAAATAGATACTATGAAAGCTACCAATGAAGCATTAGATGCTGGTATTGCTGTTACAAGACCTGGAAATACTGTTGATGATGTTGCGCAAAAATTTTGGGGAGTTTTAGATAAATATAAAATTAAAAAAGACTCTAGAACCGGATATTCAATTGGTATTGGTTACCCTCCAGATTGGGGAGAACAAACATTTAATATACTGAAAGGTGATAAAACCATTTTACAACCTAACGTTACTTTTCATATGATTGCAGTGATGCAATTCGGTGATTGGGGCGTAGAAGCTAGCGAAGCAATCAGAGTAACTGAAAGTGGTTCAGAATTATTCTGCAATTTATCTAGAGAATTACATATTAAATAATAAAAACCTTGAAATAAATTTTCTTAAATGCTTTAAATAATCATTATATGACGTCTTCAAAAAGTTTTGTAAAATTTGATAAGGTAGACAAAAGTTATGACGGTAAAGTTTTAGTCGTTAAAGACCTGAATCTTGACATTAATGAAGGCGAATTTATTACAATGTTGGGGCCATCTGGTTCAGGAAAAACAACTTGCCTAATGATGTTAGCAGGTTTTGAAACGCCTACTAATGGTGAAATTTATTTAGACTCAAAACCTATTTCTAGAATTCCTCCACACAAAAGAGGGATAGGAATGGTTTTTCAAAATTACGCTTTGTTTCCTCATCTAACAGTTTATGAAAATTTAGCTTTTCCTTTAAAAGTTAGAAAACTTTCAAAAGATGATATTGATAAAAAAGTTGATAAAGCTTTATCTATGGTTTCTTTATCTGGATTTGAAAAAAGAATGCCCAATCAACTATCAGGAGGACAACAACAAAGAGTCGCTGTTGCAAGATCTCTAGTATTTGATCCTCAATTAGTTTTAATGGATGAACCGTTAGGAGCTTTAGATAAAAATTTAAGAGAAAGTATGCAGTATGAAATTAAACACATTCATGAAAATATTGGCGTAACAGTAGTTTATGTTACTCACGATCAAAGCGAAGCTCTTACTATGTCGAGTAGAATTGCAGTTTTTAATGATGGAAAAGTGCAACAATTATCAAGCCCAGATAAATTATATGAAGAACCTGTAAACTCATTTGTTGCAGAATTTATTGGTGAGAACAATACGTTTTCCGGACAAGTCACAGATATCTCTGGAGGAAAATGTAAAGTTAAATTAGATACTGGGACTGAAATAATTTCTAATCCTATAAGAGTCAAAACAAAAGGAGAAAAAACAAAAGTTTCTTTAAGACCTGAAAGAGCGATTATTGATCCTGATGAAAAAATGGATAACAAACATAAGGGAAAAATAGAAGAAGTTATTTATCACGGAGATCACGCAAGAGTTAGATTAAATTTGTTGGGCAACAGAGAATTCATTTTAAAAGTTCCTAACAGCTCTGCGAGAATGGATATAAAACCAGGTAATGATATTAATGTTGGCTGGAACAGCCATGACGCTAGAGCTTTAGATCCAAAATCAATCTGAGATTGATTCAATCAAAAAATCTTAATTTTAAACAAGAATTAGCACAAATCAGAGGTTGACTTAATTTTTGTTAATTGTTGTAATAAAAGAATAATAAACGTTTAAACGGAGGGGAATAAATGAGAAAATTAAGTAAACTATTACTTACTTTAGTTTTTGCACTTTCAATTTCTTCAACTTCTTATGCAGTTACAGTTGCATCTTGGGGTGGAGCTTATACAGAAAGTCAAAAATTAGGTTACGGTGATCCAGCCGCAAAAAAATTAGGTATACCTATTAATTGGGTAGACTATTCAGGTGGATTATCTGAAGTTAAAGCTCAAAAAGCAGCAGGAAAAATTACTTGGGACATAATGGACGTTTTCGCTATGGACACTATCAATGGATGTGACGAAGGTTTATTTGTTAAATTTAATTTTGACAAAGACTTTCCGCCAGCTCCAGATGGAACTAAAGCGAGCAAAGACTTCTTTACGTCAATGCCTAGTAAATGTGCTGTAGGAAATATTTTATATTCTTGGACGTATGCTTACCATGATGCAAAAATTGGTAGCAAAAAACCAAAAACTATAAAAGATTTCTTTGACACTAAAACATGGCCAGGTAAAAGAGGCGTTTACAAAAGTGCTATGCACAATCTAGAGATGGCATTAGCAGCTTCTGGTACTAAGCCAGGTAAAGGTGGAAAAAATATCTACAAAAAACTTTCAAAGGAAAAAGGTCTTCAACAAGCAATGGATAAGATGAAAGCGCTTTGTTCAGACCCTAACGGCGGATGCGTATTTTGGTCAGCTGGTGCTAAACCACCAGAACTACTTATGCAGGGTGAAGTTGTAATGGCAACAGGTTGGAATGGTAGATTCTTCAACGCAGAAATTGGAGAAGGCGCACCATTAAAACAAGTTTGGGATGCTCAAGGTTTAGATTACCAATACATGGTAGTTGTTAAAGGTGGACCAAACGAAGCTGATGCTATGAAAGCTATTGCAGAAATGACTAGCACAGAAGGTTTAGCTGGTTCTGCGAAGTACATCGCATACGCACCTTGGAGAAAATCTTCTCTAAAAGTTATTGAAGCAGGTGAGCCTTGGTATAAAGATGGTAAGACAAACATGATGTCTCAAATGCCAACTCATCCAAACAATACAAAAAGCTATATCCTAATTGATGCATTATTCTGGGCTGACAACGGTACAGAAATTGGCGAAAAATGGGAAGCTATGAAATCTGGTCTTTAATTAGTTTTTAAAGACTTTGATGATATATTATATTAGGGGCGGTTATTAACTAACCGCCCTTTTTATTTATGAGCAGTGAAACACAAAAAATTTTAACAACTGATGGAATACCTCTAGAGGTAAGCCTTAAGAAAGTTGAGAAAAGAAATAAACTTAAGGCTTTTTTATTAGTGGCACCTTTATTGTTTTTTCTATTAATCGTTTACATTTCCCCAATAGTTGGAATGCTTTTTAATAGTGTTGATGACCGAATGGTAACTAATGCGCTTCCAAAAACATTCAAAGCAATGGAAGATTGGGATGGCAAAGAACTTCCATCAGAAAAAGTATTCGAAGCTTTTTATTTTGATTTTCGAAAATTGACCGAAGAAGAGAGAGAGGGAAAATTATCAACTCAGCTTAACTTTGAAAAAAATGGTTTTAAAAGTATTATTAAAAAATTAAGACGAAAATCAAAATCTTTTGAAGAAGGAAATTATAAAGAGCAAATTATGGCTGTCCATGAAAGATGGGGAAACGTTGAATATTGGAGAGCAATTCAAAGACGTGCGCCAGCTTATTCATATTCTAAATATTTAAAGGGCGTCGACATGTATCAAAATGAAGATGGAAAAATAGTTCAAGTTGAAGAAGATCGAAGAATTTATAAAAAATTATGGGTTAGAACTTTAAAAATAGCTTTTTATGTCACCCTATTTTGTTTTTTGATGGCTTACCCAATAGCGCATTTATTAGCAACTCTTCCAATGAAGTATAGCAATCTACTGATGATTTGCGTTCTTCTACCTTTTTGGACATCTCTCCTTGTAAGAACAGCTAGCTGGATGATTTTGCTCCAACAACAAGGAGTAGTTAATGATTTTTTAGTTTGGATTGGTTTGGTAGCAGACGATAAAAGATTAGTGATGATGTACAATGAAACAGGCACTTATATTGCTATGACTCAAATTTTGTTACCATTCATGGTTTTGCCTCTTTATAGTGTAATGAAAACTATTTCACCAAGTTTAGTTCGAGCAGGTAAATCACTTGGAGGAACACCATTTATTACATTTTGGAAGGTATATTTTCCATTAACAATACCAGGAATAGGGGCTGGTTCTCTTTTAGTTTTTATTCTTGCGATAGGTTACTACATTACTCCAGAATTAGTTGGAGGAGCTTCAGGGACACTTATAAGTAATCAAATCGCTTATCATATGAAATATACTTTAGATTGGAGTTTTGCCTCAGCAATGGGACTAATGTTGTTAACAGGGGTTTTAGCTGTCTATTGGATTTATAACAAATTAGTTGGAATAGATAATATTAAATTAGGATAATTATGGCTTTACCAAAATATACAGAACCACATTATAGAGTATGGCATTATATATATTTATTTATTTGCGGATGTGTATTCTTTTTTTTAATTGCTCCTTTGTTTGTAATTTTTCCATTATCGTTTAATGCAGAAGAATTTTTAGTAATAACAGATGGAATGAAGAGGCTAGACCCAGATGCTTTCTCTTTAAGATGGTACAAGGATATGGTTTATGGAACAAAGAATCCTTGGGGATTAGCAGCAAAAAATAGTTTTTTTATAGCAATATTTGCGACAATCGGAGCAGTTATTCTTGGAACAGTTGCAGCATTAGGACTAAGCAGTAGATATATGCCCTACAAAGGAATTATTATGGCAACTTTAATTTCTCCTATGATTGTTCCTTTAATTATTTCAGGAGTAGCAATTTTCTTTTTTATGGCTAAAGCAGGCTTAGCAGCAACACACACTGGAATAGTTTTAGCTCATATAATATTAGGAACTCCTTTTGTGGTAATTACTGTAACAGCAACTTTATCTGGGTTTGATCATAGCGTTACAAGAGCCGCAGCAAGCTTAGGAAGTAATCCTGTAAATACTTTCATGAAAATAACTTTGCCACTAATATTACCAGGCGTTATATCAGGTGCATTATTTGCTTTCGTAACTTCATTTGATGAAGTTGTAATTGTTTTATTTTTAGCTGGGTTAGATAATACAACAATTCCAATTCAAATGTGGACGGGATTAAGGGAACAATTAAGTCCAACCATATTATCAGTTGCTACTTGTTTAATTTTACTTTCTACATTAGTCCTAGTTGCTGCAGAACTTTTAAGACGAAGGTCAGAAAGAATAAGAGGAATTAATCGATAAGCAATTTAAAGCTATTAATAAAATCAGGTCGAAGGACATATTCTCTTTTGTAATCATCTGCAATTGTATCTAAAACTTCCAAACCATAAACAACTTGGCCAATAGGAGTATATTCTCCTTTAAATAAAGGAGCATCTTCAAGAAGAATAAAAAACTGACTATCTTCAGTATTAAGTTTATTTGTTCTCGCCATACCAACTGTTCCTGCTCTAAATTCAATCTCATCATTGAGTTCTGATTTAATAGTTCCAAATCCAGATTTTCCGGTTCCTATATAAAGATAATTGAGATTATCTTTCCTCCCAAACTCTAGATCTCCTGCTTGAACGATGACATTTTTTACAACTCTATGAAAAGCAATATTATTATATTTACCTGAGTTTATTAACATTCTAAATCTTTCAACTGATTTAGGGGAAATGTCTGGATAAAGTTTAATGATAACATTTCCACAATTAACATTTAGAACTGCAATATTTTCTGGATTATCAAAACGAATTTCTTGTGGATCGTAACTCTTAATAAATAAACATTTTTGAGGTAAAATTAAAAAAATATAAAAAGCAACAATTCCTAGAATAATAAATACAGCTAATAATAACTTTTCAGAGGTTGTCTGTTTAACTTTTTCTATCATTTAATTAAATTTAAAATTATTATCAATTTTTAGAATTGCACTTTTTAAAAAAAGTGTTTTTTTATTCAATATAGTATCTTTTAAAAGAATTTTATCTAAATTTTCACTGTCAGTCATTAAAAATGAAAATATTTCAGCCATATCTTCTGAAGCAGTAGACATAGAATATTCTGTTAGAAATCCCCTCGACTCATTGTTTAGGGATAAATCTAATTTATTTGTGCACGTAGAACATTCAGCATATTTGAATTTAGGAGTATTAAATTTTTCCCATTTTTCGTAAGAGAATAATTCTTTATAGCTATCATCAATCATATGAAATATTTCATGGTGGATTGATCTCTCAAAATATCTTTTATCAAAATTAATATCAACAATTAATGTTTTTACTTTATGATTTGGGACTCCAGCAGTTTTAATCTCTGCAACTTTTAAATCTTCACAAAGCACAACATATTTAAGATTGATTTTTTTTAAAAAATTTTTATCATATATATCAAAATTTTTTTTAATGAGATCGAATTTCTTTTTGATATTGTTTTTATCTGTTTTATCACATTGAACATTATTTTCTCTAAAACCTACTCTAAAAGCTTTTTCTGCTGTAAGATATTTAATATTATTAGAAGAGTTTAAATCATATATTTCTAAATTTGGTATTTTAGTTAAATAGAAGATTGTATTAGCGTAGAGTGTAGAAAAAGAACTAATCAACAGAAGGACAGCAACGAATATTTTCATATCAATATTTTAAAGATCTTTAATTAGTCATTTTCTCTTGAAGAGAAACAAGCATAGTAAGACACTTCTTTAATTGATCAAACGTGATATATTCGTCCACTGTGTGGGCTTGCTTAATAGATCCTGGCCCACAAATGACAGTGCTAATTCCTGAGTTCTGAAATAAACCTGCCTCAGTACCAAATGACATCGTATTTTTTTCATTATCTCCGGTAAGATTACAAACTAGATTTACAGCCTCTGACGACTCTTTTTTATTGAAACCAACTACTTCACCGACAACTTCTTTCTTTATATCTCCTTTAGGATTATTCTTTTTTATTTTTGGTATTAAAATATCTTTTGCATAAGCATCAATATTATTACTGATGAATTCACCATCTTCTTTATTGATTGGTCTTACTTCCCATTCTAGAGAACATTGATCTGCGATTACATTTGCACTTAATCCTCCAGAGATTTTTCCTATTTGAAGAGTAGAGTATGATGGAGAAAAAATAGTTTTCCTTGAGTTTCTTTTTTTCAATTCATCTCTTAATTCTAAAAGCTTATTGCTGTATTGAATCGCATATTCTATAGCGCTAACACCACTTTCAGGATTTGAAGCGTGTCCAGATAAGCCAGTAAAATGAGTTATGTATTCATTGTAACCTTTATGGGCATTTATTGTTTTCATATTTGTTGGTTCTCCAATTATACAGGCTGAGAAATTAATATTTCTTTTTTTTAAATCAGCCAAGACTAATGGAGCTCCTAGACAACCAGTTTCTTCATCAAAGGTATAAGAAAAATGTATTGGTGCTTTTAGTTTTTTAGAAGCAAATAAAGGTGCAACAGCTAAAGTGCAAGCAATAAAACCTTTCATATCACATGTTCCTCGACCATAAACTTTATTATCTTTTTCCCTAGCTACATAAGGATCAGAAGTCCATTCGCTAGATACAGCAGGAACTACATCTGTATGTCCTGATAAGATAATTCCTTTATTATTAGAATTATCTTTACCTTTAATTGTCGAAAATAAATTAGCTTGAGAGCCGGAATCATTAAAAGTTTTAAAGGATGTTGCTCCAGCTTTTTCTAATTTTTTTTCACAATATTTAATTAGCTCAAGATTCGAAGCACCTGATGTTGTTTGAAATTTTATAAGATCAGATAAAATTTTTATCGTTTCAGAAAATATTTTGTCAATCATTTATCTTTGGTTTAACAGCATTACTTCTCTTACTTCTTTTCCTTTATATTTAGATAAAGGCCTAATTAATTTATTCGAAGTATGTTGTTCCATGATATGAGCTGACCAGCCAGTAATTCGGGACATTACAAATATTGGAGTATAAAAATCTATATCGATTCCCATCATGTAATAAGTAGGGCCGCATGGGAAATCAACATTAGGATGTATGTTTTTTCTTTCTAGCATTACTTTCTCTAAAATTTCATACATTTTAGTGTATTTTTCTTTTTTTAAAAGTTTTGCAACTTTAAACATGTAATGTTTCATAGTTGGAACTCTTGAGTCACCAGTTCTATAAACTCTATGGCCAAAACCCATTACAACTTTTTTCTTAGCTAAAGCATTTTCTATCCAAGCTTTAGCTTTTTCAGGTTTCCCTATCTCTTTCATCATGTGCATCACAGCTTCATTAGCGCCGCCATGTAATGGCCCCTTCAATGAAGCTATCGCACCTGTTATTGCTCCGTGCAAATCTGATAAACTACTTGTTATAGTTCTAGCTGTAAAAGTTGAAACGTTGAAGCTATGTTCCGCGTATAAAATCAGAGATATATCAAAAGCCCTGACAATTTCTTTATCTGGTACTTTATTAAACATCATTTTGAAAAAGTTCTCTGAAAATGATAAATTTTTACTAGGTGAAATGATTTTTTTACCTTTTCTATATCTAAAATAAGCCGAAACTGCTGTAGGAGTTTTAGCAAAAATTCTCATAGTTTTTCTCATATTAGCTTTAGGAGAATTATCTTTAGTGTCTTTATCTTCTAGAGCCATCAAACTAACGCAAGTTCTTATAACATCCATGGGATGAGCATTTTTTGGCATAGACTGAATGTTCTTTAAAATTTGTTTAGACAGTTTTCTTTCTGATCTTTCTTCTTTAATAAATTTTTTTAATTGTTTTTTATTTGGTAGGTCGCCGTTTAAAACTAAGTATGCGACTTCTTCAAAATCACATTTGTCACATAATTCTTGTACCGTATAACCTCGATAAGTAAGGGTACTTAGTTCGGGCACAACATGAGAAATTGTTGTTTCATCAACAACAATTCCTAATAATCCTTTTTTTATTTCTTCACTCATTATTCATGCCCTTCAGTTGAAAAATCTGTAATTTTTTTCCCTGGGGTATTGTACTTCTCATATTCTACTAATTCGTACAACCTTTTTCTAGTTTGCATTTTATTAATAATATTGTTTTGGTCTCCATCTTTAAATATTGATTTTAGTCCCACCTCAACATTCTGCATTGCTAATCTTTGAGTAGAGACAGGATAAATAACTAAATTATAACCTAAATTTTCTAATTCTTTTTTATTTAAAAGCTTTGATTTTCCAAATTCAGTCATGTTAGCTAATAAATATCCTTTTGAAATATTTCTTACTTTTTCAAATTCTTTTTCATCTTTCATTGCCTCAGGAAAAATCATATCCGCTCCAGCGTCTTCGTAAGCCTTAATTCTATCTAATGTTTTGTCGATTCCCTCAACAGTATTTGCATCAGTTCTTACAATAATTAAAAAATTTTTATCATTTCTTGAGATAACAGATTCTTTGATTTTTTTTACCATCTCTTCTTTTGTAATTAATTCCTTATTATCCAAATGTCCGCATCTTTTTTCAGCTATTTGATCTTCTATATGACATCCAGCTAATCCCTTATTTTCAAATGTAGATATTGTTTTTTTACAATCACCAAAGCCAGTATCGGCATCGACTATGGTAGGTAAGTCAGTGACTCGACTAATTTGATTAGCTCTATAACTAACATGATCTAAAGTTGTAAGGCCAATATCAGGTAGACCCAAATCGTTGGACATCACTCCACCTGAAATATAAACTCCATCAAAACCTATCTCAGAAATTAGTTTTGCACATAAAGGGTTGTAGGCGCCAGGAAATCTCAATAACTTTTTAGATTGTAATTTTTTTACAAAATCTGATCTTTTTTCTAATGCGCTTTTTTTTGTGAAATGCATTTCAACAGACTTATATTAGAGGGGGGTACAAAAATCAAAGATTATTTAATTAAAATAAATAATCCAGTTAAAACTAATAGCAAAGCAAGAAAATATTCTGTCATTTTTTTTATTTTTTCATTGTTGATAAATGCTCTTAATCCACTTCCAAAAAGAGCCCACAAACTTATAGAAGGAAAACATATAATCGCAGCAGTTATAGTTACAAATGAAATGCCAATAAAGATATTCTCCTCTGTTGGAAAAAATCCTGATGCTACAGCAATTGCGATAGACCATGCTTTAGGATTTATAAATTGAAAGAGTGATGCTTCATAAAATTTTAAAGGTCTTCCTGAATCTTTTTTATCAAGACTAAAAGAACCAATCATTTTCCAACTTAGATAAAGCAAATATAAGAAACATAATATTTTCATATAAACTTGTATTTGAGGGTAAATAAGAAAAAGGTTTGCAAAACCAAAGCATACTAAAGCAATTTGAAATATATGGCCCAAAGGAATACCTATTAGGTGAGGTAATGTTTTAATAAAACCAAACTTCATTCCTGAAGTAGTTAGCATTGCGTTATTGGGTCCCGGGGTTATAAACATTGTAAAATAGAATGCTGATAAAGCAGAAAATAAAGCAAAATTTATCATAAATATTTTTCAATTATTTTATCAAAATTTTTAAAATCTTTGATTAGCTCATCGTGTTTGATCTCTTCAGATGATTTTTCAGTGTAACCATCTTTTACTAAAACAAAAGGTATGTTCGCATTCTCTGCTGATTTTCCATCAACTTCACTATCTCCAATCATTATTGTTTTTTTTATATCACCTTGAATGATTTCAACTACATTTGTTAAATGCCTAGGATCCGGTTTATTGAATGAAAAAGTATCTGAACCAGCAATGTATTCAAAATAATCATACATTTTTAATTTTTTTAATAAATCAACCGCCAGACGCTCCTGTTTATTAGTGCAAACGGCCATGGAAATATTTTTACTTTTAGCCCATTTTAAAAATTCCATTACACCATTGATTGGCTTACTACCTCGATCAATATTTTGAGAATAGAAATCAACAAACTCTTTAGTCATTTCTTTTTTCAATTTTTCATTTTCTATTTCTTGCCTAAAGGATCTTTGCATCATTACCCAAGCACCTTTACCTGCTAAAGATTTAATGTCAGATAATTTTTTTTCTTTATGTCCAAATTTTTTCATTACATGGTTATGTGCATCCATCAAATCTGGAGCGGTATCAACTAAAGTTCCGTCTAAATCAAAAAGAATTGTGTAAATTTGAGTCATTTTTAAAGTATTAAAAAGAAATATTTTGTGACTTATTTCAAAAGCATTATTAATGTAAAGAGAAATTTTTATGAATACAAATAATAAATTAAAAAAAGCTTATGCTTATAGAGCAGTGCAGGAAAAACTTAGAAATAAAGC
Organism: Pelagibacteraceae bacterium AG-390-C22; assembly: GCA_003278125.1. GTDB lineage: Bacteria > Pseudomonadota > Alphaproteobacteria > Pelagibacterales > Pelagibacteraceae > Pelagilacustribacter. Next base: position 24,028 of record QCGX01000007.1, on the reverse strand, counting down.
TCTTTCAAAAGGAGTAAATTTAATCGCGCCGGAAAGCATCTATTTATCTAAAGATACTATTTTTGGAAAAAATGTAACTATTGAACCCTACGTTGTGATTGGTTCAAAAGTAAAAATTGGAGACAATGCTTATATAAAATCTTTTACCCACATCGAAGGAACTAAAATTGAAAAGAATGTAGTAGTAGGACCATATGCAAGATTGAGACCGGGCACTATTTTAAAATCTAATGCTAAGATTGGAAATTTTGTTGAAACAAAAAAAGCGACAATCAACACTAACTCAAAAATAAATCATCTTTCCTATATTGGCGATACAATAATAGGAAAAAATTCTAATATAGGAGCGGGTACAATAACTTGTAATTATGATGGAGTTAAAAAACATAAAACCAAAATATCTGATAATGTTTTTGTAGGTTCTAATTCATCTTTAGTAGCTCCTGTTAAATTAGAAAAAAATTCTACAATTGGTGCAGGATCTGTGATTACTAGAAATGTTAAAAAAAATTCATTAGCGATCACAAGATCACCCCAAATTGATGTTAAAAATTATAAAAGAAAAAAGAAAAAATAATGTGTGGAATTATAGGAATAGCTAGTAATAAACCAGTTTCAATGAATATTATAAATTCATTAAAAAAACTAGAATACAGAGGGTACGACTCAGCTGGTCTGGCTACACTAGACAATGATGAAATAAGTGAAAAAAAATGTTCAGGTAGAGTAGAGGAGTTAGAAAAAATTTTATTTAAATCTCCATCTAATGGACATCTTGGCATTGGTCACGTGAGATGGGCTACACATGGCGTGCCAAACATTTTAAATGCTCATCCTCATTCTTCAGAAATTGTATCAGTAGTTCATAATGGAATAATTGAAAATTCAGATGAATTAAAAAAAAAATTAGAGTCAAAAGGCTTAAAGTTTAAATCTCAGACAGATACAGAAGTTATAACACTATTAATTACAGAAGCCCTAAAAGACAACAAACCTTTAGAATCAGTTTTTAATACACTTAAACAATTAAAAGGAAGTTTTGCTTTAGGTATTATCTTTAAGAACTATAAGAATATTATTATAGGAGCGCGAAGAGGAAGTCCGCTAGCTGTAGGTTATTCAAATATAGAAAATTATCTTGGCTCAGACTCTTATGCACTTAAATCTATGACCAATAAAATTTCTTATTTAGATGATGGAGACTTGTGTGTCCTATCTAAAGACAAGGTTGAATTTTATGATGTAAAGAAAAAAAAAATTAATAAAAAAGTACACATTTTATCTGATGATAAAAATACTAGTGATAAGGGCGATTATAAAAATTTTATGTCAAAAGAGATATTTGAACAATCAATTACAGCAAAAAATTGTATAAATGAATATACTGATAGTTTAAAAAAAGATATCAATATTTATAATTTTCCAATTAAACCAGAAAAAATTAATAAGATTATTTTAATAGGGTGCGGGACAGCTTACCATTCATGCCTTGTGGCAAAATACTGGTTTGAAGAACTTACAACTATTGATGTTGAAATTGATATAGCTTCAGAGTTTAGATACAGAAAATTAAAATTTAACTCTAACAACTTATATGTTTTTGTTTCTCAATCTGGTGAAACTGCTGATACAGCAGCAGCATTAGATATATGTAAAAAAAATAAGGTAAAAACTTGCTCTGTTGTGAACTCTGTAGAAAGCACAATAGCAAGAAGTTCTGATTGGGTTCTTCCTATTCATGCGGGTCCAGAGATTGGAGTGGCGTCAACAAAAGCTTTTTTAGGTCAAATGTTAGTTCTTTATATTTTATGTTTAAAATTAGCTCAAATCAGAAAAGATATAAGCAACTCATCTTATCAAACTAATATAAAAAACTTAAAAACTCTTCCAGAAGCAATCAAAAAAAGTTTGAAAGTAGAAAACAGCATTCAAGCGATGGCAAAAGAATTCCTTGATGCAAAAGGATCTATGTTTTTAGGAAGAGGTCTATCCTTTCCAATTGCTCTCGAAGGAGCACTGAAGTTGAAAGAACTGTCTTATTTACACGCTGAGGGTTATCCAGCAGGAGAAATGAAACATGGGCCTTTAGCTCTAATCGAAGAAGGTTTACCAGTAATTGTATTAGCCCCAAAAGATAAATATTTTGAGAAAACTCTTTCGAATATGCAAGAAGTCATTGCAAGAGGAGGAAAGATTTTATTTATTACAGACCATAAAAAAGAATTAATTAATGAAAATATAAGATTTGGTATTAGAGTTCCTTCTCTAGACAATTTACTTTCTCCCATACTGCTCACCATACCCGTTCAGTTATTGGCTTATCATGTTGCTTTATTAAAAGGTTGCGATATAGATAAACCAAGAAATTTAGCTAAATCTGTCACTGTAGAGTAATTTTTTTTTTAAAAGTCTTTAAAAAGTCTTTTTTATAACTTATATATATCTCAGGTTGAATATGAAAAAATGGAATTTAAATAGTTGGACTAAATATCCTGCAAAACACTTACCTGAATATCAGGATAAAAAAGAATTGGATTTAGTATTAAGTAAAGTAAAAAAATATCCACCATTAGTTTTTGCCGGAGAAACAAGATCTTTGAAAAAATCTTTAGCAGAAGTTGTTAAGGGTAAAGCTTTCTTATTACAAGGAGGAGATTGTGCTGAAAGTTTCGAAGAGTTTAATCCTGATAATATAAGAGATACATTTAAAGCTATTCTTCAAATGTCTCTAGTTTTGACTCATTCAGCATCAATGCCAGTAATTAAAGTCGGAAGAATTGCTGGTCAATTTTCAAAACCAAGAAGCTCTCCGGTCGAAAAAAAAGATGGTAAAGAGCTACCTAGTTATTTAGGTGATAATATTAATGGAATGGAATTTTCTGAAAAAGCAAGAATTCCAGATGCAAAAAGATTATTTAGAGCTTATGCTCAGTCAGCATCTACACTAAATTTAATTAGAGCATTTTCACAAGGAGGATTTGCAGATTTAAGACAGGTGCATTTGTGGAACTTAGGTTTTATTAACAAAAAAACAAAAGGGAAATATAAAGAGATAGAAGATAAGATTAGTGATGCCTTATCTTTTATGGAAGCTTGTGGAATAACTCCTGAAAATAATAGAAGATTAAGAACAGTTAATTTTTATACATCACACGAAGCCCTTTTACTTCCTTTTGAAGAGGCCATGACAAGAGTTGACTCAACAACTGGAGAATATCACGATACATCTGCACATTTTGTTTGGATTGGAGATAGAACAAGACAACCAGATGGAGCACATGTTGAATTTTGTAGAGGTATTAAAAATCCTATAGGGTTAAAATGCGGACCATCTCTTAAGCCTGATGAACTAATAAAACTTTGTAATATTTTAAATCCTGATAATGAAGCTGGAAGACTTACTTTAATTTCTAGATTTGGAGCAAACAAAGCCGAAGAGTTTTTGCCAAAATTAATTAAAGCAGTTAAAAAAGAAGGATTAAATGTAATTTGGTCATGTGACCCAATGCACGGCAACACTATAAAAGCAACTAGTGGATTGAAAACAAGACCTTTTGATAATGTCTTAAAAGAAGTAAAAAATGTATTTGGCATCCATCAAGCCGAAGGCACTTATGCAGGAGGTTTACATGTTGAAATGACTGGCCAAGATGTCACAGAATGTACTGGCGGAGCTCAAAAAATATCGGATAGCGATTTATCCAATAGATATAGAACTCATTGTGATCCTAGATTAAACGCATCACAAGCTTTAGAGCTAGCTTTCTTAATTTCTGAAGAAATAAAGAAAAATTCTAAATATTCAAAAAATATTATTAAAGCAGCGTCTTAATAATTATTGAAATTATTAAGAGCAGACCTTAAAAGAGAGGTAGATACTAGTTATGGATGTAAAAAAAAGAGCAAAAATTATCTCAGATTGGATCAATAATTATTGTGATTCTCAATCTTATAAACCAAAGACTTTAATTGTTGGAATTTCTGGAGGAATCGACTCTTCTGTAGTTAGTACATTATGTGCAAATACTGGACGTAAAACAATTGTGTTAACGATGCCAATCAAGCAAATAAAATCTCAACATGACTTAAGCATATCTCACGCTAAATGGTTAAAAGAAAAATACAAAAATGTTGAACACCATTTAATAGAAATGGATAAAATTTTTAACTCCTTTTCTCAAGTTTTAAATAAATTTGACAATGAACATGGATATGCAAATTCTAGAGCAAGATTGAGAATGGCGACTTTGTATCAAGTAGCTGCTGCTAACAATGGAATAGTTGTGGGGACAGGAAATAAAGTTGAAGATTTTGGCGTCGGTTTTTATACTAAATACGGTGATGGAGGAGTTGATATTTCTCCAATAGCTGATTGTACTAAAACACAAGTTTGGGAACTCGGAAGACATCTTGGTATATCAGATGATATAATAAATACTCCTCCAACAGACGGTTTGTGGGATGATGGAAGGAACGATGTTCAGCAACTTGGAATGAGCTATGAGGATCTTGAAAAAGCTATGGAAAATAAAAATGATCCTAATTATAAAAAATATTTAGAAATAAGAGAAAAAAATTTACACAAAATGAATCCAATACCAGTTTGCAAATTTAATGAGTAGTCTCCAACTAACTAATTCTTTATCAAGAAAAAAGGAAGTTTTTAAACCCATTAACCCAAATAAGGTTTCTTTATATGCTTGTGGTCCCACAGTTTATGATAACCCTCATGTAGGTAATGCTCGTAGTCTTGTGGTATTTGATGTTTTGTTTAGAGTGTTGAAAGCAATATATGGCCCAAATGTAAACTATGTAAGAAATATAACTGATGTTGATGATAAAATAATTGAAGCTTCTAAAAGAAATAAAAAAGATATCAACGAAATCACAAGCGATGTTACAAAAGTTTTTCATGAAAATTGTAAAAGTTTAAATTGTTTGAAACCTACTGTAGAACCTAAAGCCACTGAGCACATTAAAGAAATGATAGAAATGTCTTCCTCTTTAATTTCTAAGGGTTTTGCTTATGAAAATAAAGGTCACGTGTATTTTTCAGTAAATTCATTTAAAAATTACGGAAAATTATCAAACAAAAATTTAGAGGAATTAAAAGCCGGAAGTAGAGTAGAAGTTTCAGATCTTAAAAAAAAACCCAATGGATTTTGTTTTATGGAAACCCTCCGATAATGACGATCCAGGATGGGATTCACCGTGGGGAAGAGGTAGACCTGGCTGGCATTTAGAATGTTCAGTTATGAGTGAAAAATACCTAGGAAAAAATTTTGATATTCATGGCGGAGGTTTAGATTTAATTTTTCCTCATCATGAAAATGAAATTGCTCAGTCCTGTAGCAACAATTCTAGCGATAGTTTTGCAAATTATTGGGTTCATAATGGATTTGTTACATTTAATAATGAAAAGATGTCTAAATCTTTAGGTAATATAATTACAATTTCTCAAGCCGTGAAAAAATATTCAGGGGAAGTTGTAAGATTAGCTTTATTAAGTGCTCATTATAGTCAGCCTTTAGATTGGAATGATGAACTTTTACAAAATCAAAAGAATACAATTGATAAATGGTACAATCTTTACGAAGAAACAAAAGATGAAGATATTTTAGATATTTCAGAAACATTATTAGATGATTTAAATACACCAGGTTTTATAGCTAAAATACATGAACTATATAATAATGCTAACAACGGAGATAAAAAAAGCAAATCATTATTTAATAATGCTTGTAAATTAATAGGCTTATTTAATACTAGTAAAGAAAAATGGGAAAATATAAAGAAGTCTAATATTAAAGTTTCAGAGGATTATATCCTAAAGAAAATAACTGAGAGAACTAAAGCAAAAAAAGATAAAAATTTTACTTTAGCAGATCAAATAAGAAAGGATTTATTGGATAAAGGTATTCTAATAGAAGATCAAAAAGATAAAACAGTTTGGAAATTAAAATGAACAAAGAAAAAATTTATATATTTGATACTACTCTTAGAGATGGAGCTCAAACTGAGGGTGTAGATTTTTCCATAGAAGATAAAAATAAAATTGCGAATGTTTTATCGGATATCGGTGTAGATTATATTGAAGGAGGCTGGCCTGGAGCCAATCCTAATGATACTAAATTTTTTTCTAACCCCCCTCAGTTAAAAAAAAGTATTTTTACTGCTTTTGGTATGACAAAAAAGACAGGCAGAAGCGCTGATAATGATCCGGGCTTAGCATCTTTAATGAACGCAAATTCTCCAGCAGTATGTGTTGTTGGAAAGACATGGGATTTTCATGTGAAAGTAGCACTAGGCATTAAAAACGAAGAAAATTTGGAAAATATTAAGGAAACAGCTAAACACTTTGTTAGAAATAAAAAAGAATTTTTATTTGATGCCGAACATTTTTTTGATGGATATAAAGCTAATCCAAATTATGCATTAAGTTGTTTAAAACAAGCATACGACTCTGGAGCTAGGTGGTTGGTTCTTTGTGATACCAATGGAGGAACTTTGCCAAACGAGATAAAAGAAATTGTATCTAAAGTATCAAAAGAAATTCCAGGGAAAAATCTTGGTATTCATGCTCACAATGATACAGAAAATGCAGTAGCAAATTCTTTGGCAGCTGTTGAGGCTGGCGCAAGACACATTCAAGGCACCATAAATGGTTTAGGGGAAAGATGTGGTAATGCCAATTTAATGTCAATAATTCCTACATTATGTTTAAAAAAATCATTTAAAGATAAGTTTGATGTTGGGATTAAAAAAGAAAAGTTATCTTCGTTAACAGAATGCTCAAGACTTTTAGACGAAATTCTGAATAGAAAGCCAAATAAAAATATGGCTTATGTTGGAGCCTCTGCTTTTTCACACAAAGGTGGTTTGCACGTTTCAGCAGTAAAAAAAGATCCTAAGACTTATGAGCATGTCGATCCTAAAATGGTAGGAAATCACAGAAACATTATCGTCTCTAATCAAGCTGGAAGATCAAATATTTTATCTAGATTAGAAAAATATGGAGTAAAAATAGACTCACAAGATCCTAAAGTCCAAAAAATTTTAGATGAAGTAAAGGATAGGGAATTTAGTGGATATTCTTATGATGGAGCAGACGCTTCCTTTGAACTTCTAGCTAATAGACTTTTAGGGAAAGTCCCTGAATATCTTAAAGTTAAAAGTTATAATGTCAGTGTTGCTAAATCAGATACAATTAAGACCAAAGCAAATGTTGTTTTTTTAATTGATGGAAAAAATATTGAATGTAACGGTGAAGGGAATGGTCCAGTTAACGCGTTAGATAATGCAATCAGATCAAATTTTAAAAAAGTTGAAAAATATTATAATTTTTTTTCTGATTTAAAATTATTAGACTATAAAGTAAGAATTTTAAATACTGGAACAGAAGCAACTACTAGAGTTTTAATAGAAAGCACAGATAAAACAGGAATGAGTTGGTTTACTGTTGGAGTTTCTCCAAACATTATTGAAGCCTCATTTAAAGCGTTAATAGATAGTTTAGACTATAAGCTATACAAGGAAAAAGCCCCAGCTAATCTAAATGAAAAATAAGATTGGTTTCATTTTAGTTAAGCCACAAATTGGTGAGAATATTGGAGCTTGCGCAAGATCTTTAAAAAATTTTGGATTTTCAAAACTTCATATAATTTCACCAAAACAATCTTGGCCCAATAATAAAACGAAAGCTACCTCTGTTGGAGCATATGATATTATTAAAAAAGCTAAAATTTTTGATAATACGTCTGATGCGATAAGTGATTTTGATATAGTTATATCATTAAGTGCAAGAAAAAGAGACATCAATAAAAAACATATTTCTATCAACCAATTTTTAAAAATGATGAAATTTAAAACTAATACTCGATTTGGACTAATGTTTGGTCCCGAAGCGTCTGGTTTATCAAATGAAGATTTATCTTTTTCAAATTTTGTACTAAAGATTCCAACTTCAAAAAAATTTAAATCATTAAACTTGTCACATTCTCTAACAATAATATGTTACGAACTTTTTAAAGTTATGAATTTGAAGCAATTTAAAAAAGGTAGTAAAAATATTAAAATTTCTTCTAAAAATAAAATTTCATCTCTTCTATCTCATCTTAAAGGATTGCTTGAAAAAAAAGGTTTTTTTATACCTCCCGAAAAAAAACACTCTATGTTAATGAATATTAACAATCTAATTTATAGATTAGAACCTAACGACAAAGAATTAAGGATTTTAGCCAGTATTATTAGTTCTTTAAGCAAAAAAAATATTAACCATAATTGACAATACCCCCTGAAACCTTATAAACACTCATCATTTAAATATGACAAAAAGACTTAAATCTAAACATAAAGTTGATCGTAGGTTAAAAGCAAATCTATGGGGCAGACCAAAGAGCCCTTTCAACTCAAGAGCATACCCTCCAGGGCAGCACGGACAAAGTAAAAAAGGGAAACCAACAGATTATGGAATTCAATTACAAGCTAAACAAAAACTCAAAGCTTATTACGGAAATATAAATGAGAGACAATTCAGAAATATTTATAGAAAAGCTCTAGCAAAGAAAGGTGACACCACTGAGAATTTAGTTGCATTGCTTGAAAGTAGGTTAGACACAGTAATTTACAGAGCCAAGTTCGCTACAACTGTTTTTTCTGCTCGGCAAATGATTAATCATGGTCATATTAGAGTTAATAAAAAAAAAGTTAATATTTCAAGTTATTTAGTAAAAGATACTGATTTAATTGAAGTTAGAGAAAAATCTAAAAAACTAACTTTTATAGATGGCGCTCTTCAAAGCAAAGAAAGAGAAGTGCCGGAGTATATTCAATTGGATGATAAAAATAAGACCGCAAAGCTTGTAAGAATTCCAAAATTCTCAGAAGTGCCTTATCCTGTTATAATGGAACCAAATCTTGTTATAGAATATTATTCTAGATAAAATATTAAAAGAAATTCTTTTCGTATATAATCAATAAGTGAGTCAAATTTTAAATATTAAAAAAAATTATTTTTACTATTTTCTATACTTTTATAGTATTTGTGGAATTTTTTTGTCTTTAAACGTTGGGATCACCCATGATGAGTATCACAATTTTTTTGTAGGAGAGGCTAATAAGAAAAAAATTCTAGATATTTTTTTTAGTACAAATTACCAATTAAAACCACTCGAAGGACTTAATTTACACTACGGCTCAGGTTTTCATCTTTTATCATTACCAATAGATTATATTTTAAATTTATTTTTTACTTTGAAGCATGTATCTATAGAGTCACAATCAATATTAATAAAACACCCTTCAGTTTTTATTTTTTTTGCATTATCAGGCATTTATTTTAGAAAAATTATTTTTATTATTACTAGTAATAAAGATTACTCATCTTTGTGTACTGTTTTATATCTAATCTATCCTTACCTATTGGGACATAGTTTTTTTAATATTAAAGATATCCCTTTTTTATCTGTTTGGCTAATTTGTACATATTATATTATTATTATTGCTAAAAGTTTTTATAAAGAAAAAAAAATCAAAAATAAGTATTTTATTATTTTAGGGATTTTGAGTGCTTATTTGTTGTCTATTAGAATTACAGGTATTTTGATTTTTATAGAGTATTTAATATTTTTTATTTTAACAATAAATATTTCTAAGTTTGATTATTTTGTTTTTTTTAAATTATTTTATAAAAAAATAATCTTATTTTTTCTTTTAACTTTGAGCCTATTTTATTTTTTTAGCCCATCTTATTGGAGCAATCCATTGGAGGTAATAAACGGAATTATAATGATGAGTCAACATTTACAAACAGTTTGCACAGTTACTCTGGGCGAATGTATGAAAGCACAAAATTTACCATCATCTTATTTGCCTATTTGGTTATTTTTTAAACTACCAATTCTTATTCTTTTTGGTCTTTTCTATTTAATATTAAATGAAAAATCTTTTTTTTCACCTTCACTAAATGGAATTATTATCACCTCAACACTGAGCTCAACTTTGTTGATAATTCTTTTATTAATTTTATTTAATGTGAATTTATATGACGAGATAAGACAAGTAATGTTTCTTATTCCTTTAATTTTTATTATTTCAATGGCATCTATATTTATTTTACCAAAGAAAATTTCTTATTCTTTTATAGGAGTTTTTATAATATTTTTTATATTTCAAAATATAAAAATTTATCCGTATAACTATGTATGGTTGAATAATCTTACACATTTTACACAAGTGAATAATAAATTTGAATTAGATTATTGGGGAGTTTCCTCAAAAAAGATTGCAAATTTTTTTAACAAAAAAAATATAAAATCAAATGAGTGTATTATCTCTAATAGAAATCGAGGAATTAAAGATTTTATTCAAAATAAAGATAATTGTTTTCTACCTTTTCAGGATTTACACAAAAAAAAAGCTAGGCCTTTTTACGTAGCATTAATGGAGAGAGGCATAAACAAAGGATTACCTAACAATTGTAAGAATATTCATAATGAAAAAATAAATATTAATTTTTCTAAAGAAAGTTTAATTATGGCTAGGGTTTTTAAATGCGATTAATCCAGTTCTAGTTCTTTTCTAATTTTGAGAATGAAATCTCTAATTAATACTCTTTCATCCTCATCTAAATAATTTTCTTTTTCATTTGCTTTTTTTATTTCCTCTTTTAATGATGTTATCATCTGTTTTCTGCCATCAGATGAAGTGAAGTAATTTACTTTTTCATTTATTTGAGAAATTTGCTTGCCTACTGTAAATTCAAAAACTACGATGATAGCAACAACAAATATTAAAATTTTATAAATATACTCTCGCACTTAGATAATTTTTTTTTCCTCAAGTTTAGTTTTAAGCTCTCCCTTTTCGAACATCTCTTTTACTATGTCGCAACCACCAATGAATTCACTTTTAATATATAATTGTGGTATAGTAGGCCAATCACTAAATTCTTTTATTCCTTGCCTTAAATTTTCATCTTCTAATACATTAACACCTTTAAAGTTTACTTTTAAATGTTTAAGCACATTTGAAACTGCCATAGAGAATCCACATTGAGGTGACTCAGGAGTACCTTTCATAAACAAACAAACTTCATTAGTGTCTATTAAATTTTTAATTTTTTCTTTAATTTCCATTATTTCCCCTCTGTAGTAATTGATAAAGCATGTAATTCATTTCCCATTTTACCTTTTAAAGATTTATATACTAGTTTATGCTGTTCAATTCTACTTAAACCATTGAACATTTTAGATTTTATAATAGCTGAATAATGATTATTGTCACCCATGAGATCTTTAATTTCTATAGATGCATCAGGGATTGATGAAATTATAAGTTTTTTAATCTCTTCTATTGGTAAAGCCATTAATAGTTATTGTACCATTGATTGTTAATTTTATATAATGCATTAATATTAATTTTTAATTCTCCTTGAATCTCAAAATAATCTTTTTGTGTAGACCCTATATTTTCATAGAATATATTGTTATTTTTTAATATTTTTTCAACCTTTTCTAAATTACCTTTTTCAATTTCCAAAATATATCTACTCTGATCTTCACCAAAAAAATAATTGAATAGATTTGTTAATTTTTTTGGCTTGATGATTTTAGCACCATAATTTGACCCCATGCTCATCTCTGCTAGAGTCACAATTAAGCCTCCACTTGACACATCATGGACTGAACTTACTAAATTATTTTTTATTATTTCTAGAATGCTTTCTCCATTGTTTTTCTCATTAACTAAATTTATTTCTGGAGGTTGACCATCTGAAATTGAGTAAATCTCTTCAAGAAAAGAACTTTGTTCCAAGTGTCCAAAAGTTTTTCCTATTAAAAGTATAGTACTATTATTTTTTTTAAATTGATGATTAATTGGTTTTTTAAATTTTGTTATTAATCCAATTCCACCTATTACTGGAGTGGGAGAAATATTTTTTCTGTTAGTTCCATTATAAAAAGATACATTTCCTGATACCACTGGGTAATTTAAGAATTCACAGGACTCTTTAATGCCTATTAAGCATTCAGCAAATTCACCCATAACTTCTGGGTTCTCAGGATTGCCAAAATTTAAACAGTTAGTAATTGCAATAGGTTTAGCTCCAACAGAAATCAAATTTCGCCAATTTTCACAAACAATTTGTTTTCCCCCACTTATTGGGTGAGCCTTACAGTAGTTCGCAGACGAATCTACAGATACCGCAATAGCTTTTTCTTTTCCATGTATTCTTATAATAGCAGCATCAGAACCAGATTTTTGAGCAGTATCACACATAACCATTTGGTCATACTGACTTGTTATCCATCTTTTATTTGAATGATTTGCTGAAGATAAGATTTTAACTAAAGCTTCCTCAATTTTAATCTTTTTTAATTTTTTAAGATCTACTTTGCTTTTAGTTAGTTTTTTTCTAACCCATTTTCTATCATAAATAGGCGCTTTGGACGCTAATGCACTTATTGGAATCTCTCCTTTAATAATATTATTATATTTAAGAACTAATTTGTTAGAATCTGTTGTTTTACCGATTACTACAAAATCCAAATCCCATTTCTTAAATATTTCTCTTGCATGTTTTTCTTTTCCATCTTCAAGAATTATTAACATTCTTTCTTGACTTTCAGATAACATCATTTCATAAGGTGTCATGTTTTCCTCTCTACAAGGGACTTTATCTAGATGAATTTCAATTCCTAATTCACCCTTAGAAGCCATTTCAACACTTGAGGAAGTTAGTCCTGCAGCACCCATATCTTGAATTGAAATAATAGAATTATCTTTCATCAACTCTAAACAAGCTTCCATTAATAATTTTTCTGTAAAAGGATCACCAACTTGAACAGTAGGTTTTTTTTCTTCAGAATTTTCATCAAACTCTGCGGAGGCCATCGAAGCTCCATGAATACCATCACGACCTGTTTTAGATCCAACGTAAACCACAGATTTATTTAGACCTTTTGCTTTAGAATAAAAAATTTTATCCTTTTTTGCGTGACCTACAGCCATTGCGTTGACAAGAATATTTTCATTATATGTGCTATTAAATTTTGTTTCTCCAGCAACTGTTGGTATTCCAATACAATTTCCATACCCTCCAATGCCTGACACAACTCCGTTCAATAAACTTTTTGTTTTAAAATGATTTGGTGATCCAAAATGTATGGAGTTTAAAAGGGCAATAGGTCTTGCGCCCATAGTAAACACATCTCTTAGAATTCCACCAACACCCGTTGCCGCTCCTTGGTAAGGCTCAATATAAGAAGGGTGATTATGACTTTCTATTTTAAAAACAATAGCATCATTATCGCCTATATCGACAACTCCTGCATTTTCACCAGGACCTTGGATAACTTGTTTTCCTTTAGTAGGTAAATTTTTTAAGTGTTTTCGTGATGACTTATAGGAGCAGTGTTCATTCCACATAGCAGAAAAAATTCCTAGCTCAAGTAAATTAGGTTCTCTTTTAAGAAGCTTTTTAATACTAGAATATTCTTCTATTTTTAGACCATGCTTTTCTACAACTTGATTAGTAATTTTCATTATTATTAATTAAGTAAACTTGAAAATAGATTTACGCCGTCTGTGTTAGAAATTAAGTTATCAACCATTCTCTCAGGATGAGGCATCATACCTAAGATATTTTTTTTTGAATTAAATATTCCAGCAATATTTTCTAAAGAACCATTAGGATTAGAGCTTTGATTTATGTCTCCACTTTCATTACAGTATTTAAATGCTATTAAGTTTTCATTATTTAACTCCTTTAAATGATCTGAGTTTGTAAAATAGTTACCTTCATTATGTGCAATATTGATTTTAAGAACCTGATTCTTTTTATATTTATTCGAAAATTTAGTATCATTATTAATAACTTTAATATTTACATCTTCATTAATAAATTTTAATTTTTTATTTCTTAATAAAACTCCTTTCAGCAATCCTGTTTCTGTCAATATTTGAAATCCATTACAAATCCCTAAAACTAAACAACCATCGTTCGCCGACTTTATAACCTCATTAATTATTAATGATTTTCCTGCAATAGCACCTGATCTTAAATAATCTCCATAGGAGAAACCACCAGGGATAACAATTAGATCCGATTTGGGAAGTTTAGTTTCTTTATGCCAAACCATTTGGTTTTTAAATTGCATTTTCTCTAAAGCGACCGCTATATCCCTGTCGCAATTTGAGCCTGGAAAAACAATAACTGAAGAATTCATTAAATCTTATTTACTTTGTAGTCTTCTATGATCAAATTAGCCAAAAGTTTTTTACACATATCATCAACTTTTTTTTCTGCTTTTTGTGGATCATTGTCATTTAGCTCTATTTCAAAGTATTTACCCTGTCTGATACTCTTTAAATTATCCATTCCTAGACTCTGCAACGTGTTTTGTACAACTTTACCTTGTGGATCTAGCACATTTTCTTTTAATGTAACTGTAACTGAAAATTTCAATTTATTTTTTTTTAAATTTTATTGAAGTCGTTTTGCCAAAATTAACTTCACTGATATTTGTTTCCTCTGGCATTATACCTAATCTTCTTGCTATCTCTTGGTAACCTTGAATAACATTTCCAAGATCTTTTCTAAATCTATCCTTGTCTAATTTTTTTTCTGTTTTTAAATCCCATAATCTGCAAGTATCAGGGCTAATTTCATCAGCAAGAACAATTTCTTTTTTTTCTGTATCTTTATTCCATGCTTTACCGTATTCAATTTTAAAATCTACCAACTTAATTCCTATTCCTCGAAACAGTCCTAGGAGCAGGTCATTAATTCTTAATGTAATCTTATCTATAATTTTTATTTCATCTTCGGTTGCCCAACCAAAAGAATAAATATGCTCTTTTGAAATAAGAGGATCTTGAAGTTCATCTTTTTTATAGCAATATTCCAATAATGGTTTTTCTAATACAGTTCCTTCAGAAATATCTAATCTTTTTGTTAATGAGCCTGTAGCAATATTTCTTACTATAAATTCTATTGGAAAAATTTCAGCTTTTCTAATTAATTGTTCTCTCATATTAAGTCGCTTAACTAAGTGAGTTTTTATTCCACATTGACCCAGATTTGTTAAAATATATTCTGAGATTCTATTATTTAACACTCCTTTGCCTTCAACTTTAGCTTTTTTTAAATTATTAAAAGCTGTTGCATCGTCTTTAAAGTGTTGAATAATTAAATCTTTATCTTTTGTTTCGTAGATAATTTTAGCTTTACCTTCGTATATTTTGTTTCCTTTATTCATATTGATTTATTTTTTTAAACTTCTTTTAAAAATTATATTAATTTTTTTAGTATGATAACTCAAATTGAATAATTTTTTAAGCTTATTAACAGGTATTTTATTTGTAATATTTTTATCAGCAGCAATATTTTCATAAAAAGGAGAATTATTTTTCCATGATTTCATAGCGTTTTTTTGAACAATTTTGTAAGCTTTCTCTCTAGTGAGTCCAACTGAAGTTAATTCTAGCAAGACCCTTTGAGAAAAAAAAATACCATTCGTAATATTAAGGTTTTTCAACATATTTTTAGGATAAACATTTAAATTTTTTACCACATTGTTTAATCTACTTAGAGCAAAGTCGAGTGCTATTGTAGAGTCAGGACCAATATTTCTTTCAACAGCCGAGTGTGAAATATCTCTCTCATGCCATAAGGCAACGTTTTCTAATGCTGGCACCACACTCGATCTGATTAGTCTTGCTAAACCAGTTAAGTTTTCACTTAAAATTGGATTTTTTTTATGCGGCATTGCAGAAGAACCTTTTTGTTTTTTTCCAAAAAATTCTTCTACTTCTAAAACTTCAGTTCTTTGAAGATGTCGAATTTCTACTGCAAATCTCTCAATTGAACTTGCTATAATTCCTAATGTAGAAAAAAATTGAGCATGTCTATCTCTAGGAATGATTTGTGTTGAAACAGGCTCTACCTTAAGTTTTAATTTTTTAGCAACATGGTTTTCAATTCTTGGATCAACATTTGCGAAAGTTCCAACTGCTCCTGAAATTTTACAAGTTGATATTTCTTTAATTGAATTCTCTAATCTGTTTTTATTTCTCAAAAATTCTTGATAAAAAGTTAATAATTTTAATCCAAAAGTAATTGGTTCAGCATGTATTCCATGACTTCTACCCATACATAAAGTGAATTTATGTTTGATTGACTGCTTTTTTATAGATTTTAATAACTCTTCAATATCTTTTAGAAGAATTTCACCTGATTGTTTTAGTTGTAGATTGAAACACGTGTCTAGGACATCAGAGGAAGTCATGCCTTTATGAAGATATCTTGACTCTTTTCCAGATTTTTCAGTTATAGAGGTCAAAAATGCAATTACATCATGCTTTACTTTGCTCTCAATATATAAAATTCTTTTTACGTTAATTTTTGCTTTGGATTTAACTTTTTTGACAACACCTTTTGGAATAATTTTTAATCTTTCCATTGCTTCAGCAGCAGCTAATTCAATGTTTAACCAAATAGAATATTTGTTATAATCACTCCAAATATCTTTTAACTCTTTTCTAGAATATCTTTCAATCATTTTAGTAGATTAACCAAATTTTTTTGAATGAGTAAAAATTTCGTATCCATCTTTTGTTATACCAACAGTATGTTCAAATTGTGCTGATAACGACTTATCTTTTGTAACTGCAGTCCATCCATCATTCAATGTTTTTGTTTCATAATTGCCTAAGTTTATCATGGGCTCAATGGTAAAAATCATACCAGCTTTTATTTTTTCTCCAGTTCCTTTTTTACCAAAGTGTAAAATAGTAGGCTCTTCATGAAATTTTTTCCCTATTCCATGTCCACAAAAATCTTGAACAACTGAACATCCATTTGCTTCTACATGTTCTTGTATAGTAGAGCCAATATCTCCCAATTGAACATTTTCTTTTAACAATTTAATTGCTTTCATCATTGACTCATAAGTTGTTTTTATCAACTTTTTTGCTTTTACCGAAACATTTCCAACTTCAAACATTCTGCTAGTATCTCCATGCCAACCATCTTTAAAAGCTGTGACGTCTACATTAAGTATATCGCCTTCTTTTAAAGTTTTATCTGACGGTATGCCATGACACACAACATGATTTGCTGATGTACAACATGATTTTGGAAATCCTCTATAATACAATGGAGCAGAGTAGGCATTATGATCATTTATAAATTCATAACATAAATTATCAATTTCACTTGTAGTAATACCTGGTTTAATTATTTTAGCCACTTCATCAAGAGTACCTGCCGCAATAGATCCGGCAACCCTAGTTTTTTCAAAAGACTCTTTAAAATCTATACTCATTAAAATTTTAATTTTATTTTTTTATTTAGTTTTATTCCTTTTGATGAAAATTTACAATCATAGCAAAGTACTTTTAGTTTATTTCTAATCGCCTTAGATAATATTTGGGAATATTCAGGATCTATGTCACTTGCAATAGAAAGCTGATCGCAGTCTTCACGTTGAATAATAAAAGCAATGTAAATTTTATAACCTTTTTTGCTGGCTTTAATTAATTCATGTATATGTTTAGCTCCTCTTGATGTTATTGCATCAGGAAATTCTGCAATTTTAGGCTTTCTTTTTAATGTCACATTTTTGACCTCTATGAAAGCCTTATAATTTTTCTTAGAAATTAAGAAGTCAAATCTTGTACTCTCACCAAATCTTACTTCCGGTTTAATTTTGATATCCTTATTGAATTCTTTTATAAGATTATTTTCTAATGCATTTAAAACAATTTTATTTGTTAAATGAGTATTTACTCCAACTTTTGATTTATTGTCCTCAATAATTTGCAAGGTATACTTCAATTTTCTATTAGGATTATCTGATTTGGTTAACCAAACTTTATTTCCTTCATTTAAAAGACCTAGCATTGACCCAGTATTTGGGCAATGAGCTGTTACTAATTTATTCTCTATCTGCACATCTACAAAAAAACGCTTATATCTCTTTATAAAAATTCCTGATATTAGTTTATTCTCAAAGTTCATATATAATTATCAATCTATGAAGAAAAAAAACAAAAAAGTAAATGCTGCAATTTTAGTTATAGGCAATGAAATACTATCAGGAAGAACTCAAGATAAAAATGTTTCATTTATATCAAATTGGTTGAATTTAAAATGTGGAATCTCAGTAAATGAGGTAAGAATTATTCCTGATCTAGAGAGAGTAATAGTTAAAAACATATTAGAACTGTCAAAAAATTTTAATTACGTTTTTACAACTGGAGGGATAGGTCCAACACACGATGATATAACCGCAAAATCAATCTCAAAAGCCTTAAATGTAAAATACGAATATCATAAAGAAGCATTTAAAATTTTAGAAAATTATTATAGTAAATCAAAATTTAATGATGGTAGAAAAAAAATGGCTAAAATGCCGAGAGGAGCAAAGTTAATTTATAATCCTTCAAGTGCTGCTCCAGGGTTTATTATTAAAAATATTATTTCTTTACCAGGCGTACCTTCTATTTTGAATTCAATGATTGAAAATTGTAAGAGATACCTAATTAAAGGCTCAAAGGTACACAGTAAAACATTAAATCTTTTTACAGTTGAGAGCAATATTTCAAAAAAATTAGGTCTCATTCAAAAAAAATATAAAACATTTGTAGATATAGGCAGCTATCCTTTTTTTAGATTAGGAAAAATAGGAGTTTCAATTGTAAGCAGATCTACATCAAAAATGAAATTAGAAAAAGTTAACCGAGATCTTATTAAGTTAGCTAGATTTAAAAAAATTGAAATATTAAAGATTTAAATCAATTTATAAACATCATGAACTGTTATAGTATTAATATTTTTAGATTTATAAATTTTTTTACTATCTATAACTTTAATTTTATCAATTTTTGGAGCAAATTTATCTGAGTCTGTAGGCCCAAACAAAACAATCATAGGAATATTAGCTAGACTCATCATGTGCATAACTCCATTATCAATTGATATAGCCAAACTTAATCTAGAAGCTAATGCTGTCACTAGAGCAGGGCATGAAATATTAGAGTGATATTCAGGAAATATTGCTTTAGGTATTTTAGATTTGATTTCTTCAATCAATTCAGTTTCTTTTTTCTCAATAAAGAAAACGGGAATTTTATTTAGTTCAACAATTTTGGTCGCGAGGTCCATAAATTTATTTATAGGCCATCTTTTTTCTCTGTATAAATTACCTTGAGTTAATGAAAATCCTATATAATTATTATCAGGCAACAATCTTTCTGCCTCGTCTTTATATTTTTTTTCTAAATCGTTTAGATTAAATTTTAATATTTTAATGTTGGTATTTAAAAAGTTGCTTAAATTTTCAAGATGATCTTTTGATGAATACTCGGTCTTTTTTGTGCAAAATTTAAATCCATAAGTGGATGAATAAAAATGTTCATGCGGTATTTTTTTCAAAATTATTGTATTTCTTAATTTAGATTGTAAGTCGATTATTAGATGTATTTTTTCTAAATTTTGATTAATGAATTTTCGTTTAGCTGAAAGAAAATGCCACCATCTAAAACCAAAATATTTTAAACCCAGATCTAAAGTCTTAATATCAATATTAAATTCTTTTAGTTTTCCCTGAAAGTGATTCTCATGTGCTCCAAGGTAATAAAATTCTGAGTCTTTAAAGTGATTTTTAAGGCTCAATATTAATGTGAATAATTGAATTGAATCACCAAGACCTCCACCAGAGTTATAGAATAAAATTTTTTTCATACGAAGTTTATATTGTATAAATTATGTAATAAAAATATATATATTTGTAAGTTTGTACAATTACCTAATAAATTAATTATATGGAACTAAATATTATAATACCCACTTTTAATGAAAAAAATAATATAGGAGTTTTATTGGAAAAAATTTATACGCTATCTAGTGATATAAAGATTATAATAGTAGATGACTCACCTAATCAAGATATTAAAGAAATTATAAGCCAGTATAAAAATGTTCACTATATACATAGAGATAAAAAAGGTGGAAGAGGATCGGCTGTAATAGCAGGCATGAATTATGCCTTAGAAAATTTTAGTTGTAGATATTTAATAGAAATGGATGCTGATTTATCTCATGAGCCTAATGAGATAATTAGTAATTTAAATTTTTTTTTAAATGAAGATATGGATTTATTGATCTCTAGCAGGTATTTAAAAAAAAGTAAGATTATAAATTGGCCACCACAAAGAAAATTACTTTCATTTTTAGCTAATAATTTGGCTAGAAGTATTTTAAAAGTTCCAATTAGTGATTATACAAACGGTTTTAGAATATATTCGAATAAAGCAGCAAAACACGTAACTGCTAATTGTGGAGAAGTAGGTGACGGTTTTATTATTCTTTCAGAAATACTAGTTCAACTTTATTATAATAACTTTAAGGTTAAAGAGGTTGAGTCTACTTTTGTTAACAGGACTAGAGGGGAGAGCTCAGTAACTTTTAAAGAAATTTTTAAATCTCTTACTGGCTTATATAAAATTTATAAATTAAAAAATAAATTAAATAGCTAGTATACTTTTTTTCTTATATAAATATTCCAATTGTCTATCTTTTTATCAATTTTATAATTTTTATTTATGAAAAGTGCTATTTTTTTAAATCTATATTCAACTGGTTTTAAAGTTAAAAAATCATATTTTTCGTTCAAAAAAATAAAGTTTGGCATTTCTTCCTTTAACTCATAAATCATTTTATTTTGAACTTTATTTGAAGAAACTACATATAAAAAATTAAACTTTGTACAATTTTTCTTTTTCAGTAAGTAAGGCAATATTACGTCGTAAGAGAATAATTGAACACAACTTAGATTGTAATTTTTTGATACAAAATCTTTTAAATCTATGTATTTTTTTTCTAAAAAGAAATCGTCTTCTTTTTTAATAATATTAATGTTTCTTTCTTTAAATGATATGACGTTTGAATAATTAATAATGATTAAATCTTTTAAGACAAATAAAACTAATAATATATATGAAATTAATCTGAATTTTTTTACATCATCAAAATAGTTTTTTTGAAAAAGAAGGAAAGTTAATAAGGAAATCAAAAGGCTTTTGCTAAAAAAAATAGATTGTTTCATATGATATCCATCTGGTTTGCTTAAAGCACTTGTGTATATCAAACACGAAACAATAAAAAAGAAAAATAAAAATATTTTTGAATTATTGTTCAATTTAAATTTATTACTTAATAAAATTAAAGAAATTAAAAATCCATTAAATATAATAACAAATAAATTTATAGTTCCTCTTGATGAATGTTTGTTCTCAAAATCAAATAATGTTGGATAAGGTGAACCAGCAAAAAGATTAAAATCTTTTACAATGTTCATTGAATTATAAATAAAACTCTTAGTTTCAGAAGGACCAAAAAAAATATATGAAGATAAAAAAGATAAAAATACTCCCACTGTTAATAATGAGCTTGCTAAATATCTTTTTCTTACCATTGCTAGACATAGAAGAATTATTAAACTAATTAGATAATAAATTCCTCTGTCTAGACTCCAAAATATAGCAAGAGTAGAAAAAAAACCTAAGAAAAATGGAGTAAATAATTTTCGATGTTCAAATTTAATAAAATCAATAGCTAAATATAGTAAAATAAAAATTGGTATGTCTCGATATCTAAAAGGATAAAATATTTCTGTTAAATCTCTGTTTAGTTTTAACAAGATTAAAGTAATTATTACAAAAAAAATTATTTGAGTGTTTTTTTTTAAATTAAAAATAAATGAGAATTTATAAATAAAAAGTATAAGAAAAATTTCAGTTAAATATCTTAAAAAATAATGAAAAACTTTATAAGATCCAATTGTAATATTATTAAAAATTTTCCAAGGAATAATTGCAGTATATATGTCACTAAACAGACTATTAGATAAATAGGAACCTTCCCATATTAGACCAGTTTTATAATAATTGAAGGCCATGCTAAGAGTTAAACCCTCATGAAAATAATCTAAAGAGTTTACAAATAAATCTGTTGCCAAATAGTTTATTGTTACGAATAATATAGAAATAAATAAGATAATTAATAAATAATTATTTTCATCTTGTTTTTCATTTAAGTTTAAACAAAATAAATTTTTTAAACTTACATTCATGAAAAAAAAGTTTTTAATTAAAATGAAAAAAACTATAATTGGGAAGCCTGTAAAAAAAACAAATCGTATTAGATTATTTCTCTCACTAATCGTGTTTTCTGAGTAATAACCTATTACATCTCCTATATTGCTATAATCTAAAGCAATATTTTTCCAAAATAATATTGAGATAATAAAACTTAGGAGAATGCTTAAAACCAAAATTAAATTTTTAATTTTATAGTTCATTGAATTTGATTATTTTTAGTATGAATAAACTATTTATTCAATGATTGGTAGATACAAAAGACTTAAAACTATCTATTACTCAACCAAATAGTTTCAAAGGGTTTTAATATTAAAAGCTTATTCTTTATTTCAATTTTAGATCTGATTAAATTATTCCAATTATGATAAGTTTTATTTAGGCGTGCTCTTTGAATTTTTGACGATAAATTTGTAATACAAATTATAGTTTGTGCTTTATCCATACTTATTCTTTTGAAAGAAAAAATTTTTGACCCAAGGTTTATATGGTGTCTTGAGGCATTAGGGTGAAATGCTTTTTGCTTTCTTCTGACATTAAGTAAATTTGAAATTTTTTTAAAAAATACGCTTTGTCTGGAATTTTTGTTATTAAGTTTTTTTGAAATATTTTTATAATTCCATTTATATCTATTAACATCTCTATTATTTCCAGTTATTATATACTTAGCTTCATCATTAGATTTTCCAAACAAAGAATTAAAGTATAATGCAGGGATTCCTTCAAAAGAGATCATAATTGAATGTGCAGAAACATATCGTTCTAAATAAAATTTTCCTTTTAAGTCATAATCTGATTTTTTAAGGGCATCAAAAACAGTTATATTTGCCTCATAGACTTTTTTTGATTTATTTTCGATTTTTCTATAAGAAAATTTTGATCCATTTTTTTTTAGTCTTTTAAGAAAGTTTTTTAATACTTTTTTATTAAATATTCCTTCTGTGGGCCTAATACCGATTCCATCATGAGATGATATAAAATTTAAGTAACTATTCCCATTTTTTGTCATTGGGAGTTTCTTACTCCATTGATTTAAATATTTACTATTCTCAAATAAAAAAGCTTGAATTAATAATGGTGGTAGAGAAAAATTATAAATCCAATTAGCTTCATCATTTTTACCAAAATAACTTAGATTTTCTTGTTCGGGTAAATTTGTTTCTGTAACAATTATAGTTTCCACATTTAGATAACTACAAATTGTTCTTAAAAGTTTTATTATTTCATGTGTTTGTTTTAAATTGATGCATTTTGTACCGCTTTCTTTCCAAAGATAAGCAATTGCATCCAATCTAAAAACAGTTATTCCATGATTGATAAGATTAATCATTATTTTTATAAATCTTAATAGTACAGATGGATTTTTAAAATTTAGATCTAATTGATCTGCACTAAAAGTTCTCCAAAGGTATTCTTTTTTATTAAAAATATTAATTCTTTTTAATAATTTATGATCTCTTGGCCGTATCACTTTCGAAGTATCAAATTTAGAGTCTATGGTTAAAAAATAATTTTTACCTGGTTTTTTGTTTTTTAAAAAGTTTCTAAACCATAAACCTCTTGCTGAAGAATGATTAATTACTATATCAGCCATAATATCATTTGATTTTGAAATTTTTTTTATATCAGACCAATTACCAAGTTTATTCTCAATTTTATAATGATCTTTTACAGAAAAACCACTATCGCTACTTGAAGGATAAAAAGGTAAAAAATGTATCGTATTAAAATAATTCTTCAATTTTTTTTTAAAAAAAATCCTAAATAATGAGATTGAATTTTTTTTATTTGAATAAATACTATCTCCATAACAAATTATTAATGAAGTTTTCTCTGAAATATTCTTTTTTCTTTTTGGATTTTTTTT
>QCGX01000006.1 GCA_003278125.1 Pelagibacteraceae bacterium AG-390-C22 | reverse complement strand
ATTGATAGTCGAAAAACTATCAAATGGTTTATAAATTTAAATCAATCTTTGGACATAAACCCAAGTAATTTATTTTATTCAAATCCAATAGTTTTACATCGAGAAAAAATAATTGTTTCTACTGATTTATACTTATATATATTAGACTCCAACACTGGTTCTATATTTTTTAAGATCGCAATTACATCTTTGCTACAACCAATAGTTTCTGGAAAAAATTTGTTTTTAATTACTAAAGATAATTTGCTAGTTTGTATAAACTTAGACACTGGAGAGATAATGTATTCAGAAGATATAAGCCAAAATATAGCTAATTTTTTGGATACCAAAAAAAAAACTATTTATATAAAGTCTTTAGTAATTGTTAATAATGATTTATTTTTATTTTTAAATAACTCTTATTTAGTAAAATTTTCATTAAATGGTAAAATAAAAAATATTCACAAACTTCCGCCTAAGCTTAGATCTTTTCCATTATTTATTAACGATTCTATCGTCTATCTTAACGATAAAAATAAATTAATAATCTTAAACTAACTGCTTGATTTGCTGCTTAGAAGAGACAATTGTTTAATTTTTTCTTCGCCCAAATTATCAGTGGGTTTGATTGGATAATCACCTGTAAAATAGTGATCACTGAATTGAGGATAAGTGTTATTTCTTTTACCTTTATTCAATCCTTCATAAAGTCCACCCAAGCTTAAGAATTTAAGAGATTTAGCTTTAATATATTGACACATTTCTTCATTAGTTTTTTTAAACGCTAAAAGCTCTTTTCTGGTTGGCATATCTACACCGTAAAAATCTGGAAATTTTATTTCAGGGCAAGCAATTCTTACATGCACCTCTTTAGCTCCTGACTCGTAAAGCATTTTTACTATTTTGAGACACGTAGTTCCTCTTACTAAAGAGTCATCTATCAATATTATAGATTTATTTTTAACAATACTTTTTGTTGGACTTAATTTTAATTTAACACCCAAGCTTCTTATGTTTTGAGATGGTTCAATAAAAGTTCTTCCTACATAATGATTTCTTATTAATCCTAATTCAAACCTTTTTTTTGAATACTCTGCATAACCTAAAGCGGCAGGAACACCAGAGTCAGGAACAGGAACAACTATATCTGCATTAATATCTGTCTCTTTGGCAAGTTGAATACCAAAATTCTTTCGATATTCGTATGCACATTTTCCATCAACAAGACTATCTGGCCTAGCAAAATAAATATATTCAAATATACACGGTCTCGCTTTTTGTTTTGGAAAAGGTTTTATGCTATTTATTTTATTATTTTCTACAACTACAATTTCTCCATTCTCAACTTCTCTTACAAATGATGCTCCAACAATATCCAAGGCACATGTTTCAGAAGCTAAAATAAAAGATTCTTTTAATTTGCCAATTACTAATGGTCTTATACCAAAAGGGTCTCTTACTCCTATTATTTTTTTATTAGTCATAATAACTAGAGAAAAACCTCCTTTTATTTGAAAAAGAGCATCTATCAATTTATCAACTATTTTTTCTCTTTTAGATTTTGCAATTAGTTGTACTATCGTTTCTGTATCACTAGTTGTTCTAAAAATTGCACCATCTCTTACAAGAGTTTCTCTTAAAGCTAAAGCGTTAGTTAAATTACCATTATGAGCTATGCTTAATCCTCCCATATGTAGGTCTGCAAAAAAAGGCTGTATATTTCTTAAAGAAGTTTCACCGGTCGTAGAATATCTATTATGTCCTATAGCAAATTTTCCTGGAAGTTTTTTGATAACATCGCTTTTAGTAAAGTGATCACCGACTAATCCTTGTCTTTTTTCTGAATGATAATTTTTACCATCAAAGGAAACTATTCCACAACCTTCTTGACCACGATGTTGTAAAGCATGCAAACCTAATGCAACCAAGGCAGACGCATCTTCATGGCTGGATATTCCAAAAACACCACATTCCTCTCTTAATTTATCTAATTTAAATTTTTTCAATTTTTTCTTTTGTATCAATGAAATCCTCATTTGAGGGAAATTCCTCTATTAATATTTTACTTCCTTTATTAATTAAATTAAATGAGATAGCATCATCAGCTGATATACCCCAATTCTGATATGGATAAAACCAATTTAATATAGAAAATATACACACCGAGACTACATACCCTTTAAAAATACCAAACAGCATACCAAAAGTTTTATCTATGGATCCCACACCAGTCCAGGTTACGGCTCTACTTAAAGCCTTTCCGATAACTATTGTTAAAAATAGGGTAAAAATAAAAACTGCTATTCCTAGACCGACATTATTAATAAATTCAGACTCTATATACTCGCTCACTGTTGGCTGAAGTTTTGGAACCAGTATAATTGTTACAATTGTGGAAAGAACCCATTTCATAAAAGAAATTAAGCTCAGAGAAAAGCCTTTTAAAAAACATTGCGTTACACAATAAATAAAAATTATACTAACAAATATATCAAATAAATTTATACTATTTATATTCTCTAGAAAGTTGCTGATCATACTGGCTTGTCTGATTCTTCACCAAAAGGCTTATAAACTAATAAAAGCTTAGGAAGCAAAGTTAAGACAGAAATCATAGCTAACATCATTGCAATACCTGTAAAGACACCAAAATATATTGTTGGTATAAAATTTGACAAAACTAATATTGAAAACCCAAAAACAATTGTTATCGAGGTATTTAAAATTGCAACACCAACAGTACTATGACACCTATCAAGAGTTTTATTATAGTCATTTATTTTCTTAAACTCCTCTTTAAATCTATAAATATAATGAATACTATTATCTACAGCTATACCAATTGTAATTGCCGCTATAGTTATGGTCATCATATCTAGTGGAATACCAAGTAAACCAATAATACCAAGAATAAAAAAAGCTGCTATAAAATTTGGAACAACTCCAATAGAAGCAAGAACAATATTTCGGAACAAAATTAAAAACATCAAAAAAATTCCAAGCATGACTATACCTAAAGTAAGTATTTGAGATTTAAATAAACTCTGCAACAAATTATTAAATAAGATCAGAACACCTGCTAGTTTATACTCATCTCTATCTAAACCTAATTTTGTATTTAAGTCAGAATTAATTTTTTTGATTAGATCATTCCTTCTTAAATCTTTTAAAGAGTCTTTTATTCTTACGCTAATTCTTGCTTCATCTTCATCTACCGAGATATAAGGTGTTATAATCTCTTTTTTTATCGATTCAGGAATTTTACTGTATAAAACTGCTATTTCTAAGCTTTGCAATTCTTTATTATTTAAATCTTCAGCTACTCTTAAAATTGATCCAAATGACAAAACTTTTCCAATTTCTGGCAAAGAGTCGAGATAATCATGGACTTTAATGATCTTATCCATTTTATCTCTTGTAAACCAATATTTAGCTTTATCTTCGTTAGCTTCATTTTCATCTTCCCAATCATCAAATTCATCATTTTCTTCCTTAATTTCTTTTTTCTTTATTGGAAATTTTAAAATTATATTTAGAGGAGTAGTGCCACCTAGATCATCATCAATTTTTTTCATTCCTTTATAAATTTCTGTTTCTTTATCAAAATAATTTATAAAACTATTCTCAACTTCTAGCTTAAATATTCCAACTATACTAAATATGACTATTAGTAAGGTAGATCCAAAAATAAGAATTTTATTATTCTTAGCAAAAGAACCTAAAACAGAAGTAATAAAGGATTTTTCTGTGTCTTTAACGTCTATTTCATCTTTAGATGAAAACAAATTTAATAAAGAAGGTAATAATAAAAATGTAACTAGCAATGAAACAATTAATCCTAAAGTCATCATCCACCCAAAATCTATTATTGGTTTGATTCCACTAAACACTAAAGATAAAAAAGCACAAATAGTAGTTAAAACAGTATAAAGAATTGGAAGCATCATTTTTTTGCTAGCCTCAAAAACAGCTTCTTCTTTTGTTAATTGAGGAAATTCTTTTTTTAATTGTAAAAACCTAACAGTAACATGGATATTCATCGCCATATTTAATATTAGCATTAAAGCAATAAAGTTTGATGAGATTACTGTTACTTTCCATCCAATTAATCCTAAGAGACCGACCATTATAATTACTGAAGTCGCACATCCTAATAAAGGCATAACCACCCATTTGAAATTTCTAAAAATAAACCAAAGTGTTAAAATAATAAAAATAAAAACTCCAATTCCAAAAACAACTATGTCACTTTTGATATAGCTCATCATATCGTCAGCAATCATCGGAATACCTCCTAAATGAATTTTAGCATTTTCTCCATATTTGCTAATTACATCTCTTATTTCTGCTATATTTTGATGATTTCTAATATTGTATAAATTTTTATATTTTTCATATTCATTGAGAAATTTTTTGTAATTTATTTTTTCTTTTTTTGATAAACCTGTTTCAATAGATTGATTAAAATATTTGTCTTTAACTTTTATATATTCTGCAAGTCTTTCATCTTTTTTTAGATAGACAACAATCCCAGATGTTTTGCCATCCTCGCTAATAACATAATTTTTATAAATAGGACTATTTATGATTTCATCAAATCCTCTCTTTCTGTCTATTTCAGGATAGGCTAAAGTTTTATAATTTTTTAACCTTTCCATTAACCCTTCATCGGTGCTTTTTAAAAGAGGGACATCTATAACTGTTATAACGCTATCCACCCAGGATAATTTCTCAATTTTGGATTTCAATAACTGAAGATTAAGTATAGTTTCTTTTTCAACAAAACTTGAAACTGGAGTATAAGTTAAAACTAGGAAGTCTTTTGAACCATATGTTTCATTAATTTTTCTTAAATATTTGAGATCCGGATCTCCTTCAAGCAAGAGAGCGTCAGATGATGCATCTAAATTAAAATTTTTAGCATGATAAAAAGAAAAGCCAATTAATATTGCTAAAAATAGAAGAGTTACTTTAGGAAAATCTATAACCAATTTTTTATAAATACTAGTAAACATAGAGATATTTCAGATATATCTTAAATATATTATAACTAAAGATAAAATTTAGACTTAATTTTTGCTTAAATCTTTGAATTTTGTATATATTCCCTCAAATTCAACTTTGATAGTACCTGTTGGACCATGCCTTTGTTTTCCTAAGATAATATCAGCAAGCCCATGAACATCACTCATTTTAGACTGCCATTCAGCATATTCAATTGAACCTTGTTTAGGCATCTTTCTTTCTAAATAATAAGCTTCTCTGTAAACAAACATTACCACATCAGCATCTTGTTCAATTGATCCTGATTCTCTTAAATCAGCTAATTGTGGCTGCTTGTCATCTCTCTGCTCTACTGCCCTCGATAGCTGTGATAAGGCTAAAATAGGCACATTAAGTTCTTTAGCTAAAGCTTTTAAGCCTTGTGTAATTTCAGAAATTTCTTGCACTCTGTTGTCGGTTCTATTTGAAGTTGATCTCATTAATTGAATATAATCAACAACAACTAAACTTACTCCAAAAAGTCTCTTAATTCTCCTTGCCCTATTACTTAATGTGGCAATTGTAATGGCAGGAGTTTCATCAATAAATAGTGGAAGATTATAAATATTTCTTGAAGTCTCAATATATCGATTAATCTCTTCTTCAGTAACTTTACCTCTTCTTATGTCGTCAGATTTAATTCTGGCTTGTTCAGACAAAATTCTAGTAGATAATTGTTCAGACGACATCTCTAATGAAAAGAAGGCCACAGATGATTTTTCTTGTTTACTCAAAATATTTTGAGCTGCGTGATAAGCTATGTTTGTTGCTAGAGCAGTCTTACCCATTGAAGGTCTTCCAGCTAATATTACTAAATCAGATTTATGTAATCCTCCTAATTTTTCATCTAAATCTGTTAAACCAGTAGGAACTCCAACAATTCCTTTATCATTTTTCATTGCAAGAGTTGCCATCTCAATCGTTTGATCTAATGCTTGGTTAAATTTCAAAAATGATTGAGAAAAACTACCTCTTTCAGCCAGATCAAAAAGTGATTTTTCTGTACTCTCAATAATTTTTTCTGCGGTTTGTTCTTTTGAATTTAATGTTTCAGAGGATAAATTATCTGAAATTAGAACTAGCTCTCTTCTAAGATACATTTCATGAATTACCTTTGCATAATCTAAAGCTTGTTTTGTTGAACCAGAAAACCTTGTAAGTTTTACCAAATATTCAGTTCCACCAACCTCATCTAACATATTATCTTTTTCAAAATAATTTTTTAAAGTTATAGGATTTGCAATCATTCCCTTGTTGTTTAAAGCTTCAATTACTTCGTAAATTTTTGTATGAGCAGGGTCGTAAAAACTTGTTGGATTTATAATTGTTGAAATTTCATCAATAATATCATTATTGACTAAAATTGAACCCAATAAAGCTTGTTCAGCTTCAATGTTAGATGGTTGTTTCTGGTCTATATTATTATCTGTTAATTTGATTTTTTCCACACCTTGATAATAGTTAGAGGGCAAAGTAATAAAAGCTAAAAGTTACGCACTTTTTTTATCAATCTGTGGAAAAGTTATACTGATTGAATTTTATCTATTTGGATTGAGATTTGAGCTGAAACCTCAGAGTGAAAATTTATATCTGCTGTATATTTACCAATTTTGTTTAAATTAGTTTTCAATACTATCTGTGAAGGTTTTACCTCAACTTTCAGTTGGCTCAGGATTGCTGCTGATATTTCCTTTGGTTTAATTGATCCATACAATTCACCATTCTCTTTACTTTCTTTATTAAATTTAAAGGATTTTTTGTTGATTAATTTAGCGGTTTCTTTTAATTTCTTTTTAAGCTCCACATTCTTTTTATTTAATTCATTTTTTTTTTTAGAAACATGTTCTAAATTTTCTTTACTATATCTTAATGCTTTACCTGTTTTTAAAAGGTAGTTTCTTCCATATCCTGGTTTAACTACAACTTTATCACCAATGTTTCCTAAATTCATTATATTTTCTAAAAGTATTATTTCCATAATTATTTATATTAATCCTAGAATTTTTGCTTTTTTAATTTCCCTTGTTAACTTTTTTTGTTTGCCACTGGAAACTGCTGTGATTTTAGAAGAGAGAATCTTATTATTTTCAGATATATATTTTTTTAATAGATTAATATTTTTATAATCAATAACAGGCGCATTTTTTACTGAAAAAGGACAAGACTTATTAAATCTTCCTTCATTTTTTTGAAATAAACTTAGTTTACTTAGAGAACTTTGTCCCTTTTTTTGAAATTTTTTTCCTTTTCTTTTCATTTATTTTTCTTTTTTAAAGTATTCGTTTTTTGTATCTAAATTTTTATATTTAACAACAAGATGTCTAATTATTGAGCTATCAACTTTAATTTTTTTATTGATTTCATTTAAGGTCTCTTTACTTCCTTCAAATTTATAATGAATATAAAATCCCTTTTTATATCTTTTAATTTTTCTTGCTAGATTCAATAAACCCCACTCTTCTACTTTTATTACTTTGCCTGAATTGTTATTTATGATTTCATTGTATTTTTCTTTGATTTTTCCTAATTCAGTTTTGCCCAAATCTTGCTTGGTAACTAAAGTATTTTCGTAAAATGACATAAAAAAAGAATATTGTTTATTAGTTAGCTTTAAAGTACATATTGTAAAAAAAGCTTTATACTATAATAGATATTTATATCAATACTAATTATCTTCGAATAAATGCTGAAAATATGAACGCTATACTCTTTCCAGGCCAAGGTTCACAAGTTGTAGGGATGGGATTAGAGTTTTATAATAATTTCGAAACTGTAAAAAAAATCTTTCAAGAGGCAGATGATAAACTAAGTTACAAAATTTCAAAAATTATTTTAGAAGGTCCAGAAGATCAATTAAGATTAACACAAAATACACAACCAGCGATACTTACTGTGAGTTATGCAATTTTTTCAGTTCTCAAAAAAGAATATAATTTTGATTTAAAATCTACCAAATTTTTTGCTGGTCATTCTTTAGGGGAATATAGCGCTTTAGTTTGTGCAAACTCGTTAGAATTTAATGATGCCTTATTTTTGCTTTTTGAAAGAGGTAAATCAATGCAAGAAGCTGTGCCAATAGGCCAAGGTAGCATGATAGCTGTATTAGGTTCAAAAATAGATGAAATTAATAATTTGATTAAAGAGGTTAAAACTAAGGGCGTCTGTGAAATTGCTAACGACAATGCCGAAGGTCAAACAATTGTAAGCGGTGATGTTGAAAGTATTAATTCTTTACAAGATGTTCTAAAAGAAAATAAAAAAAAGTTCATTCCCTTAAATGTTAGTGCACCTTTTCACTGTTCTTTAATGAGTTCTGCGGCAACTAAAATGAAAGATAAGATTCATTCAGTTAATTTTAAAAAACCTATTTTTGATGTTATTTGCAATGTAACTTCTAAACCTGAAAATAATCCAGAGAATATAAAAAAATTATTGATTGATCAAATCTGTTCTACAGTTAGATGGAGGGAAAGTATAATTCACATGTCTAAAGAAAATGTTAATAATTTTATTGAAATAGGGCCTGGAAAAGTTTTAAGTGGAATGGTTAAAAGGACATTAAAAAATATTAATTGCTTTAGTATAAATTCAATAGATGATATGAAAAAAACTACTGATGAATTTAAAAAATAAAAAAGTAATAATTACTGGCGCTACTGGAGGAATTGGAAATAGCCTTGTAAAAAAATTTGTTGAAGGTGGATCTATTGTTTTGGCAACTGGAACGAAAGAAGAAAAATTAAATAATTTGAAAAGTAAATTTAGTGACCTACAAATTGAAAAATTTAATTTAGCCGAGCATTCTAAAATTGAAACTTTTATAGAGTCAGCAAATAACAAACTTGGAGGTTTAGATATTTTAATAAATAATGCTGGTATAAACTTGGATAGTTTAACAATACGACTTACTGAAGAAAATTGGAAAAAAGTTTTAGATATAAATTTAACTTCGACTTTTTTAATGTGTAAATCTGCAATTAAAAAGATGATCAAAAATAAATCTGGAAAAATTATAAATATTACTTCAATAGTTGGACACACAGGAAATTTTGGGCAAACAAATTACTCAGCATCGAAAGCTGGAATAGTTGCTTTTTCCAAAAGTCTAGCTTTAGAATATGCAAAAAAAAACATTAATATTAATTGTGTTTCACCTGGTTTCATAAAAACAGAAATGACTGATAAAATTCCCGAAGAGTATAAAACGAAGTTGATAAGTAGAATTCCGGCAGGGGATTTAGGAACAGGTGAGGATGTTTCGAATTGTGTAGCTTTTTTAGCATCTGATATGGCAAATTATATTAATGGGGAAACCATTCATGTTAATGGTGGAATGTATATGGCTTGACAATTCTATCCAATAATCTAATAAGAAATTATCATTAACATAACAAAGGTATTTAATGTCTGACGATATAAAAGGAAAAATTAAAAAAATAGTAGCTGATCATTTAGGTATTGAGGAAGAAAAAGTAACAGAAGAAGCAAGTTTTATAGATGATCTAGGTGCTGATAGTTTAGATACTGTTGAATTAGTAATGGCATTCGAAGAAGAGTTTGGTTCAGAAATATCTGACAGCGAAGCCGAGAAGATTTTGACAGTAGGCGATGCTATAAAATTTATTGATAGTAAATCAAATCAATAACTAAGACTGTTTTAAAAATGAATCATGATTCAAATAATATCATGGTAATTTTATCTTCCCCTTCCGGAGCAGGGAAAACTACGATAAGTAAAAAAATTCAACAAAAACATCAAAACTTTAAAATTTCTGTTTCTCATACAACCAGAAAACCAAGACCAAACGAAGTAGAGGGAATAGATTATTATTTTACAAATAAAAATGATTTTGAAAATAAGATAAAGAATAATGAATTCTATGAATATGCTAAAATTTTTGGAAATTATTACGGCACGTCTAAAGATTCTGTAATTAATTTATTAAATAATAAAAACGACGTTTTGTTTGATATTGATTGGCAAGGCACTCAACAACTCTCTAAATTTAAAGAACTAAATTTATTAAAAATTTTTATTCTTCCCCCAAGCAAAGAAGAGTTAAAAAAAAGGCTAATTCAAAGAAATCAAGATAAACCAAATGTTGTTGAGGAAAGATTAAAAGCTTACGATAGAGACTCAGCTCATAAGAAGGATTATGACTTTGTTGTTATCAACGATAATCTTGAAAACTGTTTTAAAGAGGTTGAAAATATTATCCTTAAGAAAAAAGATAAAAAAAAATTCTAAATTTTTTTATATTTTTTCATAAAACTCAACAATTCTATAAAAATCTTTATCACTTAATTGGTCAGGCCTTAGGGATAAATCAATATTCAATTTTTGAGATAGTATTTTAGGATTTTTAAATAATTTAGAAATAGCTTTATTAATCATCTTTCTTTTATTTGAAAATAAAACATGTGTAATTTTTTCTAAATTTTCTATATTTTTAATTCTTCTAAGAATTTTCTTATTAGGTTTAAAATATATAACGGTTGAGTCGACTTTAGGCCTTGGAAAAAAACAATTTGGAGAAACATTAAACTTGTTTAAGGTTCTTAATCTATAATTTGTTAAAATAGATAATCTTCCATATTTTGATGTATGTAATTTTCCAACGACTCTTTCTGCTAACTCTTTTTGAAACATGAAAATTATGTCAGAGTATTTAGGAGGCCATTTCTTGAATTTAATTATTTTAACCAGTATTTGAGAAGAAATATTGTAAGGAAGATTCCCAAAAATAATAGAGTTTTCTTTTAATTTTTTTTCAAAATCAAATTTAAGAATATCTTTATTATAAATTGTTATTTTTTTATTATTTGCATATTTTGATCTTAATTCTTTTGTCAGGTTATCATCTTTCTCAATTAACATAAGAGATTTTGGTTTATATTTTAAGATTTCATCTGTGAGAGCTCCTTTACCAGGACCAATTTCTAAAATATTTTTATTAAAAATTTTTGTTAAATTGACTATTTTTTTTACTATATTTAAATCTGTTAAATAGTTTTGCCCAAGAGATTTTTTTGCGTAGCGCATTAATTAAGACTATTAATAAACTTAACACAACTTAACAAACTCAAATGATTAGCTGTATTTTTATTAATTCTATCTTTAGCAGGCCCATGATCTGGAGATACTCGCAAGTAATCTAATCCAAGAGTTATGTTAATAGCATCAAATTGAAATAGAGATTTAAAAGGTGTTAAAACTTGATCATGATACATTCCAACTATAACGTCATATTTTTTATAATTATTTATAAACAAAGTGTCTGCTGATAAGGGGCCCTCCACATAAAATCCTTTTTTCTTAAGTTTTAGTATGGCTGGATTAATTATTCGCACCTCCTCTGAATTACTGTTTAACTCAGCATTATGAGGGTTAAGGCCCAAAATTCCAATTTTAGGGCTTTTACCAAATAGTTTTTTAAAATCTTTTTGTAATGTATTCATTTTTTTTATTATAAGATTTATATTTATTTTTTTTGATACATTTTTAATATTTATATGAGTTGTAATTGGCACAACCGAGAGTTTTTTATTATGAATAAACATTACTTCAGAATCTTTATTTATTTTATTTTTTGATGCTAAAAACTCAGTAACACCAATTTTTTTCGACTTATTTAATAATTTTTTATCAATAGGACAGTTGATTAATCCTTTAACTTTCTTATTTTGAGCTAATTTATGAGCTAAATTAAAAGACTCAGTTATATATTTTGTTGAGTTTTGCAATGAGACTTTAAATGGATTTTTAAAATTTAAAGGGATATCAATTATTTTTAATTTGTTTGGAGAAGAGCGATCTTTTAATTGTTTCACTTTAATAATTGTAACCTTACGTTTAAGCTTTTTAAATTGTTTATAAATCAAATTAAAATTGCCTATTAGATATATCTTTCTTTTAATAGATGTATTAACTGCTTTCCAAGTTTTTGAAATTATCTCAGAGTTAATACTATTTGGATCACCAGCTACTATAATAATTTTTTTCTTCATCTTATTTCAATTAGAGCATTATTCTTTATTTTTGAAAGATAATTGTTAGAATAAAGACTTAGAAGTTCATTTTTTTTATTGTTGACTATTTTTTTTCTTAATTCATTCAGATCCATTTCGTTAAGATTTATAGTTTTTTTATCTAATAACTTTATTATAGTTGCAGTATTTGTTTGTACTATAGGCTCTGAAATATCACCGATTTTCATTTTATCCAAAATAGTCAAAATTTTTTTTGATAAAGATTTAGAGTTTATCCAACCTATTTTTCCACCGTCCAAAGATGTGGTCGACATACTATATTTTATTGCTGTTTTTTCAAATCCAATTTTTTCAATTTGGTTATTAACTTCTATAATAGTATTTTTGTCATCTGAATTATTTTTCAATGATATTTCAATTTCTGCTAATTCATATTCTTGAAGATTACTTTTGGTTTCTAATAGATCATTTAACTCATTATCTATTTCATTTTTATCTAAAGTAATTTTATCTCTAAAAGTACGGAAAATTAATTTTTGCCAATTAAATTCAGTTTCAATTTCATTTACATACAGTTCAAAATCAAGATTATTGTTTTTAAAAATTTTTTTCATTCCATCAATATTTGTCTCATACTTTGAAGATAGGCTTTCTAAATGATTCTTAGTCTGAATATTATTGTCTGATTTAATATTAAATTTTGTTATTTGAATTTTTTTTAATTTATAATCAATTAGTTGTTGTAACGCTATTTGTTTTGTAAAATCAATATTTTTTTGACTTAAGTTTTGGTCACTTAGAAATAGTATTGTTTTTATTTTATTCTTTAACTCATATGAACTGATTATTTGATTTTCAACACTTACAACTATTTTATTTTTTGTTGATGCAAATGAATTAGTTCCAATATTTAGTAAGATTATAATGAAAAGAATCTTTAGATTTTTTTTTATTTCCATTTATTTGTTAAAAGAGGGCGATTTAATATCTCCAAAAGGAGTTAATGTGATTTTGAACATCAATGAATTTTCTGCCTCTAATTCAGAATCATTATAAAATTCTCTTCTATAAACTAAGCCTGCTCTAAGACAATCATTTAGATATTCATAACTTAAATTATAATATTCTGAAGAATTCGTAACTATATTTCTTTTCATTTCAAAAGCAAAGAGCCCATTATCACCTTTTAAATATTGCGCACTAGTTTTGAAATATTCTTGGTTACCAATGTGTTTTTTTTCTTGAAGATAATCTATATCGAATTTAATAGGATTTAAATCAACATTAAATCCCATCTCATTATAATTTAAATCTTTGTAGTTTTGATCTAAAGCAAAATTGTAATTAAAATCTAATTTATTGTTAATTTTAATATTTGTATTACCTACCAAATCAGACAATTTTTCATCTAAGCTTGAAGAAGAAGGCATATCTTTATTTTCTTTTTTATTTATTATTTGACCTATAGAAAAATTAAACTCTTTGTCATTATCTTTGACTTCATAGTCAAATCCAACAGTAGTACTCAGACCATTCTCAAAATTGTTATAAGAGTTCAATCTATCTAAACTAAATATATTTTTATTATTTATTCTAAAACTACTATTATCTTTACGCATGCTTCCTGGGGAATATCTTAAAAGCATTTTAGGAGTTAATAGGTAATTATTATTGTTATCATTTTTAAAAAGATCAATTTTACCTAGATAACCAAGAGCTCCGAATAATTCTGTTTCTGTTTCTTCTTTATATTCAGTTGTATTTTTGGCTTCATAATTAACATTTTTTAATTTTCCTATCCAATTCCCTTTTAGGCCAGATGTAAAAATGTTAGTTCTAAATTTCCAATCTAGATCATTAACAAAAAATTTTGTAAACTTATTGGTATCATAGTTATGAACATTTAAATTTGAAGTAAGATCTAAACTTCCATATTTATTACTAGCGAATAAATTTCTATCATAAATAACGTCTGGTAAAATATATTCATATTTGTCATTGTAATTATCTTTTAATGTTTCATATGCGCTTGCTTTAAAACCTAAAAAAGATTTTTCACTTTCTCTGTTGAAAACTAAAGAATTTTCAAGAACATCTGTTTCATAATCAACTAAGTCTGATTTTATCTTGTATAATTTCAAATATTTATCATTTGACACTTCTTGCACTGTAAGTTCAACGCTATTGCTAGAGTTATTTTTTCCCTTAAAATTTTTTACAAATTTAGAAAAGAAATGTGATTTATCTCCGGATTTTTTTGTTTCTGAAGTTTTTTTATAACCCTCTGTGTAACCAAAATCTAAAATTAAGTTTGATTTTTTAAATGCTTGTCTATATTCGCCTAAGAATAAAGGATTTTCTGAAGCAAAAATATTATTTCTCAAAGTGAAATCTTTATCTTTTCCTAAGGCCCAAAAATAAGGAATATCAAAACCTGATCCTAGATTTTTAGAGTCAGAAAATGACGGAACCAAAAAACCTGATCTTCTGTCCACAGTAGGGTCAGGATGTGACAATTTTGGTAGAAAAAGAATTGGAAAATCATAAACTTTTATTACTGCGTTATCGTAAAAAACTGTTTTCTTTTTTTGATCGTGAAGCATTTCATTAGCTTGTATTGACCATGGCGGACATTTATCATTTTTTCTATAATCACATAATGTAAAGATACTTTTAGTAAATTTAGTTTTTTCTTCATACATATTAACAGTGTTTGAAAAAATACGAGGCTTGTTATCTTTGCTGATTTTAAAGTCTTCTTGATTTAGAAATGCTTTAGAATCAGTTCCTACAATTTCTTTTTTCTTTTCATCTATATAAATTTGAGAAAAGTTGTATTTATTATTTTTAGAATCTATAACTTCTATTTTTCCAGCTGATTTAAAGAAACCATCTGAAGTTGAGTATTTAAAATTATCTAAGTAAATTTTGTTCTTTTCTAAATCTAAAACAGTTGCTGGGCTATCTGATTTTATATAATTTTCATTATTGTCAAAAAAAAAGTCTTGACCTTCTATAGTAAAGCCTCCTGAAGTCATAACTGTAGTTTTTCCAAATGTTTTTAATATTTGAAGGTCCTTATTATATTCAGCAGACTCTGTTAAAAGTTGATTATTTTTTTCATCTTTAACAGAGACTTGATCTTTAAAAATAGTAATTCTTGTTTTTTTATCTACTGTGATAATTGAGGACTCAATATTAAGATTTTCAGCTAATACTGGTACAAAAAAAAATATATATGTTAAAAAAATAATTATTCTATTTTTCATTTATTTGTAAAACTCCGATTGAACTAAATAATCCTAGAGTAACTACTGGTATCCAAACTGCTAATGATAAAGATATTCTGTTAGTTTGACCTAGTGCTAAGGATAAATCTTTAAAGTAATAAATAGCTACACAAGCAACAAGACCTGCAATTATAATTGCAAAATTATTTGATTTTTTAAGAGTATTCATGGTTAATATTGAAGCCAGAGAGGTCATGATAAATAAGAAAAAAGGCATAGATAGCATAGAATTTAGATTTTGATCTAGATATATTTTGTTATAGCCTTGTCTAAGAAGGTCATCATAATTCAATAATAATTCTAAGAAAGACATTGTATCGAAATTTTTAAATAAACTTGTAATTTTATCATAATTATATTTTGATAATATTGAATATTCATTTAAATAATTTTCGACATTTATTCCATTTTCAAATTTATTGATAACTACATCAGTTAAACCCCATCTATTTTCTGATATATCTGCTTTTTTTGAGTAAATTTTACTAGTTAGAACATTATTTTCATCTAAATTAAAAATTAATACGTTTTTAATAATATTATTCCTCGCTTCATCTGCAGAAATTATTCTGTACCCACCATTGATATTTTCTTTAATCCATAAACCATTTTTGTTAATTGAGACTAAGTGATCTATATCTCGGGAAAATTTAGATTTTGTTTGCTCGTAATACTTCATCATAGTTGAAGTTATTGGGTTAAAAGCGAATAATATTATCCAACCAAATATAAAAGACATTAAAGCTATTATAAAAAAAATTTTAAAATTTGAATATCCAAAAACTTTCATAGTTAGAAGGTCTGTAGAATTTCTTAGATCTAATAAAAACCACATGCTCGAAATAAAGATTATAAAAGGAAGTAATTTAATAATTATATTAGGGACATATAATGCTGTAAGGGATAAAGGTATTAAAATTGAAGAGTCTAGATTTTTAAAAAATTCTATTTCTTCAAATAAATTTAATATTATCCCAAAACAATAAGCTAAAAAGATTACTACTAAAATTTTTTTTAGGTAGCCAGTAAATAAATAATTAAATAAAACTTTATTCATTATAGATAGACTCTCTTGATAGTTTAAAAGTTAATAATAAATATATTATTGGAATCAGAATTATTGGAGAGATAGTAAACAAAACACCAATAGTTTTTGATATACCTGTGTACCTAATGATTAGTTCCGCATAAAGCAATATTAAAAAACTTAAAACAAATATACTATATTTGTTTAAAAAAAGACTTCTCTGTGTCTTAGTTTTAATTAATAAAAAAGAGCATAAAAGAGCTATAATCGGAATATATAAAGGAAGTACAATTCTTCTATTTAATACTGTAACAATTTCTTTTTTTGCATTTTCCTTACAGTTAATTTCACTTTTATTTACTGAGTCATTAATACACTGAAATAATTTAAGGGTAGAAGTCTCTTGTAATTTTGGTTGTTTAATCGTTCCAGTTTGAAGATTCTTTAAATCTATGTTCAATTGTTCAAATTTAATGATTTCATTTTTACTATTATTTCTTCTCGATGAAATAATTTGGCCATTAAATAAAATCATTTTTTTTTCTTCAACTACACCATTTTCAGCAACGATTGTAGTTGAAGAATTTTCATCTTGTTCTGATGTTAAATTTTTTAATGTATTGGAATTATCATGAATAAAAACTTTTTCTATATTATTTTTGATCTTTTTTTCTACTATAAATGTAAAACCTTCAAAGGAATCGCTAAATTGCTGAATTCTTATAGTAGGCAAAAATGAATTATAATTATTTTGACTAATTATTGAGCGAGATTTGTTTAAAGCTAAAGGAGTTATCAAAGTTGAAAAAAAAATATATAATATTAAAACAAAACATGAGACTAGAAAAAAAAGATTTACTACTTTTATTTTTTTTACTCCAGAGGTCCATAATATTATAAATTCTTTTTCTTGAATTTGCTTTACTATAAAAATTATTAAAGATAACAAGAAAGCTAGAGGTATAAATTTTGTCAAAATACCAAATAAATTTAAAAATGAGTATTGAAAATAATTGGAGATAGAATAGCCACTTTCAACAATAAGATCTAAAAAATTAACTGCTCTTACTGTCCAGGCAATTAGGGTGAGCCCTAAAAGTATAACAAAAAATGTTTTTAGTATCTCTTTAATAAAATTTTGATAAATTTTGTTTTGTAGCATTGTAATTTGATATGTTAAAATAATGTAACTTTAACCAAAACTCAACCTATGATAGTACACTATAATGAATTTTCCATTGAAATATGATATATTTGAACATATATACCTCTCAACTTTATTTATTTAAAACTTATGTCTATAAAAATTAACTTTTCAAACAAAAACATCGGCAAATCTTCAGCTAATAATGTCCTATTTGCTGATGAAAAATTTAATATTAATGGTTTGAAAAAATACCTTTCTAGCTCAGAGTTTTCTTACATAAAAGATTTGCTAAAAACTAGCGATTTGAAAAAAAATATGTTTGTTTTTGAGGTCAATTCAAAAAAAAAGATAGTTTTAATTTCAATCAAAAAAGATTTTAAAACCTTTGATATAGAAAATTTAGGTGCCGAATTCTACGGACGTGTAAACTATGGGAAGAACAGTGAGTATTTTATAAACTCAGATAGTGTAGTAGGCAAACATGAAAACCTTATAGGCCATTTTCTTCATGGACTTAAATTAAAATCTTATGAATTCAAAAAATATAAAACGAAAAAAGAAACAAGAATTATTTCTATAAATGTTTTAGGAAGTAAAAATAAACCTTCAGCTCAAAATCAATTAAAATTCAAAGCCTTGGAAGAAGGAACGTTTTACGCAAGAGATTTAGTTTCTGAGCCAGGAAATATTCTGCATCCAGATGAATATGCTAAAAGATTAAACTCTCTTAGAAAAGACGGTTTAAAAGTAAATATATACGATGAAAAAAAATTAAAAAAACTTGGTATGAATGCCTTGCTCGGAGTAGGTATGGGCAGTATTAGAGGTTCATATCTTGTAACAATGGAATGGAACGGGGCAAAAAATAATTCTAAACCATTAGCCTTTGTTGGAAAGGGAGTTACTTTTGATACTGGTGGTTACTCATTAAAACCAGCAAGATTTATGGAAGACATGACCTATGATATGGCAGGCTCTGCTGCAGTAGTCGGTTTAATGAAGAGTTTAGCGTTAAGAAAAGCAAAAATTAATGCCGTCGGAGTTGTAGGGCTTGTGGAGAACATGGTAAGTGGAGTTGCTCAAAGACCTGGAGATATTGTTAAATCTTATAGTGGTAAAACTATTGAAGTGTTAAACACAGATGCAGAAGGTCGATTGGTTTTAGCAGATGCATTAACTTTTACTGAAAAAAAATTTAAGCCAAAATTTATAGTTGATTTAGCAACCCTAACGGGCGCTATCATAGTTTCTTTAGGATCAGAATATGCCGGACTTTTTTCTAACGATGACAAACTATCTAAACAAATTTTAAATGCAGGAGAAAAAGTTGAGGAAAAATTGTGGAGAATGCCTTTACATAAAAATTATGATAAGCTTATGAACTCTAAAAATGCAGATATGCAAAATATAAATTATGTTGGTGGAGCTGGATCAACAACTGCAGCTCAATTCTTACAAAGGTTTATTTTAAATAAAACTCCTTGGGCTCACTTAGATATAGCTGGAATGGCTTTTTCAAAATATGGAGGTGCTTTAAATTCAGGGGGTGCAACTGGATTTGGGGTGAGACTATTGAACCAATTAATAGAAGAAAATTATGAGTAATATAGAGCAAACTCTTTCAATAATTAAACCTGATGCTGTAGAAAGAAATCTAATAGATGAAATCAAAAATATTTTTACAAAAAATAATTTAAATATTAAGGAAGATAAAAAAATTCATTTAACAAAAGAAGAAGCCGCTGAATTTTATAAAGTACATCAATCTAAGCCCTTTTATGATGATTTGTGCACATATTTATCATCTGGACCAATAGTAGCTATGATTTTAGAGGGTGAAAACGCTGTGTTATCTAACAGAAAATTGATGGGAGCAACTGATCCAAAAAAAGCAGAAGATAACACGATTAGAAAACTCTATGGTATATCAATTGACAAAAATTCTGTTCATGGATCTGACTCAGTAGATAATGCAAAAAAAGAAATTAGTTTTTTTTTTAAAAACTAGTTATATCTGTAAATTCTAATAATAGCCTCAGAAAATGCTTTATGTTCTAGTTTTTGAGTTTTTTCTTTCAAAACTTTTACATTATCACCTTTATTAATAAAAAAACTTTTCTGAACAATTGTTTTTCCACTATCTAATTTATCATTAATAAAGTGAACTGTGCATCCTGTTTTTTTTTCATTATTTTTTAATACTCTTTCGAAAGTATTAAGTCCTTTAAATTTAGGAAGTAAAGATGGATGTATGTTAATTATTTTTTTTCCAGAATTTTTTATAAATTTTTTTGAAATAATTTTCATATATCCTGCTAAACAAATTAGAGATATTTTATACTTCTTGATTTCAGCTAAAATAACATTTTCAAAATTTCTTTTTTTAGTATTTATAATTAAATAAGGAATTGAATTTTTTTTTGCATGCAAAATTCCTTTTGCTTTTGAGTTATTGCTGACTACAAGACTTATATTAATAGGAAAATTATGATCCCTTGTATTATGTATCAAAGCTTTTAAATTTGATCCATAACCTGAAATAAAAATACATGCATTTTTTTTTACCATTTAATAGAGTTATATAAATTTAATTTTTTTCCCTTAGAAGAAACGTAACCAATTTCGTAAGGCATATAGTCTTTAGAAAAATATTTTTTAATTTTTTTTATATTTTTTTTATCTATTATTATACAAAAACCAACACCACAATTAAAAGTTCTTAACATTTCGTAATTTGATATATTTTTTGATTTCAACCATTTGAATATCTTTTTTGTTTTAATTTTTGAAAGATCTATATTAATAGATAAATTATTTGGAATTGATCTTGTTATATTTTCAATTAACCCACCTCCCGTGATATGTGCTGCTGAATTGATTAAATTTTTACTTACTAATTTTAATATTTCTTTTGTATAAATTTTTGTTGGTCTTAATAACTCTTTCTTTAATTTTTTTGTAATCTTGTTTTTCTTTAAAATTGATCTTACCAAGGAATAACCATTTGAATGAATACCACTAGAGGGAATGGCTAAAATTAAATTGTTTTTCCTTACATTTTTTTTATTTAAAATTTTTCTTTTAGAAACAATACCTACGCTAAAACCCGCCAAATCAAATTTATCCTCAGAATAAATTCCTGGCATTTCCGCAGTTTCGCCACCGATTAGTTTACAGTTTGAAACCTCACAGCCCTTAAGAATTCCTTTTAAAATACTTTTTGTTCTATCTAAATTTAGTTTTCCTACAGCTATGTAATCTAAAAAAAATAAAGGTTTTGCACCTTGGACAATCAAGTCATTAACACACATTGCGACTAAATCTATTCCAATCGTATCAAATTTTTTAAAT
This sequence comes from Pelagibacteraceae bacterium AG-390-C22, assembly GCA_003278125.1. Classification (GTDB taxonomy): domain Bacteria; phylum Pseudomonadota; class Alphaproteobacteria; order Pelagibacterales; family Pelagibacteraceae; genus Pelagilacustribacter. The sequence continues at coordinate 53,780 of QCGX01000006.1, read as the reverse complement.
TTATTAGCTAAAACAATTTTAGTGCCCACACCATCTGTGCAAGAAACGACAACAGGATCTTTAATCTTAATATTACTTATGTCAAAAGCAGATCCAAAAGCACCTATATTATCTGCATTAAATGACTTATCCGTTTTTTTGACATTTTTTTTGGATATTTTTGCAATGTGATTAACGAATTTATTAGCTATAGAAATATTAACACCACTTTTTTTATAACTATTTTGTATTTTTTTCATTAATAAAAATGATAATTAGCTAACTATGAAAAATTTAATATTTATATGCAGCATATTAATTATTTTATTTAAAACTGAAACAGTTTTATCAGATAACAACATATTTAATGTTAATAATATTGAGATAAGCAAAGAAACTTCTAAAAATAAAGAAAAATTAATTAGCTATGCTTTTAAAAAAGCATTTGATGAGTTGATTAACAGGCTTTTATTAGAAGAGGATTATAAAAGAATTTCTAAGACTAATTTAGAACAAATTAAAAAATTAATTTCATACTACCAAATTATCAGCGAGGATGAGAACAAAGAAAATAATAATGCAAAGGTTAATGTTTTTTTTGATAAAGATAAAATGCATGACTTTTTCTATGGTAAAAATATTCTTTACTCAGATATAATTAATACAGAAGTAATATTATTTCCTTTATTAAAAAAAGAAGAACAATATTTTATTTATACACAAAATTATTTTTATGAAAATTGGAATGAAGAAAAATCTGATAATTTAATTCAATATATTCTAACCACAGAAAATATTGAAAATATTCAAAGGATTAATTTAAATAAAGACAATATTTATAAAATAGAAGTTTCTGATTTTTTTAAAGAGCACGAAACAGATAATATAGTATTTGCCAATATCGAAATAAAGAAAGATACTGCTGAAGTTTTTTTAAATACACGGATTGAAGGTAAAAAAATAAATAAAAATTTATCTATCAAAAACAAAAATAATTTGAATAAGAAAGAGTTTTATAGAGAAATTATTTTTGAAATTAATGGTATAATAAGAGATTTGATTAAATCACAAAATTTAATTGATGTAAGAACTCCTTCTTTTTTGAATGTTGAAATTAAATTGAATAAAAAAAGTAACTTAGTTGAGTTTAGTAATAGATTAAATAAGATAGATTTGATTGATAATTTTTATGTTCAAAAGTTAAACAAAGATTACGTTTTGGTAAAAATAAAATACCTTGGTAAAATTAATAAAATTATAAATAAGTTAAAAGATCAAAATATTAATTTAAAAATGATAGCAGGACAGTGGCAACTAACTATAATTTGATGAGTCAATTAGTATTTAAATTTCCCTTTAAAACAAAATATTACGAACAAGATTATTATGTTTCTAGCAATAATTTTTCAGCTTATAGGCTAATTGAAAGCTGGCCGAATTGGCCAGGTAAATGGGTAAATATTTTTGGCCCAAAAGGTTGTGGTAAGACACATTTATCTAATATTTTGAAAAAAAAAATTAATCTCATTCATATAATGGATGCAAAAAAAGTAGGCAATGAAACAATATCAAAATTTGAAAAATTAGATTGTTTAATAATAGATAACTATGAAAAGAATATTGATGAAAAAATTTTTTATTCATTATTAAATCAATCAAAACAATCAGACAGTTATTTGCTTGTAAACTCTATTTTGCCTTTAGGAAATATAAAATTTGATTTAAAAGATTTAAGATCTAGAACTGAAAGTTTTATAAATTTAGGAATTGAATTACCGACTGATGACTTGCTTAGAGTAATAATTTCCAAATCTTTCTCTGATAAGCAAATAGAAATAACCCCCAAAATATCAGAGTATATTATAAAGAATATAGAACGTTCTTATGAAAAAGTATTTAAATTTATAAAAGAAATCGATGATTTGTCTTTATCTTCTGGAAAATCGATAAATATTAATTTAATAAAAAAAGTATTAAATAATGAATAAATATAGATCTCATAATTGTTCTGAGTTAACAGAAAAAGATTCTGGAAAAACAGTTTCTATATCGGGCTGGCTACACAGAAAAAGAGACCATGGAAATTTACTATTTATAGATTTAAGAGATCATTTTGGATTAACTCAATGCGTTATAGAAAATAATAGTAAATTTTTTTCAGAACTAGAAAAACTTAGACCTGAGTCTGTTTTAACCGTTACAGGAAAAGTTATTAAAAGAGAAAAGGGCACAGAAAATTTAGAATTATCGACAGGTAAAATCGAGATTAATATTCAATCAATTAAAATTTTATCAGAGTCAAAAGACTTACCTATGCCAGTTTTTGGTGAACAAGATTATCCAGAAGATATTAGATTAAAATATAGGTTTTTAGATTTGCGGAGAGAAGAAATGCATAAAAATATTATATTAAGATCAAAAGTGATATCTTTTATCAGGACAGAAATGTTAAAATTAGGTTTTCTTGAATATCAAACTCCAATTTTAACCTCGTCGAGCCCCGAAGGTGCTAGAGATTTTTTAGTACCTAGCAGATTAAATCCAGGTAAATTTTATGCTTTACCCCAAGCACCTCAACAATTTAAGCAGCTAATTATGATTTCAGGATTTGATAAATATTTTCAAATTGCACCATGTTTTAGAGATGAAGATGCAAGAGCTGATAGAAGTCCAGGTGAGTTTTATCAACTTGATATTGAAATGTCTTTTGTTGAACAAGAAGATGTTTTTAAAGTAGTAGAAACTTTAATGATAAATTTATTTAAAAATTTTTCATCAAAAAAAATAATGAATGATAAATTTCCAAAAATTCCATACCAAGAGGCAATGACAAGATATGGCACTGACAAACCCGATTTAAGGAACCCTTTATTGATAAATGATATTACAAATATTTTTACTAGAGATGATGTAAAATTTGATATTTTTAAGAAATTAGTAAAATCAGGGGGTAAAGCAAGATGTATTGTCACTAAAAATACAAAAGATAAACCAAGAAGTTTTTTTGATAATATCGATAATTGGGCAAAGGAACAAGGAGCTTCTGGTTTAGCTTATTTTACAATTGAAAAAAACGAAAAAATTTCAGGTAAAGGCCCTGTAGGTAAATTTTTTAGTGAAGATTCTTTAAAAGAAATAATGAAGATTTGTAAAGCAGAGATAGGAGACAGTATATTTTTGGCTTGTGGTAAAATTAAAGAAGTTGAAAAAATTTTATCAATTTCTAGAGATAAAATAGCAAAAGATTTAGATTTAATTGATGAAAAACAATTTGCATTTTGTTGGATAGTTGACTATCCAATGTATGAGTTAGACGACCAGACTAAAAAAATTAAATTTAGCCACAATCCATTCTCAATGCCACAAGGGGAAGCACATAAGTTAAACTTTAACAATCCTTTAGAAATAAAAGCATTTCAATACGATATTGTTTGTAATGGAGTTGAACTATCTTCTGGTGCTATAAGAAATCATATACCAGAATTAATGTATAAACTTTTTTCAATAGCAGGGTATGACAAAAAAAAAGTTGAAGAAAAATTTAGCGGGATGTTAAATGCTTTAAGCTATGGAGCACCACCTCATGGGGGAATAGCACCAGGCGTAGACAGGATAGTAATGTTACTTGCAAATGAAAAAAATATAAGAGAAGTAACTTTATTTCCTATGAACCAAAATGCTCAAGATTTAATGATGAAAGCCCCTTCAGAGGTCGACGCTAAACAATTAAAAGAACTTGGAATAAAGATCGATATTAAAAAAAATTAATTTTTGGATTTCAGATTAATTCTTACATCAGAAAGATCGACTAATTTTTCCTCGTAATTACTTCTTACAAAACCTTTAGAAGTTATATTTTTAACAATTTTTAGAAATTTATCATCTGCACTATCAGTATTTATATCTTTAGTGCTTGCTATAGAAGGAGTGTGAGCTAATTCTTCCTTCCCTAAATACGATATCGCAAGTTCTCTGAAAACATAATCTAAAATGGAAGAAGCACTTAAAATCCTATCATTGCCAATTACATTTCCAGATGGTTCAAACTTGGTGTCAATAAATGCATCAACGTATTCATCAAGTGGAACGCCGTATTGTAAACCAAGAGAAATTGCTATTGCAAAATTATTCATCATGGCTTTAACCAACTCACCTTCTTTGTTTGTATCAATAAAAATTTCACCTATTTTACCATCATCATATTCCCCAGTGTGTAAATAAACTTTGTGATCTCCTATTTGTGCTTTCTGAATATAACCTTTTCTACGGTCAGGCATTTTAAATCTTGCATTATTTTTTACTTTAATAGAATTAATATCATTAACAATATTTTGACTTTTAGTATTGGTAACTTGTTTTGTAACTGATGAAGATAATAGACTATCTGTTTTTTTGATTTTTTCTGAGGATTTTTTGTTTTCGCCAATCTTTTTTGTTTTACGATTATTTAATTTGACATCAATAACTTCAACTTCTCCATCATTTCTGGAGTCAATTCTTGCTAATTCTTGATCATTAAGATTATCTAGAGTGTGAACTGTTTTAAAGGTACACGTATAATAAGTTTCAACTATAAATTTTTTCATTTTATAAAAAGGATTCTGTTTATTAAAGATATATAGCAAATATAACGAGTGTCTGATATATATAATTATACACTTATTAATTGTGTGGATTTATAAAAATCAAAAAAATGAATTTAAAAATATTTTTTACTTGGTGGAACAGACAGACGCTTGGAACTTTTTTGAAAACTTTATTTTTTGGAAAATATGTAGGTAGAGATGAATTTGGCAACAAGTACTATAAAAGTAAACAGAATGAACGTTGGGTGATATATTCCAACAAAATAGAAGCAACGAAAATTACCTCTGATTGGTTTATGTGGATGCATCATACAATCGACAAGATTCCTAATAATAATGAAAAAAAATATAACTGGCAAAAAAATCACTCTGAAAACAAAACTGGAACCAAAGATAGCTATAAACCAACAAAGATTAAGAAAGGTGATAAGTTAAGAAAATATGAAACTTGGAAATAGTAGAATTGTATTATCAACTTTTCTTATACTTTTTTATTGTCAATCTTCTTTATCTGAAGATAAGATTATTAGTGCGCCTTTAATTAATTTGAATGAACTAAAACCGAGCTTTGAAGAAGTTGATAATTCTGAAGACGAAGTGCCAATCAATGATACAATAAAGCAAAAAAAAAATTTTTTACCAAAAAACAAATTATCAAATGCAAAGTTTATAGGTTTAGATAAAATTACAGCTAAAACTTCAGACATAATAGTTAATTTGGGTGAAACAAAGAAATTTGGCCCACTCGAAATTAAAGTATTAAGGTGTGGAAAAATTAATTCAGAAAATAAAGATGATAGCGTCGCTTATATACAAGTCAAAGATGTGTCTGAAAATGAAAATGAAAAAGTTTTTATTTTTAATGGTTGGACATTTTCTTCAGATCCTACGATAGCGCCATTTGATCATGCAATTTATGATTTACAATTAGTAAATTGCAATAAAGTTTAATAGAATTTTTCCTTACTTAACCAATTTGTGTCAAAATCTGAGTTTAAAAATTTTTTATGATTTAATATTTTTTTATGAAGATCTATAGTTGTTGTAATCCCTTCTAAAACAAACTCATCTAAGGATCTCAACGTTCTTTGAATTGCTTCTTTCCTATTTCTTCCTTTGCAAATAACTTTTGCAATTAAACTATCATAGTAAGGAGTTATCTTACATCCTTGAAAGATTGAACCATCAACTCGAGTTCGAAATCCAGATGGCTGGTGGCATACACTAATCAATCCTGGACTAGGTTGAAAATCTAAAGCTGGATTTTCCGCGTTAATTCTACATTCAATAGAATGACCCCTTGGATCTATGTCACTTTGTTTTAAAGCAGTTTTTCCAGTAAAAGCTATCCATAATTGTTCTTTAACTATATCAATGCCTGTTTGAACTTCAGTAACAGGATGTTCAACTTGAACTCTTGTGTTCATTTCTAAAAAATAGAATTTTCCATTCTCATAAATAAACTCTACAGTTCCTGCGCCTTCATAACCGATTTTTTCCACCATTTTTACAGTTTTTTCTAATAAGTCTTTTCTTTGCTCATCTGTTAGAACTGGACTAGGAGTTTCTTCAATTAGTTTTTGATGCCGTCTTTGCACTGAACAATCTCTTTCTCCTAAATGTACGGTTTTATTTTCTGCAGACATAATTTGTACCTCAATATGCCTCGGGTGTTTAAAATATTTTTCAATATATAACTCATCATTACCAAAATATTTTTTTGCTTCATTTTTTGCAGTTAAAAATAGATTTTCTAATTGACTTTCTTTCTCAACAATTTTCATTCCTTTTCCACCTCCACCACCTGCAGCTTTTATTAAAACCGGATACCCAATTTCTTTACATATAGATTTTGCTTCAGAAAATGATTTTACTGCTCCTTCAGATCCCTCGATTATTGGCAAACCATACTTTTTTGCTATTCTTTTTGCTTCAATTTTATCTCCCATTTTAGAAATCAAGTCGGAGCTTGGACCAACAAATTTAATACCATGTTTACTAACTATTTCTGCAAATTTAGCATTCTCTGACAAAAAACCATAACCTGGATGAATAGCCTCTGCTCCAGTCAAATCTACAGCAGACATAATTGATGAAATATTTAGATAACTATTTTGAGGTTGATGAGATCCTATACAAACACTTTCATCAGCTAATCTTACGTGCATAGCATCCGAGTCTACGTCAGAGTGTACTGCTACAGTTCCAATACCCCATTCTTTGCATGCTCTAATTATTCTAACAGCAATCTCTCCTCTGTTAGCTATCAATACTTTTTTAAACATTATTTTTTATTTGAGAATAATTAATGGCTGCCCAAACTCAACTGGTTGACCATCGTTTACAAGGATTTTTTTTACTGTACCATCACTTGTTGAGGGAACATGATTCATTGTTTTCATCGCTTCAACAATCATAACTGTTTGTCCTTTTTTAATTTTATCTCCAACTTCAACAAATTTTTTTGCACCAGGTTCCGGAGCTAAATAAGCTGTACCTATTATTGGAGATTTTACTCTTACTCCATCACTTTCATCTTTTTCACTCAGAACTGCTTTATTAGGAGAAACTACTGATGAAGATTTAATTTGCTCTATTCCTTTAGAAGCTTTTGAAACTTTGATTTTCGTTTGACCTTCTTGATACTCAAGTTCAGTTAAATTAAATTCAGCTAAATGATCGACTAGTTCTTTAATTAATTTTTTATCTATTTTCATTATTTTAAATAAGCCTTCATAGCTGTTAATGCCATTAGATACCCATCAGTCCCAAAACCACATATAACGCCTGTTGCTATTTTACTTATTAGCGATTTATGCCTGAATTCTTCTCTATTGTAAATATTAGTAATATGCAATTCGATTATTGGCATTTTGAGTATTTTTAATGCATCATGTATTGCAACAGAAGTGTGAGTGTAGCCGCCAGCATTTATGATTAATCCATGATGTTCTTTCCTTGCTTTTTGAATTTCTTCAACTAACTCTCCTTCAATGTTAGATTGAAATAAAGCTAGATCAATATTATTTTTTTGGGCAAATTCTTTACAATTTTTTTCAATATCTTTTAATGTAATATTACCGTATTTCTCTTTTTCTCGCTCACCTAAAAGGTTGAGGTTTGGTCCGTTAAGAATTATAATTTTATTCATCATTAATTATATAAATTAATTAATTAACTCAATTATGGCAAAAATACAATTAAATGGAAAAAAAATTACAATAAGACCTAAGATAACTATTTATGAATTATTAAAAAGATTTAAACTTAATAATAAAAAAGTAGCTATAGAGCATAATGGAATTATTATTCCAAAAGTAAATTATAAAAAGAAATACTTGAAAAATGAGGATAAATTAGAAGTAGTGCACTTCATAGGGGGAGGTTAATTTCTTGAAAGATATTTTTAAAGTTGCAAATATAAAGTTAAAATCTAGATTAATTGTTGGAACTGGAAAGTATAAAAATTTTAAGGAAACAGCTCAAGCAGTAAAAACATCTGGAGCTGACATGGTTACAGTCGCCGTAAGAAGAATAAATATTTTAGATAAAAAAAAACCAATTTTAACTGACTACTTAAATCCAAAGAAGATAATTTATTTACCTAACACCGCAGGCTGTTATAGTTCTGAAGAAGCTTTAAGAACTTTGAGACTAGCGAGAGAAATGGGAGGGTGGAAATTAGTTAAGCTAGAAGTTTTAGGAGATAGAAAAACTTTATACCCAAATATGATCGAAACTCTTAAATCAACAAAAATACTTGTTAAAGAAGGATTTAAGGTAATGGTTTATTGTACCGATGATCCGTTGTTAGCTAAAAAACTTGAAGACTATGGTGCGTCAGCGATTATGCCGTTAGCGTCTCCTATCGGTTCAGGACTAGGTTTACAAAATAAAGTTAATATTTCTATAATAATTAAAAAATCAAAAGTTCCAGTAATTGTTGACGCTGGTATAGGTACAGCATCTGATGCAACAATTGCAATGGAAATGGGTTGTGACGGAGTTTTAATAAATAGTGCAATAGCCAATGCAAAAAATCCAATTAAAATGGCTAGCGCATTTAAAAATGCAGTAATTTCTGGCAGAGACTCATATTTGGCAGGTAGAATGAAAAAAAAATTTTTTGCTACGCCCACTTCTCCTATAGATGGTTTGATTTAATTTTTTTTCTTTCTTCTAACCCACAATGTTCTTAAAGTTTTAATTTTTTTTTTCGGAGTTTTAATTTTTTTTAATTTTTTTTGTTCTGCTTTACTGCTGGCTTTATTTTTGGTTACTTTTTCTTTATTTTTTGAATTTAAATTTACTTCATTAATTTTTTCAATTTTTTCAAATGTGTTAATAACTTTTTTTGATTTATTTAGAAGTTCAATTTTATATTCAGGTATAATTAGTTTAGTATCAGCTATAAGATTAATTTTAAAAGAGTATTTTTTTTCAAAATATTCTATTTCTTTTGATAATTTGTTATCTATAAAAATTTTCACTTTTTCAGGAATATGAGCTTTTGTGATTTTTGCCTTATTAGTAAATGCTAGATATTCAATAGTTTTTATAATTTTTTGCGCAAAAGAATCTATAGAAAGTATAGTTTCCCAATTAATAGAACCTTCCCTAAGTCTTTGTCTTGTCATCTCAAGTAAACCAAAATTACTAATTTTACCTACTTGAATTCTAGCCCTATCTTTTCTTATGCTTTCTCTCATTTTTTTTTCTACTATTCTTCTATTATAAAAATTCATCATATCTATAAAATCTATTACGATTAAACCAGACAAGTCCCTAATTTTTATTTGGCGAGCTATTTCTTCAGCTGCTTCTAGGTTCGTATTTAATGCAGTTTTTTCAATATTCATTTGTTTAGTTGATTGTCCAGAATTTATATCTATTGCGACAAGTGCTTCAGTTGGATTGATTACTAAGTATCCACCAGATTTTAATTTTACCTTAGGCTCAAAGATATTATTTAATTCTTTTTCTATATTTGCATCATGAAAAAGAGGAATTTTACCTCGATATTTTTTTACATTCTTGACATTTTTAGGCATTAATTCTTTCATAAATTTTTTTGCTTTTTGATAAGCTTCATTGCCATCAATATAAACATTTTTTGTCTCATTATCGTACGTATCTCTAAGAGTTCTTTTGATGATGTCTCCCTCCTCATAAACTAGAGACGGAGCGTTAGAATTTAATGCTTTCTCTCCAATATCTTCCCAAGTTTTTAGAGTGTTCTGAAAATCTTTTTCTATTTCATTTCTTGTTTTATTAGCACCAGCAGTTCTAACTATAACTCCCATGCTTTTTGGAATTTCAATTTGATTTAAAATTCCTCTGATCTTTTGTCTATCTGAAGAATTAAATATTTTTCTAGAAATACCTCCTCCCCTAGGAGTATTTGGCATTAAGACTATGTACTTTCCTGCTAGAGAAATAAAAGTAGTTAAGGCCGCTCCTTTTTGACCTCTCTCTTCTTTGATAACTTGAATTAATATGACTTGGCCTGGTTTTATTACCTCTTGTATTTTATATTTTTTTAATCCGTAAGAAGTATTTAATTCTTCCCTATATTCTTTTTTTACATCTTCATCAGTTTTAGTTGAATTTTTTTCATCTGTTTTTTCAGTGTGATCACTATCATGCTTTCCGTTAGGTAGATCTTCCAGAGTTTTATTTTTAAGATTTTCCCTTATTTTTTCTTCAGCATTTTTTATTCTCTCCTTGTCTTCAGACGGAATTTGATAGTAATCCGACTGAATATCGTTAAATGCTAAAAAACCGTGTCTAATTCTACCAAAGTTAATAAAGGCAGCTTGCAATGAGGGTTCAACTCTGCTGATAGTCCCAAGATAAATATTATTTTTAAAGTTTAACTTGTTTTTATCTTCAAATTCATACTCCTCAATTGAGGAGTTTGATTTAAGAACAATACGGGTTTCATTTGGATGCGAAGCATCGATATATAAATTTTTTTCCATTTTATTTGGATTCCTTCTAATCTGTTGAAATTTTGAATTTTGTTTTTTAACATATCTATATACTATACAATTTCATTATTAATTGCACTTATAATAATATAATAAGATTATAATGCCCTAAGATAGCCAGATTTTATTTATTAGGTTATTTAAGATGTTCAAATTTTTAAACTTTTCAATTAAATTTTTTATCATATTTGCATTAATTTGTTTACTTTTTGCTTTTTCTACTCTCTGGTACTTTTCTATTGGGTTACCTGATTATAAGAAATTGTCAAATTATCAACCTCCAATCTCAAGCAGAGTATATTCTGATAATGGAAAATTAATTGCTGAATACGCTTTAGAGAAAAGGCTATTTATTCCATTTGAATCAATTCCTAAAAAGGTAATTCACTCGTTTTTATCTGCAGAAGACAAAAACTTCTTCAACCATCCAGGTGTGGATGCCAAAGGAATACTCAGAGCTTTTTTGAAAAACTTAAAGAACATTAGTGAAAATAAGAGATTAGAGGGAGCCTCTACTATTACACAGCAAGTAGCAAAAAATTTTTTGCTTACAAATGAAGTTTCTTTAAAAAGAAAGATTAAAGAAGCTATATTAGCATTTAGAATAGAACGGGCTTATTCAAAAGACAGAATTTTAGAGTTATATTTGAATCAGATTTATTTAGGCCAAGGAACTTATGGTATAGCAGCGGCAAGTTTAGAATACTTTGATAAATCAGTCAAAGATTTAAGTTATACCGAAGCAGCTTTATTAGCAGCTTTGCCTAAAGCGCCAAGCAGATATGATCCGTTTAGGTATCCTGATGTTGCAAAATTTAGAAGAAATCTGGTGCTTCAAAATTTAGAGGATAATAATTACATTTCAAAAGAACAGTTTAATGAGCTTAAAGAATCCAAAATTATATTAAAAAGAAGAAAAATAGAAATTTTGAATGAAGCTAATTCGTATACGGAAGAAGTTAGAAGATCTATTAAGGAAAAATATGGATTCAAAACACTCTATTCAGAAGGATTGTCTATTCGGACTCCGCTAGATGTTAATTACCAGATACAAGCAATTATTTCTTTAAGAAATGGAATAGAGGCTTACGATAGAAGACATGGATGGAGAGGAGCGATAACAAATAAAATAAAGAATCCAAATTGGGAAAAGATAATTAAAAATTTGAGAATCGACCCAACTTTAAATTGGAAAAAAGCTGAGATCACAGGAATTAATGAAGGTGGGATAAATTTTGAAACATTTTCAGGTCTCAAGGGCAATATTGCTTTAAAAAAACTTAAATGGGCAATCCCAAATAAAAAAAATATCTTTGATATATTTAACATTGCTGACATTATTTTTGTTAAGGGAGAAAATAATATTTGGGATTTAAAACAATATCCAAAAGTAAACGGTGGAATAGTAGTTCTTGACCCACATTCAGGAGACGTAAAAGCTTTAGTGGGAGGATTTAATTTTAAATCTAGCGAATTTAATAGAGTTACACAGGCTAAAAGACAACCTGGGTCTGCTTTTAAACCCATTGTATATGCGGCGGCATTAGAAAATGGATACTCTCCTAATTCAATTATATTAGATGCTCCTTTTGTAGAGAGCCAAGGAGTGGGATTAAAAGACTGGAAACCAGAGAACTATGGAAAAAAATTTTACGGCCCTTCAACATTAAGAAAAGGAATTGAATATTCTAGAAATTTAATGACAGTCAGAATTGCCAAACAATTAGGATTAAGTAAAATTTTAGAATTATCAAATGAACTTGAGATTTATAATGATATCCCAGAATTGCTTTCCGTTTCCCTAGGTGCTGCAGAAACATCTTTGTTAAATCTTACTTCTGCTTATGCATCATTTGCAAATGGGGGGAGAAAAATTAAACCGAATTTAATCAATAGAATTCAAGATAGAAGAGGAAAAACAATTTTTAAATTAGAAAACAAACAATGTATTGGTTGTGATAAATTTTCAAATGACTCAGAAACCCATCCAAAAATTGAATATAAAAACAAACGAGTATTTAGTGAAGAGACGGCTTATCAAATGACTTCAATTTTAGAAGGTGTTGTAAAACGTGGAACTGGAAAAAAACTTAAAGATTTGAAAGTTCCTTTGGCAGGTAAAACAGGAACTACAAATAAAAATTATGATGCATGGTTCATTGGATTCTCTTCAAATCTTGTTATAGGAGTATACGTAGGCTATGACAATCCTGAGACTTTAGGCAGATATGAAACTGGCTCAAAGGCCGCTCTTCCAATTTTCAAAGAATTTGTTAAGAGCTCTCTTTTTAAAGAGGATTTTAAAGAATTTGAAATACCTGAAGGAATTTATCTAACTTCTTTAAATTATAATACAGGATTAAAAGCTGCTTTCGGAGAAAAAGATACAATTATAGAAGCTTTAAAAGCTAGAGATATTAACAATATTGATAATAACGAATTAATTTCAATTAATAGTTATGATAAACTTATTAAATACAGACAATTTTATTAATGCAAAATTTTGAAAATAAATTAATCAAAGTAGAAAAAACTCTGAATAATATCAGGGGGTATCTTTGAGAATAATGATATTGCCTTAAAGCTAAAGGAAATAGAAAAAGCTCTTTTAGATCAAAATTTCTGGAAAGATAAACTAAAAGTTAAAAAAACAGTAAAAGAAAAAAAAAATTATGAAGATATTTTAAATTCTTATCAAACCTTTTCTAAAGAAATTAATAATCTAAAAGACTTATATAATTTAGCCTCAGAAGAAAAAAACGATGAAATTTTACAAGACTGTGATGTTAAGATTAATCAATTATTAAAAACGAGTAAAAAAATACAAATTAATTGTTTTCTTTCAGGAGAAAATGATAATTTCGATATTTATCTTGAAATACATGCTGGAGCAGGGGGTACAGAAAGCCAAGATTGGGCTGAAATGCTAAGAAGAATGTATTTAAGATGGTTTGATAAAAAAAATTTCAAATATCAGATAATTAGTGAGCATAAAGGTGAAGAGGCTGGAATAAAATCATCAACTTTAAAAGTAGACGGAGATTATCTTTATGGATTGATGAGAGCAGAGTCTGGAGTTCATAGATTAGTAAGAATATCTCCTTTTGATAGCGGAGCTCGAAGACATACAAGTTTTGCAAGTGTATGGGTATATCCTGCAGTAGATGAAGATATTAGCGTTAAGATTGATGAAAAAGATTTAAGAATTGATACTTATAGATCAAGCGGCGCTGGAGGACAGCATGTCAATACAACTGATAGTGCCGTAAGAATAACCCACACTCCGACCAAGATAGTTGTTCAATGTCAAAATGAGAGGTCTCAACATAAAAATAAAGAAACTTGTTATAAAATGCTTAAAGCAAGACTCTACGAACATGAAATGCAGAAAAGAGAACAAGAGAACCTAAAAGAGTTAAATTCTAAAACAGATATAGGCTGGGGACATCAAATCAGATCTTATGTTTTGCAACCTTATCAACTTGTAAAGGATTTAAGAAATAAAGTTGAAAGTAGCAATCCATCAGATGTCCTAGATGGAAATATTGATCAATTTATAGAAGCCGGGATAACAAACAAGTAATGAGAAAAATATTTTTTACCACAAGTATAATTTTAATATTTCTTTTGGTTTCTTTAACACTAGTTTTGTCCACTATAGGTTTTGAAACAGATAGATTTAATAAATTTATTTCCAACAAGATTACAGAAAATAATAAGAATATTTCATTAAAATTAGAAAAGATAAAATTTAAATTTGATATTAGAGATATTAATTTATTTTTAGAGACTAATAATCCTAAATTAATTTATAAAGACTCAAAAATTCCAGTAGATAATGTTAAGGCTTATTTAGATTTTATTTCACTTGTAAAATCAAAGCCCAAAATTGATAAAATCAATATATCTTCAAAAGAAATTAATATTGATCAGTTAAAAAAGATTATTATTAAAACAAAACCTTCTAATTTAAATAGCTTAGTAATTAACAAAATTAAAAATGGAAAATTATTTATTAATTTAGAAATGTATTTCAAAGAAAACTTAAATTTTGGTGATTTCATATTAAGAGGCGAGATTAAAGAAGCTGACATAATTATAAGAAATGATTTAAATTTAACAAATGTAAGCTTTAATTTTTTTGCAGATTCTTCAGATATTTTAATTAAAAACATATCAAGTAAAACTCAAGGTATTTTGATAAAAAATGGAAATTTAAGTATAAAAAGAAATGATGAAATAAATATCAAATCTGATTTTTCTACAGAAATTAAAATTAACAAAAGAAATATTGTTAATTACTTGTCGTTCTTTGAAAATATTAAATTTGTTAACGAAGAATTAAATATTAGCGCCAACTTAGATAACTTCTTAGATATTACTTTCGACAAAACTTTTAAAGTGACAAATTATGTTTATACAAACAAAGGTAAAGTAAATGAATTATTCTTTGAATTTGATAAATCTTTTAAAAATTCCTTTTTAAAAGACGAAATTCATAGCTTAAGTTTTAAAGATTCTGATTTAAACATTCGTTATAGTTCGGACAAAAAAAATAATATTAGTGCTTCAGGAAGTTATAGCGCTAATAATAAAGATTTTTATTACTATGATTTTAAGAATAATTTCTTCAAGGAAATTTCAAATATTGATCTAGATTTTGAATTTGCTCAAAAATTGAGTATTGATTTTATTAATTATGAAAAAGAAGAAAATAAAATTGCTAAAATATTTTTAAAAGTTAGTACAAAAAAAGACAAGATTGATATTAAAGAATTACAGTATAAAGAAAATAAAAATTTAATAGAAGTGGAAAAAATTGAAATTAATAAAAAAAATTTAACTTCATTAAAAAAAATTAAAGTTAAAACATTTGAAAAAAAAGATCTAAAAAATGATTTTACTTTAGATTTTGGAAAAAAGATAACAATATCTGGTAATAAATACGATGCTAAGAATTTGAATAAGTATTTAAATCAAAAAACAAAAAATAATATGCTAAAAAAAATAAGCAAAGAAATTCATATTGATTTGAAAAATATTGACACACCATTATCAAAAAAACTTATGAATTTTAGATTGTTAGGGGTAATAGAAAAAGGAAAATTTGTTAAAATTTCATCTAAAGGAGATTTTGGAGATAATAAATTTTTAGATATCTCCATGAAAAATGACAAAAAAAATAAAAGAAAATATTTAGAAGTTTATTCGGATTTACCTCAACCACTACTTTCAGAATATAGTTTTTTCAAAGGATTGACGGAGGGAGTTTTGATATTCTCGTCAATAATTGAAGACAATACGTCTTCCTCAAAATTAATTATTGAAAACTTTAAAGTAGTAAACGCTCCCGGTGTTGTAAAACTTTTATCTCTAGCCGACTTTGGCGGACTTGCAGATTTGGCAGAGGGAGAAGGATTGTCTTTTGAAAAAATGGAAATTAAAATTAATAACAACAAAGGGTTTTTAAAGTTAAATGAACTTTATGCAGTAGGTCCAAGTGTGTCAGTGCTTATGGAAGGATACAAAGAGGAAAGTGGATTGACTAGTTTAAAAGGCACTTTAGTTCCAGCTAAAAACCTAAATAAATTTTTGTCAAAAATACCAGTTATTGGAAAGATTATAATTCCTGAGGAAGTTGGTGAAGGTTTGTTTGGTGTTAGTTTTAAAATGAAAGGAATGCCTGGTAAAATGAAAACTACAATTAATCCAATTAAGACACTGACGCCTCGTTTTATTACTAAAGCTTTAGAAAAATCAAAAGAATCTAAATAATTTTAACAAGATAATGTTTCTTTTTGCCAAAAGAAATTTTTAAAACTTTTTCATTGTTGAAATCATTAAGTTTAATTATTTTATTTTCTTCAGTTAAGACTTTATTATTAATTTTTAACGCATTGCTTTTAATTGCTCTTCTGGCATCACTTTTTGAAGAAACGATCTTATTTGATGATAATAGGTCTAAGATCTTAATTCCAAGTTCTAATTCAACTTTTTTTATTTTTATTTCTGGAAGATTAGTTCCAGAACCACCAGACTCGAAAGTTTCTTTAGCTGTTTTTTCTGCTTTAATAGCTGAAAGTTTACCGTGTAGCATTGAAGTGGCTTCATTTGCCAAGATAATTTTTAATTTATTAATATTTTCATTTTTTATTTCCTCAATTTTTTTTAATTTTAGATCTGTAAACATTTTAAGAAATTTTATTACATCTCTGTCATCTGTATTTCTCCAAAACTGCCAGTAGTCATAAGAGGATAAAAGTTTACCATCAAGCCAGACAGCACCTTTTTCAGTTTTGCCCATTTTTGCTCCTGATGCTAACGTAATTAAAGGAGTTGTTAATCCGAAAACTTGTTTGCTAGAATATCTTTTAATAAGTTCAACTCCGTTAACAATATTACCCCATTGGTCCGAACCACCTATTTGCATTTGACAGTTTTTAGATTTGTTAAGTTCAAGAAAGTCATAAGCTTGCAAAATCATATAATTAAATTCCATATAGCTTAACGATTGCTCTCTATCCAGTCTTAATTTTACACTATCAAAACTTAACATTTTATTAATAGTAAAATGTTTTCCAATTTCTCTTAAAAATTTTATATAATTTAATTTTCCAAGCCATTTGTAATTATTCACAAAAATTGGCTTTAATTTTGGATTGTTTGTTTTTAAATAAATTTTAAAAACTTTTTCAATATTTTTTATATTTTTTTCTATTTGTTTTTCTGAAAGTATTTTTCTAGTTTCTTCTTTTCCTGAAGGATCTCCAATTCTTGTTGTTCCACCACCCAGCAAAACAATAGGTTGATGACCATGTTTTTGTAAAAGTCTTAAACACATTATTTGCAGTAAACTTCCCACATGTAAACTTGAGGCAGTACAATCAAAACCAATATATGCTTTAATTTTCTTTTTACTCATCAATTGTTCTAATTCTTCAGAATTAGTACATTGATTGAAATATTCTCTTTCTTTAAATTCAGATAAAAATGAATTTTCCATATTTTTTAAAAACAGTGTAGAATCAATATACTTTATTTGAATTAATTAAAAAATACATATGAGTAAAAACTATTATAGCCTAGGTTTAATGAGCGGAACATCAATGGATGGAGTTGATGCATCAGTAATACAAACTGATGGAAAGTCCAGTTATAAGCCTATTTTGGACAAATATTTTGAATATCCTAAAGATATTTTTAAAAGTTTAACGGCACTTAGAGATAAAATAATCAGTTCTAAAGATTTAAAAAAAAAACAGCATCAAATCAAATCTCTTGAAAAAAAAATAACAATTTTTCATGCCAAAGTAGTAAATGATATGCTTAAGAAAAAGAGAATAAATATAGATTTTGTAGGATTTCACGGACAAACTATTTTTCATAAAGCAGAAGAAAAAATTACTAAACAATTGGGTGATGGAAAGTTGTTATCAAAACTCACTAATAAAAAAGTTGTTTATGATTTAAGGAAGAATGATTTGAGAAATGGAGGTCAAGGAGCGCCTCTAACCCCTATTTTTCACAAATTACTTGTTGATCAATATAAAATAAAAACTCCAGTAATTATTTTAAACATAGGCGGTATAACTAATTTCACTCTTATTTATAAAGAATTATCTCCAGCTCAATATTCATCTGTAAATTGGAAAAATAAAAAATGGACAAAACAAAATCGTTTGTTTGCTGGAGACACAGGGCCAGGTAATTGTCTAATCGACCAGTGGATTAGAAAACACTCCAAAAAACTTTTTGATAAGAATGGAAAGGTAGCTAAATCAGGAATAATAAATAAAACAATTATTAAAGATGCTCCGTATATAAAATTACAAGATTCATACGATGTGAAAGATTTTACTGAATTATTTTATCATTTTAATAAATTATCTTTTAAAGATGGAGCGGCATCTTTAACTGAATACACAGCTGCAAGCATTATAGATGATTTAGATATTATTTTTAAAAACAATAAATGGAATAAGAACTTACATTTTTTAATTTCTGGGGGAGGTAGAAAAAACAATTTTTTGATCGAGAGAATAAAAAAAAAGACTAAAAAAAAGATAAAGCTGATAGATGATTTAAAAATTAATGGAGATTTTGTAGAGTCACAAGCTTTTGCTTACCTTGCAGTAAGATCTTATCTCAAATTACCAATTTCTTTTCCTGAGACGACGGGTTGTAAAAAACCGATCACAGGTGGCAAAATAATAAAATTTAAATAAGAGCTGTTTTTTCTTTAATATATTTTTCAATTTCTGCAGTTAATTCTTTTTCTTTATTTTTGAAAAAATGATTAGAGTTTTTTATTTTTGAAAAAATAACCTCTACTCCTTTTTGGCTCTTAATTCTATTATCAAGTTCTGTTATACTTTCTGTGGTAACAAGCTCATCATTATCGCTATATATTACTTGACCAGAAGTTGGACATGGAGCCAAAAAAGAAAAGTCATAGACATTTGGTTGTGGTGATAAAGCTACAAAATTATTTACCTCAGGTCTCCTCATAATAAGTTGCATGCATATTAACGATCCAAATGAAAATCCTGACACCCAACATTGGCTATAATCTAGGTTTTGCCTTTCTATCCAATCTAGTGCTGCTGCTGCATCTGACAATTCTCCTTGACCATTATCAAAAATTCCATCGCTTTTTCCAACCCCTCTAAAATTTACTTTAATAACTGAAAAACCATTTTCTAAAAAAATATTATACATTAATTGAACAATTCGATTATTCATTGTTCCACCATACTGAGGATGAGGATGTAAAACTATTGCCACTGGTGATCCGAATTTAGGATTTTTATAATATTTTGCTTCAAGTCTTCCTGCAGGTCCTGGGATAAAAATCTCTAAACTTTTAGGTTTCATTTTTAATAATGATTATTATTTTCAAAAAAAGATAAAGCTTATATCACGTTTTTCTGCGTCAAATAAATTTATTTAATTCCGACTATTTTTGTAGGAATTATCTTAAAATTATTGTATTACAACATTAATTTATGAAGCTTACTACAAAAGGAAGATATGCTGTTATGGCAATGGCAGATTTAGCAACCAATGCCAATGGAAGCACGATAAGTTTAACTGAGATTTCTTCAAGACAGAATATTTCTTTAGCATATTTAGAGCAAATTTTTATTAAGTTGAAAAATAAGAAACTTGTGAAAAGCACTAGAGGAGCAAATGGTGGTTACAGATTAGAAAGACCAGCTTCTGAAATTAAATTGTCATATATAATTTCTGCAGTAGATGAAGAAGTAAAAATGCTCAATTGCAAAAAAAATTCTAAAAAAGGATGTAATAATAAATCAACTAAATGTATTACGCATAATTTATGGGATGAACTAGATCAACATATCCATGATTTTTTTGAAAAAGTAAAACTACAAGACCTTGTAAAACAGAACTCTAATATATAAATGAAAAATAAAAATATAAATCATAATAAAGATTATAAGTATGGCTTTACTACAGATATAGAAAATATTAAGGCTCCCAAAGGTCTCTCCGAAAAAACAATCAGGTTTATTTCAAAAATTAAAAAAGAGCCTAAGTGGATGTTAGACTGGAGACTTAAAGCTTTTAACAGATTAAAAGTTTCTAAAGAACCTAATTGGCAAAAACCTAAATATCCAAAAATAGATTATCAAGATTTGTATTATTATTCAGCCCCAAAAAGCATGAAAGATAAACCAAAAAGTTTGGATGAAGTTGACCCCAAACTTATTGAAACTTATAACAAATTAGGAATTCCATTAAATGAGCAAAAAAAATTAAGCGGGGTTGCAGTTGATGCAGTATTCGATTCAGTTTCAGTAGCTACGACTTATAAAGAAGAGTTGACAAAAAAAGGTATTATTTTTTGTCCTATTTCAGAGGCTATTCAAAACCATCCTGACTTAGTTAAAAAATATTTAGGTTCAGTAATCCCAATCAGTGATCATTATTTTGCAACTCTTAACTCCGCTGTTTTTACTGATGGATCCTTCGTTTACATTCCCCCTAACACGAGGTGTCCTATGGAATTATCTACATATTTTAGAATTAATGCCTCTGAGACCGGACAATTTGAAAGAACTTTAATCATTGCTGATAAAGGAAGTTACGTAAGTTATTTAGAAGGCTGTACAGCTCCTATGAGAGATGAAAATCAGTTACATGCAGCTAATGTTGAACTAATCGCATTAGACGATGCTGAAATTAAATATTCAACAGTCCAAAACTGGTATCCAGGAGATAAAGAGGGAGTTGGTGGAATTTATAATTTTGTAACAAAAAGAGGAGCTTGTAGAGGAAAAAATTCAAAAATTTCTTGGACACAAGTCGAAACAGGTTCAGCTATAACTTGGAAATACCCAAGTTGTATATTACAAGGAGATAATTCTGTTGGAGAGTTCTACTCTATAGCAATTACTAATAATCATCAAAAGGCCGACACTGGAACCAAAATGATACATTTAGGCAAAAATACAAAAAGTAAAATTATTTCAAAAGGAATATCAGCTGGCAAAGCTGACAATACCTACAGAGGATTAGTTGATATAGGGAGAAAAGCTCTAAACTCAAGAAATTACACTCAGTGCGATTCTTTATTAATGGGCAATGAGTGTGGAGCCCATACTGTTCCATATATTAAAAATAAGAACTCTTCCTCTACAATTGAACATGAGGCGACCACTTCCAAAATAAACGATGATCAATTATTTTATTGTAATCAAAGAGGATTAAATCAAGAAGAAGCTGTAAGCTTGATAGTTAACGGTTTCTGTAAAGAAGTGCTACAACAACTTCCTATGGAATTTGCTGTAGAAGCTCAAAAACTAGTTGGTATCAGCCTCGAGGGAAGTGTGGGTTAATGGAGAACAGATTTCATTTAGCAATACCAGCAGGGGATCTAGACAAAGCAATTAAATTTTATTGTGAAGTTCTAGGCTGTGAAAGAGGAAACTCCGAATTTAAATACCCCGATGCTTGGGCAGACATAAACTTTTGGGGAAATGAATTAACTTTGCACGCAACAGATCCAGATAAAAAAAATATTAGCGAACGCCATAATGTAGACATGGGAAATGTTACTGTTCCTCATTTTGGAGTTCACTTAGACAATGTGACATTTCAAACTCTCAAACAAAGACTAATTGATAAAAAGATAAAATTTATTGACCCTCCATACATAAGATTTAAAGGAGAAGATATTGAACAAGAAACCATGTTTCTAGAGGATCCAAATGGCAATTGTATGGAAATTAAAACAATGAAGAATCCAAGCACACTATTTAAAAAATAAAACAATATGAATTTAGAAACCAAGCTAAATGAATACAAAAGTAATATAGAGGAACTCAAATCAATTGAGAGTCTTGAAGTTTATAGATGGCTGATGTCTTTAGGGGAAAAATTGAATGATGATCCTTTAAGTGAAGAAAAAAGAATAGAAAAAAATAAAGTAAAAAAATGTCAGTTTGATTTATTTGTAGACTATGAAAATGGAAAATTTAAAGCTTGGAGTAAGGCAATGGTCGCAGCGGGATATGCATATGTGTTAATAGATATATTTAACTCTTTAAAATTAGATCAAGCAAAAAAAATCACTGTCGATGATTTTAAAAAAATAAAGATGGATGAACTACTTACCATGAATAGAAAAACAGGTTTTTTTGAAATGATAGAAATGATGATTGCGAAAATAAAAAATGTTAGAAATTAAAAATTTAAAAGCATCAATTAATAATAAAGATATATTAAAAGGATTTAATCTTAAGATTCTTCCAGGAGAAGTTCATGCCATTATGGGCCCAAATGGTTCTGGTAAAAGCACATTAGCAAATGTTCTCTCTGGTAAAGAAGGATATAAAATTTCTGGAGATTTAAAATATCAAGGGAGCAGACTCGATGAAATACCTATAGACGAAAGAGCTCAAAAAGGAATTTTTTTAGCCTTTCAATACCCCACAGAAATTCCAGGAGTTAATACAAGTAATTTTCTTAGAACATCATTGAATAAGGTGCGGAAAGCACAAGGAAAAAAAGAATTAGATGCTTTATCATTTTTAAAAATTGTTAAGGAAAAATCAAATGAACTAGGAATGGATGAAAAAATGTTATCCAGACAACTGAATGTGGGCTTCTCAGGGGGAGAAAAGAAAAAAAATGAAATTTTACAAATGAAAATTTTAGATCCAAATTTAATTATTCTTGATGAAACAGACTCTGGTCTTGATATAGACGCTTTAAAAATTGTAGCAGAGGGAGTAAATTCATCGAGAAATAGTAAAAAATCTTTTCTTATTATTACCCATTATCAAAGATTATTAAATTTTATAAAACCAGACTTTGTTCATGTGCTTTCTGACGGCAGAATAATTAAGTCTGGAACTAAAGATCTTGCAATAGAATTAGAAAAAACGGGCTACAAAGGAATTCATTAAAATGCTTAACTATAAAATTAACTCTGATGAAATTGATAAAATTGGAAATTTTACAAAAGAAGAAAAGGATTTTAGATTAAAGAATTTAGATTATTTTAATGATATTGGATTTCCAAATAAAAAAAGTGAAGATTGGAAATTTTCAGATTTAAAGGCAATAGTCTCAAAAAATTTTAGTAAATTAGATATACAGTTATCAAAATCTAAAAAACAAAAAGTAGATTTTATTAAAGATTTTGAACACAACTATATTGTAGTTGTTAATGGAGAATTAACTATAAGCGATTTTAAATACGAAGAAAAAAGTAATATAACATTAAAATCTTTTACTAACGATAATTATTCAAATAAAAAAGAGAAAAATCCTCTTATAAATTTAAATCATGCTTTATCTGATAAAGGTTTTTTTTTAGAGATCAAAGAAAACTATAAATTTAAAAAAATTTTAGTAATTTATTACTTATTTACAAAAGATTTAGATGAAAATATTTTAAACAGCAAAAATAGAATCAAAATCGGAAAAAATTCTGAACTTCATTTATTAGATTACTTTGTAAATGACTCAAAAAAGAACTTTTTTAACAATGTACATGAAGATATTATCTTAGAAAATTCTGCTATTTTTAAAAATATTTACCTTCAAAATAGTAAAAGCTCAGGTTATTTTCACAAATATTCAAAAAACAAATTACTTACCGGATCACATTATACATCTTTTATTTTTCCTGCTGGTTTAAAATTTAATAAATTAGATCTAGAATTTAATTTAGAGGGTGAAAGAAGTGAATGTAATTTACAATCTGCTTCTTTTTTAGATGGCAAAGAACATCAAGAGATTAAAACGCGTATAAATCATTTATCTCCAAATTGTAAAAGTCATCAAAAAGTAAAAAATGTCCTAAATGCTGAAAGCAAAGGCGTTTATCAAGGAAAAATATTTGTTAAAGATGTAGCTCAAAAAACAGATGCGTATCAATTAAGTAAAGCAATTTTATTAAGTGAAAGTTCTGAATTTGACTCAAAGCCAGAATTAGAAATTTATGCTGACGATGTGAAATGCTCACATGGGTCTACATCAGGTAATTTAGATAAAGACTCGATTTATTATTTGATGACTAGAGGTTTAAACCAACTAGAATCTAAGCAATTATTAGTAAACGCTTTTTTAAATGAAATAGCTGATACAATTAAAAGTAATTCAATAAGAAATTTTATTAAAACTAAAATGGAGACCCAATTACTAAATGGATATAAAAAACATTAAATCAGAGTTTCCAATTTTTAAACAAAAAATAAATGGTAAGCCTTTAGTTTATCTGGATAGCGCTAATTCATCACAAAAACCAAAAGCTGTTATAAATAGATTGTCGAATTTTTATGAGACTGAGTTTTCTAATGTAGGAAGAAGTGTTCATTCATTGGCAGTAACAGCAACTAATAGGTTCGAGGAAACTAGAGATAAAGTCCAAAAATATTTAAATGCAAAGCACAGAGAAGAAATCATATTCACAAAAAGTGCTACTGAATCGATTAATTTAATAGCCTCATCTTTCGGAGATAAATTTATAAAAGAAGGCGACGAGATTTTGACAACAGAACTAGAACATCATTCAAATTACGTCCCTTGGCATTTTATCAGACAAAAAAAAGGTGCAAAAATTAAATTTGCGCCCGTCAATAAGCGAGGAGAAGTTGAAATTGACGAAATTAAAAAACTTATAAATTCTAAAACAAAAATAATAGCTGTTACACATATATCTAATGTAACAGGTGCCATACTGCCTATAAAAAAGATTGTTGATTTAGCTAAAGAGAAAAAAATTCCTGTTTTAGTAGATGGAACTCAAGGAGCTCCTCATTTGAAAATAGATATTCAAGAACTAGGTTGTGATTTTTATGCAATATCCTGTCATAAAATGTACGGTCCAAATGGGTTAGGAATTCTTTATGCGAAAAAAAAATGGTTAGAAGAATTGCCACCCTATCAAGGTGGTGGCGGGATGATAAGCGAAGTGCTAAAAGATAAAGTTTCTTATGCTGACACTCCTACTAAATTTGAAGCGGGTACCATGCAAACTGCTGATGTTGTAGCTTTTTCAGAGGCAATTAACTTTATTGAAGAATTAGGAATTAAAAATATCCAAAATCATGAAAAAGAAATTTTGCAATACGGTATTGAAAAATTAAAAAAGAATAATTCTGTAAATATAATTGGAGAGCCTAAGGAAAGAGGTTCTGTCATGAGTTTTACTATAAAAGGAATACACCCGCATGATATTGCGACAATATTAGATGAAGATGGTGTTGCCATCAGAGCAGGTCATCATTGTTGTCAAATATTTCATGATAAGGTTGGTATAGCAGCCACTGCAAGAGCATCAATTGGAGTTTATAACTCTAAAGAAGACATAGATATATTATGTAACGCTATAAATAACTGCAAGAAGGTTTTTAATATTTAAATGGATCTTAAAGAATTATATCAAGAAATTATTTTAGATCATGCAAAGAACCCTCGTAATAAAGGCAAATGTGAAAATTATAATCATGATGCAAAAGCTTATAATGCTTTGTGTGGAGATAAAGTTCATATTTATTTAAACTTAGAAAAAGGTAAAAATATCAAAGGTTTGAGTTTTGAAGGTGAAGGATGTGCAATTTCTTTAGCATCAGCATCAATTTTGACTGATACACTAAAAGGAAAAGATTTATCTTTTACAAAAAAAGTTACAGATGATTTTTTAAAAATGATAAAAACTAAAAACAAAATAACTTTAAATAGCCTTTCAGAAGATCAAATAACTACAATTAATTCATTATCAGGAGTACAAGAATTTCCTATGAGAATAAAATGTGCTACTATGGCGTGGCACGCATTATTATCTGCTATTGAAAAGAAAGAAGTTGAACATGAGTGATTTAAAAGAAAAAGTAATTAAAGAAATTAAGAAAATTTACGATCCAGAGATACCAGTAAATATATACGAATTAGGCTTGATATACAAAATAGAGATAATTGATGAGAAAAAAGTAAATATAGACATGACTTTAACGACTCCTAATTGCCCAGTGGCAGATAGTTTGCCAAAAATGGTTAAAAACAATATATTAAAGATCGAAGGTATTTCAGATGTAGACTTAAATTTAGTCTGGGATCCTCCATGGACAAAAGATAAAATGTCAGAAGTAGCAAAATTAGAATTAAATTTATGAGTGAGAAAGTAATAAAACTTAGTGATAAAGCAGTAAATAGAATTAAAGAAATTATGTCTCAAGCTCAAAACTCAACTATAGGAGTAAGGGTAGGAGTAAAATCCGGAGGTTGTGCAGGCATGTCTTACGTTATGGAGTACGCTAAAGAAGTTAAACCAAACGAAGAAGTTATTGAAGACAAAGGAGTAAAAGTTTTAATAGATCCAAAAGCAATAATGTATCTCTTAGGTACTGAAATGGATTATAAAAAAGAGAAATTTTCATCTCAATTTGTTTTTAAAAATCCGAACGAGACGGAGAGATGTGGTTGCGGAGAGTCTTTTAAGGTTTAATTATCCACTATAATACATTTCAAACTCAATAGGATGTGGAGTATGCTCAAACTTATAAATTTCTTGGAATTTTAAATCGATATAAGCGTCTATTTGATCATCTGTAAATACACCACCTTGAGTTAAAAACTTTCTATCTTTGTCAAGACTTTGCATTGCTTCCCTTAATGAACCGCATACTGTAGGTAACTTTTTCACTTCACTTTCAGATAGTGTATACAAATCTTTATCGAAAGATTTACCTGGGTCAATTTTATTCTTAATTCCATCAATTCCTGCCATTAACATTGACGCGAATGTTAAGTAAGGATTACCAGCGGCATCAGGGAATCTAATTTCCATTCTAGCAGCCTTAGGATTGTTTATGATTGGAATTCTACATGATGCAGATCTATTTCTTGCCGAGTAGGCTAAAATTACAGGAGCTTCAAAACCAGGTATAAGTCTTTTATAGCTGTTCGTAGTAGCATTAGAAAAAGCGTTTATTGCTTTAGCATGTTTTAAGATTCCTCCAATATAGTATAAAGCTGTTTTCGATAATCCAGAATATTCTTTACCCATAAATACTGGTGTACTTCCTTTCCAAATTGACTGGTGACAGTGCATACCTGATCCATTATCACCTTTTACAGGTTTAGGCATAAAAGTAGCTGTCTTTCCAAATGAGTGGGTAACCATTTGAACTGCATATTTATAAAGTTGCAGATTATCAGCCATGTTAGTTAATGTTCCAAAATACATACCTAGCTCGTGTTGACTAGGAGCAACCTCGTGGTGGTGTTTTTCTACTTTAACACCCATATCTTTAAGAGCTTTTAAATACTCTCCTCTCATATCTTGCGCACTATCTACAGGAGGAACAGGAAAATATCCTCCTTTAATTCCAGGTCTGTGACCCATGTTGCCATTTTCATATTTTTTCCCGGTATTGTACGGACCTTCAGAACTATCGATGCTAAAACTTGTTTCGTTCATATCATTTTTAAATCTAACGTCGTCGAATACAAAAAATTCTGGTTCAGGACCAAAATAAGATTTATCTCCAATTCCAGATTTTTTTAAATAAGCCTCAGCTTTTTTAGCAGTTCCCCTTGGATCTCTTTCATAAGGATCTTTATTTACTGCATCAAGAATGTCACAAAAAATATTTAGCGTTGTATGAGAATTAAACGGATCGATAATTGGTCTAGTTAAGTCAGGTTTTAAAAGCATGTCTGACTGATTAATAGCTTTCCAGCCAGCGATTGATGAACCATCAAAAAACACACCATCATTTAGCAACTCATCATCAACAACGGTAGCGTCCATTGTTACATGTTGAAGCTTTCCTCTAGGATCTGTAAATCTTAAATCAACAAACTCTACTTGTTTGTCTTTCATTAATTTAATAATGTCTTTTGAGCTCATTGAACCTCTTGTATTGTTTAATGTTTAAATTTTTTACTGAACATACATAAGTATTGCTTTCAATATATAATAATTAGTATATATCAGCTATGCATTTTATTCATAATACAATCATTACTTGAAATGAGAGAAGCTAAATCAGGCGATATATTACTTTTAACCTTACTAGGTTTGATTTGGGGTTCTTCGTTTTTTAATATTAAAATTGCTACTTATTCCTACGAACCTTTCACCTTAGCTTTAATAAGAGTAATTTTTGCGAGCTTACCTTTATTAATTCTTTGCCGGTATAAAAAGATAAAAGTTTTAGCATTTTCAGAAAATTGGAAACCTTATGCACTTATTGGCCTTTGCAACATTGCAATTCCATTTACTTTAATTGCTATTGGAACTGCTAAAATAAATAGTTATTTAGCAGCTATGTTAATGAGCACTACACCGATGAGCGGATCGATTCTTGCTCATTTTTTTACTAAAGATGAGAAGATTACTTTGTTAAAATCTATTGGAATCTTAATTGGTTTTTTAGGTATACTTTTTTTATTTTTTGATAAATTGATCATAAATGAAAGTAATTTCATTTATGTATTAATTACTATTTTAGGTTCTACATTTTATTCTATAGGCGGAATATTAACTTTAAAATTAAAAGCAAAAGGAAATGAGAATGTTACTACGTCTACAACTCTTTGGTCAGTAATTTTCTTATTTCCCTTATCAATAATATTTGAAACTCCATGGCAATCAATTCCTTCGATAGAGTCTACTCTAGCACTATTATATCTTGGAGTGGTTGCGACTGGATTAGCTTGGTTGATTAGATTTAGGATTTTAACTGTGAATGGTTTAGTTTTTCAAACTCAAGTAGCTTATTTAATTCCTATTTTTGGAGTTTTATTTGGATATTTTTTGATGAATGAAATAATTACTTGGAGAGTTTTAATTTCATTGATTATAATAATATTAGGTATTTATATTGTAAAAAAAAACAATAAAGGTGTAGAAAAATAAATGCAAACAGATTCAATTGAATTAAGTTTTTTATCGCTTTTTACATTTATAACTTTTTTTATCTTTTTAATCGTAAGTAAATATTCTCATAAATTAAATCAGGGAATTCTATTAGATAAAGATTTTTTAAAACCCCAAGCATTTCATAATGAAGCAATTTCACGAAGTGGAGGAATAGCCGCATTATTATCTCTGCTTATATTTTTAAGCATTTACTACCTTCTTTTTTCAAAAATTCTTTATCAATATTTTTTTATTTGTACTAGCTTATTCTTAGTTGGTTACTTAGACGATATAAAAAAAAGAGTAAGCTCAAACATAAGATTAATATTGATGATTGTATTTTTAATTATTTTTATAAATATATTTTCAATAGAAATTAAAAATGTAGACTTAATTTTTTTAAGTAATTGGTTAGATAATAAAATTTTTTCTTCAATTTTTGTACTTTTATGCTTTTTATTTATCGTGAACGGAGCAAATCTAATAGATGGTTTCAATGGACTTTTAGCCATTAATTCAATAATTATAAATTCTGTTCTATTATATATTAATATAGATAATAATATTTTTGAATTTTCACTTTTTATAACAGCTCAAATTATAATTATACTTTGCTTTCTTCTTTTTAATTTTCCAAAAGCTAAAATTTTTCTCGGTGACAGCGGATCTTATCTATTTGGATCTTTAATAGCTTTAAATATAATTTTTACAAATAATTTAGACCCCTCTATATCAGCATTTTTCTTTTGCGTCTTATTGTTCTATCTATTTTTTGAAGTATTTTTTTCTTTTTTTAGAAAATTGATACAAAAAAAATCTCCTCTCTTACCAGACCAAAACCACCTACATATGTTGATATATAAATATTTAGAAAAAAATTACCCTTCTGAAAATAATAATTACCTAACATCATTGTATTTAAATATTGTCTACTTGATCTTAGTTTCTCCAGGAATATATTTTATGCATAATCCCTTATTTAGTAAATGTTGGTTTTTTGTTTTATTAGTGTTTTATATAGTATTTTACATGCGATTATACAAAACTGTTAAATAGTGTTTTATAAACGTTTAAAAGTTAATTAATATATATTTTTATGTCAGATAAAGATTTTGTAAAAAAATATTTAAAAGATTTTTCATCATTAATTACACCCACTGATGAAATAATTGAAAAAATTTCTCTTATTAAAAAAACTTTATTAGATGTAAAAAAAAATAATTCAAAAGTCATGATTTTTGGTAATGGAGGGAGCGCAGCTATAGCCAGCCACGTTAGTGTTGATCTGACTAAAAATGCTGGAATAAGAGCAGTGAACTATAATGAAGCTGATCTCATAACATGTTTCTCTAATGATTATGGATATGAGCGATGGATTGAAAAAGCCATTGAATTTTATGGTGAAGGTAAAGATATTTTGATTTTGGTTTCTTCTAGTGGCAAATCACTCAACATGATTAATGCATGTAAAGCAGCAAAGAGAAAAAATATTTTAAAAATTATTACTTTAACGGGCCATGAAAAAAACAACCCACTATCAAAATTAGGGGATATTAATTTATGGATAGAAAGCAAAGCTTATAACTTTATAGAAAATACTCACCAACTTTGGTTATTAACTGTTTGTGATCTGATTATAGGTAAAAGAGAATACCCGCCTAATTAAAGTTTATTCTAAAATGGAAAAAAAAGACTTAATAAAATTTGAGAAAGAAATAGCAGAACTTTTTAATAATAAAAAGATTAGAGCTCCAATCCATCTTTATTCTGGAAATGAAGATTTTTTAATAAATTTTTTTAAAAAAATAAAGAAACAAGATTGGGTTTTTTGCTCGTGGAGATCTCATTACCAATGCCTGCTTAAAGGAGTTCCAGAAAAGAGACTTAAGCAAGAAATTTTAGATGGAAAATCAATATCTCTTTGTTTTCCTGATTATAAAATTTATTCATCAGCAATAGTTGGAGGCAATTTACCTACAGCTGTTGGTGTTGCTCTTTCTTTAAAAAGAAATAATAAAAATGAAAAAGTCTACACTTTTATTGGAGATATGACATCAGAAACAGGCATTGCTCACGAATGTATAAAATATAGTAGAAATAAAAAATTACCAATTCATTTTATTATCGAAGATAATAAAAAATCAGTATGCACAGATACTAGAACTGCTTGGTCCCAAAAAAAACTTACTTATGAAAATTTTTCAGATGATTATGTTACTTATTACCAGTATGAACTAGACTATCCTCATGCAGGGGCAGGAAAGAGAGTTCAATTTTGAAAAAAAAAATGTATTTTGACGAATTAAAAAAATCAATGAATTTTTTAGGCTCTCAAAAAAACACAATTTTTATTGGTCAAGCTGTTGAAGTTCCAGGAACTGCAATGTCAAATACTTTGTCCGATGTCTCTAAAAATAAATTATTAGAATTACCTGTTGCTGAGGAAATGCAAATGGGGATGACTTTAGGTTTAGCCATGGATGGAAATATTCCTATAAGCATATTTCCTAGATGGAATTTCTTATTGTACGGAATGAATCAGCTTATCAATCACATAGATAAGTATAGTGTGATGACAGGTAAAGAAGAAAATATTAAGATAATTATAAGAACAGGAGTTGGTTCACAAAGACCTCTGCATCCTCAATACCAACATATAGGTGATTTTACTGATTCGATTAAAAAAATGTGTACGACAATTGATGTTATAAAGTTAATGGAGCCAGAGGATATTTTTCCTGCTTACGAAAAAGCATTTACCAGAACAGATGGAAGAAATACTTTAATTGTTGAATTTGGAGACTATTACAACGAAAAATAAAAATGATTATTACTAAAACACCATACAGAATATCTTTTTTTGGAGGGGGCAGTGACTATCCAGAATGGTATAAAAAATATGGCGGCATGGTTTTGTCAACAACTATAGATAAATACATATATATTTCATGTAGATACCTGCCTAAATTTTTTAAGCATAAATATAGAATAGTCTGGTCTAAAATTGAGAATGTAACAGACATAAACCAAATTCAACACAGAGCAGTTAAAAAGCTTTTAGAGCATTTAAAAGTTAAACAAGGATTAGAGATACACTATGACGGGGACTTGCCTGCAAGGAGCGGTATGGGATCGAGCTCGTGTTTCGCAGTAGGATTAAGCAAAGCTTTATATAAAATTAAAGGCCAAGAGTTGTCAAAACAACAGCTTGCTAAAAAAACAATTGAATTTGAACAAAAAATTATGAAAGAAATTGTTGGATCTCAAGATCAGACAATAGCTTCCTATGGTGGTTTTAATAAGATAATATTTAATAAAAATAATAAAATTAAAGTTCAAAAAATATCATCTAGTATAAACGTTGAAAAATTAAATAAAAATTTAGTTTTAATTTATACCGGAATAAATAGAACAGCTCATAAAATTGCAAATAGTTATGTAAGAAAGCTAACAAAAAGTAAAAAAAACCACATAGAAAAAATAATGAGTTTCGTGAACGAAGGTAAAAAAATTTTAGAATCTGGTAATGTAGATGACTTTGGGAGACTTTTAAATACTTCTTGGGAAGAAAAGAAAAGTTTAAGCAATCTTATTACAAACAAAAAAATTGATGAATTGTATAATGAAGCTATTAATTATGGAGCTTTAGGAGGTAAGTTATTAGGTGCTGGAGGAGGAGGATTTTTACTTATGTACATGAAAAAAGAAAAAGCAAAAAAATTTTTTAGAAGACATAAAAATATTATAAATGTGCCGTTTAATTTTACAAAAGATGGAAGTCAAGTTATATTGAATAATTTATGAAATCAAAACATCCTTTAATGAAAAATAATTTTACACGCTCCGATATGAGTGCAGTGAAAAAAGTTATAAGTGTAAAAAATTTAGTTTTAACCCAATCAAAAAATGTAAGACAATTTGAAAATAAATGGTCTAGATGGCTAGGAGTTAAGTATTCAACTTTTGTAAATTCTGGAGCTTCAGCAAATTTTATTACTTTAGCGATACTTAAACATTCTAATAAAAATAAAAATAAAAATCAAATTATAGTACCATCTCTTACCTGGATATCTGATGTAGCTTCAGTAATTATGAATGGATTTAAACCAGTCTTTGTAGATGCTAATCTAGAAAATTTATCAATGAATGTTGATCAAGTTATTAAAAAGATATCAAAAAAAACTTTAGCTGTTTTTATAACACATACTTTAGGTTTTAACGGGCTAAATGAAAAACTAATTAAAACCCTTAAAAGAAAAAAAATTCATTTAATAGAAGATGTTTGTGAAAGCCACGGTGCAACTTTTAAAAATAAAAAACTGGGAACTTTTGGATTAATTTCGAATTTTTCATTCTATTATGCACATCATATGACTACCATAGAAGGAGGAATGATCTGTACAAATGATAAGAAGATTTATGAAATGTCTCGGATTCTAAGGTCTCACGGCATGCTAAGAGAGTCCGGCAACAAATCTTATGAAAAAAAAGTTATAAAAAAGAATAAAACTTTGTCGCCGCAATTTACTTTTTTATATCCAGCTTTGAATTTTAGAAATACTGAGATAGGAGCTGCAATAGGATTGAATCAATTAAAAAATTTAACTAAAAATAATTCAAATAGGTCAAATAATTTTAAATATTTCATTAATCTTCTAGATGGAAATAAATACTGGAAGGCTTTTGATTTCAAAGGCAATAGCAATTATGCATTTCCAATAATTTTAAAAACAAAGAATATTAGTAAAAGAAATTTATTTGAAAGAACATTAGAAAAAAATGGCATTGAATTTAGAAGAGGAACAGCTGGAGGAGGAAACCAATTACGTCAACCTTATTTAAAAGAATTTTCTAAAAACATAAATTTTAATAAATTTAAAAACGTAGACCATATTCATTTTTTTGGATATTATATCGGAAATTACCCCACTTTGAAAAAAAGTAAAATAAAAGAGATTGCTATAATTTTGAATAAAATTAAAATTTGAAAAATGGAAAAAAAACCAGGTATTGATTGTGTATTTGTAATACCTTCGAATTCAAAAAAATCTTACCAAAAATTGTCAGAAACATATTCTGCAATAGAACCTCCGACCTGGGCACTATTATTAGCTCAGTCTATAAGATCTGTAAATCTTAACCCTAAAATTTTAGACGCAGCTGCTGAAAATCTTACTGAAGAAGAGATTTTTAAGAAAATTAAATCAATGTCACCAAAACTTATATGCATCGTAGTTTATGGACAAAATGTTAATGCAGGAACGACAAACATGAGTGGAGCAGTTAATCTTATAAACTATTTAAAAGATAATAAAATTGGCAAAAGCATTTCACTAATTGGTTCCCACGCACAAGCATTACCAAAAGAGACTTTGGAAAAAGAAAAAAATATAGATTTTATTTTCACAAATGAGGGGGTTTATGCTTTAAGAAATGTTCTTAAGTTAGAAAGTTTTACTACTTCAACTCTAAAAAATATAAAAGGCATTGCCTTTAGGGAAAACAATAAAATTTCAATAAATCAGCCAGAAAAAGTTGTTCCTACAGAAAGAATGGATATTGACTTACCAGGATATGCTTGGGATTTATTACCATTTAAAGATAAACCATTAGATTTATACAGAGCTCCAATGTGGCATGCAGAGTATGATTTTAAAAAAAGAAGTCCTTACGCAAGTATTCAAACAAGTTTGGGATGTGTTTTTAAATGTAATTTTTGCATGATCAATATTGTTAACAGAAATAATACTGATGAAGTCGGTGTAGCTTCAGATTTTAGCAGTATGCGTTTTTGGTCTCCAGAGTTTATCATAAAAGAATTCGATAAACTTATCTCAATGGGCGTGCGAACGATAAGAATAGTAGATGAGATGTTTTTATTAAACCCTAAATACTATTTACCCTTGTGCAAAGAGTTAGCTAAAAGAAACAAAGACGATTCTTTAAGAATATGGAGCTATAGTAGGATTGATACGGTTAAACGTCACGAAATTTTAAAATTAGTAAGAAGCGCAGGAATAAAATGGTTAGCACTTGGAATTGAAAGCGGAGAGAAATCTGTTCGGCTTGAGGTTGATAAAGGAAAATTTGAGGATGTAGATGTTAAAAAAGTAATAAACAAGGTTCATGAAGCAGGTATTAATGTAATGGCTAATTATATTTATGGTCTACCAGGAGACACAAAAGAAACAATTGAAAAAACATTTAAATTAAGTTTAGAACTATGTACAGCAGGATGGAACACTTATGGCGCTATGGCGTTACCTGGAAGTTTTTTATATAAAGATGCATTAGAAAAAGGAATAAAGTTACCAGAAAACTATGAAGGATATTCTTTTCACTCCTATGAAACTTTACCCTTACCAACAGAAAAATTATCAGCTAAAGAAATTATAACATTGAGAGATGAAGCATTTAATAGATATCATAATCACAAACCATTTTTGCAACTTATAGAAAAAAAATTTGGAAAAAAAGCTGCAGAAAACATAATTGAAATGACAAAAATAAAATTAAAGAGAAAAATTAAAGGTGATCAACTGCAATAAAATATTATGTTTAAAGATATTAAGGTAATAAAAAATTCTGGTTTTAAAGACAATAGAGGTTTTTTATGGACAACTTGGAAAAAGGGAGT
This sequence comes from Pelagibacteraceae bacterium AG-390-C22, assembly GCA_003278125.1. Taxonomy (GTDB): domain Bacteria; phylum Pseudomonadota; class Alphaproteobacteria; order Pelagibacterales; family Pelagibacteraceae; genus Pelagilacustribacter. The sequence continues at coordinate 18,188 of QCGX01000006.1, read as the reverse complement.
TTTTAATAATATAAAGTTTAATCATGACAAATTTTCACTCTCAAAGCACAAAACATTAAGAGGTATTCATTGCGATTTTAAATCCTGGAAAATGATTACATGCATTTATGGAAAGTTTTTATTTGTTGTAGTTGATATGAGAAAAAATTCAAAAAACTATTTAAAGCATAAGAAATGGATATTGGATCATAAAAAACCAAAAATTATTTTAGTACCCCCATATTATGCAAATGCACATTTGTGTTTAACCAAAATATGTATATTGCATTATAAGTGGAGTTATAAAGGAAAATACATTGATGCGAACAAACAAAACAGTTACAGATGGAATGATCCAAAACTTAAAATAAAATGGCCCGTAAAAAAACCAATATTAAGTAAAAGAGATAAAATATCCAAACTTTTATAAATTATGAGCAAAATACTTATTACAGGAGGAGCAGGTTATATTGGTTCGATGCTTTGTACTAAATTGTTAGAAGAAGGCCATATGGTAACTGTTGTAGACCTCCTTAAGTATGACAAAGGATCACTAAACCATCTTTATTTTAACAAAAATTTTAAATTAATTTGTGATGATATTAGAAAAGTGAATTTAATGAAAAAACTAATTAAACAACATGATTTTATAATACCTTTGGCGGCACTTGTTGGTGCTCCTTTGTGTGAAAAATTTAAAAAAGAGGCATTAAGTACAAATTTAGGTTCGATAAAAACTTTATGTAATTTTGCAACAAAAAAGAATAAAGTAATTTATTTGACGACTAATTCAGGCTACGGAATAGGAGAAAAAAATAAATATTGTGATGAAAAAAGCCCTCTTAAACCAATCTCACTTTATGGAAGAACCAAATGTGATGGTGAAGACTTAGTCAGATCAAAAATACAAAATCATGTTTGTTTTAGATTAGCTACAGTATTTGGACATAGCTATAGAATGAGAAGCGATCTATTAGTAAATAATTTTGTATACACTGCTATAAAAAAGAAAAAACTAACATTGTTTGAACCGCATTTTAGAAGAAATTTTATTCATGTAAGGGATGTTGTGAACGCAATAATCTTTACGATGAAGAACTTTAATAGACTAAAAGATAATGTATACAATTTAGGTTTATCATCTGCAAATATCAGCAAAATAATGTTGGCTCGAAAAATACAAAAACAATATAAAAAGTTGAAAATTAAAATTGTGACTAATAGAAAAGATCCGGATAAAAGAGATTATTTTGTAAGTAACAAAAAAATTGAAAAAAAGGGATTTAAAGCTAAAATTTCTTTAGAGGATGGTATATCAGAATTAATAAAAATTTTTACTAACGATAAAAACAAAGTAATAAATAATTATTAATTTACTATTTTTTTAACCTGGTTGAAAAAATTCTCACGAGCATACTCAAATTTTATTTTGCTTTTAAGCGCACATTGTTGATCAGATAATTTATCGCCTATCATAAAGCTTTTATTTTTACTTATAAGCCATTTGGATGTTATATTTTTTATCATTTTATTTCCAGGCTTTCTTAGTGAGGTAATCTTTTTGTATTTCTTTATCTTTGCTTTAGGATGGTAAGGACAAAACTGGACTTCATCAAAATATATATTTTTTAATGATAGTTTTTGCTTAAGAGTTTTATGTAGTTTTAAAAAATCTCTTTCTTTAAAAACATTTTTTGCTATACCTGCTTGATTAGTAATTATAAATAGATAAAAGTTTTTTTTAATTAAAAAATCTAAACCTTTTAAAACGCCTTTTCTAAACTTAAAATCTTTGTATTTATATACATACTCATAATCATGATTTATAACACCATCCCTATCTAGAAATACTGCTGGTCTTTTAAAATATAAAAGTAGAGCATTTTGAGCTCTTTTAAAATTATTAGGAGTTCCAATATCTATAAAAAAATTTTTAAATAATTTCCCAGCAATTTGTTTTTTTCTTATCAATTTCGGAAATATATCATTTTCTAATGATAAATGTTTATTCCTAATATGATTAAATATTGATTTTTTAAAAAAATATACTCCTCCATTCATGAAACTGCTTTTTTTTCTTAAAACAATATTTCCATTTTTGATATTTAAGTTATTAAGTTTTTTATTTTTTTTATCTTTATTATTTTTTACAAGAGCTATTGAAGCAATATTATTTTTTTTCGTGGAATTAATTAAATGCTTTATATTGACATCAAAAATTGTATCTCCATTAACTAATATGAAATTATTTATTTTTCTTTTTTTTAAAGAATAAAGAGCACCCCCGGTACCCATTGGTTCTTTTTCTTTTAAACAAGTTATATTGGTAAAATTATACTTTTTATTATTAAAATTTTTAAAAATAATTTTAGATTTATAGCCAGTCAAAATATAGATATTTTCAAAATTATACTTACTTAAGTTTTGTATAATATATTCTATAAAGTACTTTCCATTAAACTTTGCCATAGGCTTAGGTTTATCAGTCAAAAGACGCTTAATTCTGGTCCCTTTACCACCCGCTAGAATTACTAAATCAACTTTATCCATAATTTTAAATTGAACAGTTACTTTTTTATCATTTTAAGTTATTGTTAAAAAGTTAAATAATTTAATTTATGAAATTAGTTTCGATAGTTTTTTCATTTAGAAATGAAGAAAAAAATTTAAATGAGCTCATAAGCAGAGTTGATGCTACTTTTAAAAAAGTTGAAAATTATAAATATGAGCTAATATTTGTTAATGATGACTCTAATGATGACTCAGAAAAAATTTTAGAGGAACTACAAGAATCTCACAATATAAAAATCATTAATATGAGCAGGACTTTCGGTGTTGGGCCTTGTGTGCTTGCAGGATTTAAACATTCTTCAGGCGACTGTGTAGTTTATCTAGATTCAGATTTACAAGACCCACCAGAATTAATACCCAAACTTTTGGTTGAATTTGAAAAAGGACATGATGTTGTTCATACGGTTAGAGAAAAAAGACTCGGTGAGAGCGGAGTAAAATTATTTTTTACTAAACTCGCTTATAAAACAATTAATAAACTCTCTGAGATTGATTTACCTATAGAAGCCGGTGATTTTAAATTAATCTCAAAAAGAGTTTTGCAAAAAATATTATCTCAGAAAGAATTTAGGCCTTATGTCAGAGGTTTATCAGTATGGGTGGGCTTTAAACAAAGTTTCGTTTATTATACTCGTGAAGCAAGAGCACACGGAGAATCTAAATTTTCATTATTTTCACAAGGACCTATCTCTGAATTCATTAATGGCGTGACTTCGTATTCTTTAAAGCCACTATATATTGGAATATTTTTAGGCTTCTTTTCGCTTCTCTTTTCAGTCTTTCTTATTGTATATGCACTTTATGCAAAATTTAATGATTTAGCTATACCTGGAACTACGGGAATTTTGATAGCTGTATCTTTTTTTTCAGGAATTCTACTATTCACTTTAGGAATAATGGGTATTTATATTGCAAGAATTTTTGAACAAGCTCGTGGAAGAGAAAAATATATTATTAAAGAAATAAAAGATTTTAAATCTAAATAATATAATTTCTCATTATTATGGAGCCAGATAACATAAAGCTGTAAAAAAATAAAAAGAGATAACAGGTCTTTTTATTAAAGATAACAATATCTTTTTTAAAATCTAAAATTGTTAATATTAAAATGTAAAAAATTGGATCAAGATAAGATTGATAAGTCACATAAGTTAAATTGTATACCAACAAAAAAGATGAAAAAATTATAAGATTTTTTAAAGACTGTTTAACAACCAAAAAGATTATTCCAACAAACAATAAGTTTATTATAAAATAAACATACTTAATTATGTCCCAATTAAAATTAAATTTAATTGAAATTATTCCCAGAAATTTTGAGATAATTCCACTTCCAAAAGTTATTGGTTCAGCTGGAAGGGTAAAAAATAAGAATACAGCTAAAACAAAAATTAAGATACGATCAAATTGCTTAAAATTAATTTTCTTCCAAATATCAACTCTAAAAAAATTAGATATAAAAATTAAAGTAAAATATATACCTATAGTTGAAATAAAAATATTAGTTCCCTGAGTATATTTTGAGACTCTAAATTGACTTTCAACAGGAACAATTCCACCCCAAGAAATAAATAAATAAATTGTCGGGAGAAATAAAACAAGGTTAATAAAACTAAATATCATAAAGAAAAAAAGATTATTCCTTCGAATTAAATCAAAATATATTAAAGCTACTAAAAAAAAGGCTTTCTGATCCGTATAAAAAGCACAATAGGCAAAAAAAATGCTTAAGCTTGAAAAAGAGTATAATTCAAATTTTTTGTTCTTCTTTTTATTAATTAATAAAAAGTAGAAGAACAAAGATAATATTACAAAAAAAATTTGTAAATTCTCACTACTTGGCCAATAAGCATTTGTTCTGAAATATGGGCTTAATAAAAGTATAATAGCAAATAAAGCAATATGAATTTTATTTAGCCTTTCTAAAATAGTAAGTTTCAAAGTGTAATAAAACAAGATAGGTATAGTTATTGAAAAAATAAACCAAAATAATCTTAAACTTTCGATATCGTATTTAAATGGGATAAATGTATTTATTATATAAAAAAGTGGTGTTCTAGAAGATTCATATAAAACACTATTTAAAGCAATATTTAGTTTATTATTGGTAAAAAGTTGAATTGTGCCCCATTCATGTCCTATATAATCAATCTTACCTCCACCAGCGCTATCTTCATTGAGATAAAATCCCAACGCATAAGAAATAATTATTAAAAATGACGTAAGGATAATTAAGCTTTGATTACTTTTAATATTTTTATACATTTCCTTTACTAAGTTAAAAGCGATTTTTGTATCTATATTTCTTAATTTAAGTTTATACAAGAATGTTATATAAACCATTAAAATTTAATAATTGGGCAAGTGGCGGAATTGGTATACGCGCTGGTCTTAGAAACCAGTGCCGCAAGGCTTAAGAGTTCGAGTCTCTTCTTGCCCACCAAAAAATATGAAAACAGAAATACAATCAAAAAAAGGTCTCAGAACAATTCTTTCAGTATCCGTTGATAAAGAAACTATACAAAAAAAGATGGATGAGAGACTCAATGAATTACAAAAAGAGGTTTCTTTGAAAGGATTTAGAACAGGAAAAGTTCCTACATCTGTAATTAAAAATCAATTTGGAAAATCTATTTACGGTGAAGTTATTGATAAAATCCTAAGAGAAACTTCCACAAAAGCTATTGAAGAAAAAAAAATAAAAGTAGCAGGCCAACCAAAAATAGACTTAAAAACTTTTGGAGAAGGAAAAGATTTAAATTATGAATTACAAATAGATTCTTTGCCAGATATTAAGCTCAAGCCCTTTGATAGTTATAAAGCTATAGAATACAAAATTAAAATTGAAGAAAAAATAATCAATGAAAAACTAAAAGAATTGTCAATTCAAAATAAACAATTTGAAGATAAAAAAGAAGATGAAAAAGCAATACTTGGAGATCAAGTTACATTTGATTACTCAGCTACTGTAGATGGAAATAAATTTGAAGGCAGTGAAGGCAAAGGTGTGCAACTAGAACTTGGAAAAGATTTATTTTTAAAAGGTTTTGATGAGCAATTAGTTGGCGTTAAAAAAAATGATTTAAAAAATTTAGATGCAGTTTTACCAGCCAATCATCCAAAAAAAGAATTAGCAAATAAAAAAACAAAATTTGAATGTAAAATTTTAAATATTAAAAAAGCTATAGAAAATAAAATTGATGATAATTTCGCTAAAATTATGGGAGCTAAAGATTTAAAAGATCTAAAAAAATTGATAGAAAGTCAAATTTCTAATCAATATTCTCAAGCTTTAAACTCTATTACAAAAAAAGAAATATTAGATCAAATAGAGAAAAACCATGAATTGAATCTTCCTAAAAACTTAATAGATCAAGAAATATTAATAATGACTAAAAATTTAAAAAAAGAAGAAAAAGAAAAACATAAAATCAACAATGAAAAAATTGCAAAATCCAGAATTAAATTAGGTTTACTTCTTAATGAATATGGAGAAAAAAATAGTTTAAAAGTTACAGACGACGAAGTAAGGGCAGAAATTCAAAAGCAAATTAAAGGAATGCCAGGACAAGAAAAAATGGTTCTTGATTACTATCAAAAAAATCCTAGTGCATCTCAAAGCTTAAAAGGCTCAATTTATGAAGAAAAAATCATTAATTTGATTAAATCAAAAATTAAGCTTGAAATTAAAAACATAAATACAAAAGAAGCAGAAAAAATTATTTCTAAATTTAACAAACCAAATCTAGATCAGGGGAATACAAAAAAAACTAAATCTTCTGATAAAAACAAAGCAAAGCCAAAAAAAATTAGTAAAAAGTAACCAATAGTTGTATAAATCATTCTATGAGTCGCGATTACGAAGAACAAATGAATAGCCTGATTCCAATGGTTGTTGAACAAACAAGCAAAGGAGAGAGAGCATATGATATATATTCTAGACTTTTAAAAGAAAGAATAGTTTTTTTAGTTGGACCAGTAAATGACTCAGTTGCATCTTTAGTTACTGCCCAGCTTTTGTTTTTAGAGTCTGAAAATCCTAAAAAAGAGATAAACTTTTATATTAATAGTCCCGGAGGACTAGTTACAGCTGGTCTTGGTATTTACGATACCATGCAGTATATCAATTCACCTGTCTCTACTTTATGTATTGGTCAAGCGTCTTCAATGGGTTCTTTTTTACTAGCAGCAGGTGAGAAAGGTAAAAGATATTCACTACCAAATTCAAGAATTATGGTGCACCAACCTTCTGCAGGATTTCAAGGACAGGCAACTGATATACAAATTCATGCTAAAGAGATTCTTTCTCTTAAAGAAAGACTTAATAAAATATATTCTAAGCACACAGGCAAATCAGTTGATGAAATATCCAAGGCTTTAGAGAGAGATAATTTCATGACAGCAGACGATGCTAAGACATTTGGTTTGATTGACTCAGTTGTGGAAAAAAGGAAATAAAGCACAACATATAGGTTTACTTACAACTTCAGCTTGATAAGAATATTTCAGGCATTTATTATGTATCTATTGATTCGTTATGACAGAAAAAACTAACAAAAATATTCTTTACTGTTCTTTTTGTGGAAAAAGTCAGCATGAAGTTAGAAAACTTATTGCAGGACCAACTGTGTTCATCTGTGATGAGTGCGTCGAACTTTGTATGGACATTATTAAGGAAGAAAACAAAAGTGCTTTTGTCAAACATCAAGATGGAGTTCCTACTCCTAAAGAAATATGTAATGTTTTGGATGATTATGTGATAGGTCAAAAATTTGCTAAAGAAATCTTATCTGTAGCAGTTCACAACCATTATAAAAGATTAAACCACGAAACAAAAAATAATAAAGATATAGAATTATCAAAATCAAATATACTTTTAGTTGGCCCAACTGGCTGTGGTAAAACTTTGTTAGCTCAAACTCTTGCAAGAATTTTGGATGTTCCATTTACAATGGCTGATGCGACTACATTAACCGAAGCAGGTTATGTTGGCGAGGATGTGGAAAATATTATTTTAAAACTTTTACAATCTGCAGACTACAATGTTGAAAAAGCTCAAAGAGGAATTGTTTATATTGACGAAGTAGATAAAATTAGCAGAAAATCAGAAAACCCCTCAATAACTAGAGATGTTTCTGGCGAGGGAGTGCAACAAGCTTTACTTAAGATTATGGAGGGAACTATTGCAAGCGTTCCTCCTCAAGGAGGAAGAAAACATCCTCAGCAAGAATTTTTACAAGTTGATACAACAAATATATTATTTATTTGTGGCGGTGCATTTGCCGGACTTGATAAATTAATCGATAGCAGAGGAAAAGGAAGTTCAATAGGTTTTGGAGCTAAAGTTCAAGATTATAAAGAACGATCATTGTCAGAAATTATGAAACAACTAGAACCAGAAGATTTAATAAAGTACGGTTTAATCCCAGAGTTTATTGGAAGAATGCCTATTATCGCAACATTAAATGATCTAGATGAAAAATCGTTAGTAAAAATTTTAAAAGAGCCAAAAAACTCTTTGATTAAACAATATCAAAGATTATTTGAATTTGAAAATGTTGATCTGGTATTTAAGGATGAAGCAATTTCAGAAATTGCAAAAAAAGCAATTTCCAAAAAAACAGGTGCAAGAGGGTTAAGATCAATTTTAGAAAATATTCTCTTAAAAACAATGTTTGAGCTACCCGATATGGAGGATATAATAAAGGTTACAGTTGATAAAGATTCTGTTAAAGGTGTCTCAGAACCAATTATTACATACGGTAAAAAACAATCAACATCAGTAGCTTAGTTACAATTTGATCCTTGAAATTAGTATACTAATTGCCATATAAGAGAATGATGAAAGCATCTTATATTAAACCTCTGTTACCCTTGAGAGATATAGTTATATTTCCATCAATGGTAGTTCCTTTATTTGTTGGGAGGGAAAAATCTATAAAGGCTTTACAAGAGGTAATGAAGTCTGACAAATCAATCGTCTTGATAACACAAAAAAATTCAGAGATAGACGATCCTGAAGACAAGGATCTTTTTAGCTATGGATGTTTAAGCAAAATTCTTCAACTTTTAAAACTACCAGATGGTACAGTTAAAGTATTAGTTGAGGGAGAAAAAAGAGTTAAAATATTAAAACATAATGAAAAAGAAGATAGATTTTTAACTTGTGAAGTTGAAGTAGCAGAAGATCAAAATGCCTCAAAAGATTTAGATACTTTCGCCACGAGTTTAATAAAAAAATACGAAAAATTAATGATATTAAATAAAAAAGATTTTAATGAATCTTCAAATAATCTTAATAACCTAAAAAATGCTTCTCAAATTGCAAATAATATCTCATCAAATTTGAATATCCCAATTTTTGAGAAACAAGAGTTGTTAGAAATTATAGACTTAAAAAAAAGATTAGAAAAAATTCATACAATTATTGAAAAAGAAACTAGCGTTCTTTCAGTTGAGAAAAAGATTAGAGGTAGAGTAAAAAACCAAATGGAAAAAACTCAACGAGAATATTATTTGAATGAACAATTAAAAGCCATTCAAAAAGAACTCGGAGAGATCGACGAAGGTAAGGATGAACTATCAAGTATTTCAAAAGCTATTGCAAATGCAAAAATGCCGAAACTAGCAAAAGAAAAATGTTTATCTGAATTAAAAAAATTAAAATCGATGAGTCCTATGTCAGCAGAAGCCACAGTAGTAAGGAATTATTTAGACTGGATGACTGAATTACCTTGGTCGAATAAATCAAAAATAAATACTGATTTAAATAATGCGCAAAAAATATTAGACGAAGATCACTATGGTTTGGAAAAAGTGAAAGAAAGAATAATAGAATTTTTAGCTGTTCAAAAAAGAATTCAAAAAATGAAAGGCCCTATTTTATGTTTAGTCGGGCCACCAGGCGTTGGAAAAACATCTCTAGGTAAATCAATAGCAAAGGCTACAAATAGAAAGTTTATAAGAATTTCTCTTGGAGGAATTAGAGATGAAGCAGAAATTAGAGGACATCGAAGAACTTATATAGGTTCTTTACCTGGAAAAATTATACAAATGATGAAAAAAGCAGGAACAAAAAATCCTCTTTTTCTGTTAGATGAAATTGATAAAGTTGGAAATGATTATAGAGGTGATCCTTCATCTGCGTTATTGGAAGCACTTGATCCAGAGCAAAATAAAGAATTTAACGACCATTATTTAGAGGTCGATTATGATTTATCCGACGTTATGTTTGTAACAACTGCAAATACGTTAAATATATTGCCTCCTCTGCTTGATAGAATGGAAGTAATTAGATTGTCTGGATATACAGAAGATGAAAAAGTAAACATATCTCAAAAATTTTTAATTCCTAAACAAAGCGAGAATAATGGATTGAAAAAAGATGAATGGAACATTAATGAGAAAGTAAATCGTAAAATTATAAGAAACTATACTAGGGAGTCCGGAGTAAGAAATCTGGAGAGGGAAATATCTAAAATTGCAAGAAAACTTGTTAAAAAAATAGATAACAAGGAAAAAGTTAATAATCCTGTAAAAGAAGAGGATATTAAAGACCTATTAGGAGTGCAAAAATTTAATTACGGAGAAATAGAAGAAGCAAATAGAATTGGTGTGGTCACTGGACTTGCTTGGACTGAAGTAGGTGGAGAAATTTTAAAAATAGAGTCGGCAGTGATGCCAGGTAAAGGCAAGATGCAAATCACAGGAAAATTAGGTGATGTTATGCAAGAGTCTGTTAAAGCAGCTAAATCATATATTAGATCTAAAAGTTTAGAGTATGGAATTATACCTCCAGTATTTGATAAAAAAGATTTTCATATACACGTTCCAGAAGGAGCAACTCCTAAAGATGGACCTTCAGCAGGAATAGGAATGGTTACTTCAATTATTTCAGCTATCACAGAAATACCAGTTGATAAGAAGGTCGCAATGACAGGTGAAATTACTTTGAGAGGAATTGTTCTTCCCATAGGAGGATTAAAAGAAAAATTACTGGCAGCACATAGAGCAGGAATTAAAAAAGTATTGATACCAATGGAAAATAAAAAAGATCTAGTTGAAGTTCCAAAAACCATTTTAGAAACAATGGAAATCATTCCAGTAAAAAATGTAGATGAAGTTTTAAAAGTTGCTTTAATTAAACCATTAAAAAGAGTTGAATGGGTTGAAGTAGACCAGATTGCTGAAAAAAATAAAACTAAAAAAGAAGAGCTAAGCACTCATTAATAATTTTTAATCAAGCCAATTTTTATATTTATCCAAATTAGAGGAAATATATGATGGCAAGAAACTGTTTTGAATTTTTTTTAACTTAGATTTTCCTGACCATTTATAGTCTTTTTGATCAACATTGTGATCGTATACTACTCTTTTTTCATCCATAAATTTTTTAATGTCATTAATTTTCAAGCCGCTTCTTTCAAATTCATAATGATGGGCAAAATTTAAGAGTTTTTTTTCTAGATCTTCAGGGGTCTTTAAATAAGTGAAGTGCCAACCTCCGTTCTTAACAAAGAATAAATCGGTATATTTTTTTTTTGAAAAAAAAAGATCAAATCTCCAATTAGGATATTTTTTTGCTTTAATATTTCTTAACCACTGAGGAGAGATTAAATCTTTTTTTCTACATGCTTTGGTACCATACCAAGAACAGTTTTCATAAATTAGATTTAATTTGTAATAAAACATCTTTTGCTCAAAGATAATAATCTTTTTGTTAATTTCTGATAAATTCAATTTTGACAGATCTGGTATCTCATCTAAATCACTAATCAATATCATGTCATTTTCTTTTGCCTCATCTATCCCTTTAACTAAATTTTCTCTTTGAAAATAATCTCGAGCCATTCCATTTAAAATTAATTTCTCTCCTTTTTTATGCTCTGGCTCATTTTTAACAAACTCAAGGAGATTGGCAGGAGGCTGGTCAATGACCAAATAATTAATCTTATCTTTAAATTTTTTAAAATTATTAATATTAAAATTTAATTCTTTTTTAGCTCCATTATGAGTATAGGTAGCTTCGGTTATTACAAATTTTTTAACATATTGATTTAAAACGTTGAGCCTGATATCTAATAGAAGATCTTCGTCAAAATACTGGAAGCAATCATAGATATTCATCATATTTGAGTTATAATAAAATTTAATATAAGTAAATGTAAATAGATAATTATATGGCAAAAAAGATCATCATTACAGGTGGCTTAGGATATATTGGAACTGAGCTTTGTAAAATTTATTCTGGTTTTAGCTGGTATCATAAAATCTTGGTACTCGACAATAGATTTGTTTCAGAAAGAGTTAATCAAATCCGAAAATGGAATATGGAATTTATACATGGAGATATTCTAGATAAAAATCTTGTAAAAAAGCACTTTAAGGATGCAGATATAGTTCATCATTTAGCTGGGATAACTGACGTGCCAAGAACTAAAAGTGAGTCTACAAAAGAAAAAGATGAAAAGATTAAACTAGTTGGAAAAGAAGGCACCCAAAATATTTTAGATTCTATCAGTGATAAATGTAAAATAATTTTTCCATCTACTCACGTTATTTACGAAGGAATAGAAAAAGTAAAAAATGATATTAAAGAAAATGAAGAATCTAAACCTGTGTTATCCTACTCTTCATCAAAAGCTATAAATGAAAAACAATTAAAAGAATCAGGGAAAAATTACATAGTTTTAAGACTAGGATCTGTATACGGATATTCAACTGATACCGCTCGTATTGATATAATGCCTAATTTATTTTCAAAAATTTCATCTCAAAATGGCACACTAAAACTTTTTTCTGGAGGAAGACAGGTAAAAAGTCTTGTGCCTTTGATAGATGTCGCAAGATGTTTTAAGTTCATGGAAGAAAGAGAAGATTTATCTTCTGAAATATTTAATTTAACGAAAGACACATTAACAGTTAAGTCAGTAGCGGAGATTTGCAAAAAACATAATCCAAAAATAACATTAAGAGAGACAAATGATGAAATTCCAAATCTAGGATTTTCATTATCTAATAAAAAAATTCTTAATACAGGGTTTAAGTTTTTATACGATCTAGACTTAAGCATTAAAGAAATGATTGCAAAATGGTCTCAACAAGATTTCATTCCAGATTTGGAGCATGTTAGGGATGGAGACAACTTGTATGTAGACAAGAGAGGAAAAATTAGTAATCACGAATTAACTGAACCGATTAATTTAATTGGATTGATAGATTCTAAAAAAGGAACAATTCGCGCCAACCATTATCACCCTCAACAAGAGCAGAAATGCTTGTTTACAAAAGGTCAAATTATTGAAGTTTTTCAAGATATAATTAATCCTAATTCTCCTAAGATGACCCAAGTTGTTAATGAAGGACAACTTTCTATAATTAAACCCAATGTTGCTCACACAATGGTTTTTACTAAAGATACAACTTTCTTAAATTTAGTTAGAGGCGAGAGAGATCATGATAATTATGGAATAACCCATACGATTAAACATGTTTTTGTTGATGAAAAAGAAAAAAATTTATTACTTAAGTATTACAAATTTGACTGCAGATCATGCGGCAACACAAATTTAAAAAGAGTAGTATCATTAGGATATCAGCCTTTAGCAAATAATTTACTCAGAAAGGTTAACGAAAAATGTGACTTATATCCTTTAGAAGTAAATTATTGTGAAAAATGTTATAACTGCCAACTCTCAGTTGCTGTTGATCCAAAAAAAATGTTTTCTAATTATCTCTATACATCTTCCACTTCTAAATTATTTAGAGGACATTTTATTAATGCAGCTCAAAAATATATTAAAGATCTGAAATTAAACAAAAAAAAATCATATATAATTGATATTGGAAGTAATGATGGTGTAGCGCTTAAGCCTTTTAAAGATTTAGGATTTAAACATTTACTTGGCGTAGAACCAGCCAAAAATTTGGCTAAGCTAGCTAACAAAAATAAGATAAAAACATTTAATGGCTTTTTAGATAAAAAGAATCTTAAAAAGATAAAAAAAAATGCAGATCTAATTTTAGCATCAAATGTATTTGCCCATTCTGATAAGCTAAAAGAAATGGCTGAATGCATGTTAAAACTATTAAATAAAAAAGGAGTTATAGTTATCGAGGTACAATATTTAATGAATACACTAAAAGATTTAACCTTTGATAACATTTACCATGAACATTATAATTATTGGTCATTAACTTCGTTAGTTAACTTTTTTAATCAATTTAAAGCAACGATATATAAATCTGAAAGAGTAGATACACATGGCGGCTCTATTAGGATTTATGTGAAAAAAGATAATAAAGCAAAAGTTGAAAGTAGTGTAAAAAATTTACTTAACGAGGAAGAAAAGTTTGGAATAAAAAAATTTAAAACATATCAAGAATTCGGAAAGAAAGTTTACAAAATTAGAGAAAATGTAATAAAGAATATAAAAAAATTAAAAAATAAAAATAAATTGATTATAGGATATGGAGCTCCAGCAAAAGCTACTACTGCTTTGAATTTTTTTGGTATTTCAAATGAAATAGATTTCATAGTTGAAGATAATAAATTAAAACATAAAAAATTCATTCCAGGTGTTAAAATTCCAATCAAAAACAAATCTCATATTAAAAATAAGAACAACACTTTAATTGTTTTAGCTTGGAACTTTTTTAAAGATATAAAAAAAAATAATAATAATTTATCAGATAATTTTATTAATATTAAAGATCTAGAAATTAATAATTAATAATCAAGTTTTTCCAAATTTCAAAAATATTTCTTATATTTTCAAAAAAATAACTTAGGTAAAATTCTGCGATAGGAAATAAAGTTATTATATAGCTTTGGGCAAAATATAAAGATCTTGAAAAAAATATTACAAATACTACAAAAACTAGTAGCGTACTATAAAAACCAAATGAAACTTTATTTTTAGGAATTGATCCTTTTGAAGCTTTTGGTTCTGAATCTTTTATTTTGATACCATGTTTTTTTGCAAGATATTCTGGAGAGTATAGATTTATTTCTCTCATCTTTTTTGGAACTTTTCTTTTAATACTTTTAGGTTTTTTTGGACTTATAGATTTTTTTGAACTTTCAGGTTTAGTGATATTTTTTTTAGCAACAGGTTTTGAGATTACCTTCTTTTTTTCAGCAATCTCGACAGGAAATTGATTCCATTTATTTCCACAGGCGCCACATTGCACTAATCTGCCAGCTTTGGTAATAGCGTTATCTGGCACTACAAATTTTTTGCCACAAGAATTACAGCTTAGAATCATAATAATTCAATATTACTGCTATTTATCAAAACTTAAATACTTTTTTACTTTATAAATTAATATGGTATATGTCGTTTTTGTTTGATTAGGGCGGTTAGCTCAGTTGGTAGAGCATCTCGTTTACACCGAGAGGGTCATAGGTTCGAGTCCTTTACCGCCCACCATTGATTCTGTGGGGGTGTAGCTCAGTTGGTTAGAGCGCCTGCCTGTCACGCAGGAGGTCGCGGGTTCGAGTCCCGTCACTCCCGCCACTACATGATAATCATTTTCACCTAAAGTTCGTAACTGTGCTAATAATGTTTCTGTACAGTTCTATTTGAAATGTTATAAGTATTTAACGATTAATATAAGAATCCCTAAGCTAAATGTATTAGGGTAGGTATTGATTAAACATGATTTATAATTTTTTAACAGACTATCTTTCAATAGTAATTTTTTTATTAATTGCTTTATTTTTAAGTATTGGTTTTATCGTTGCAAATTATTTAGCATCTCCTTCTAATCCTGATCCAGAAAAATTATCAGCTTATGAATGTGGCTTCGAAGCTTTTGATGACTCTAGAATGGAATTTGACGTAAGATTTTATTTAGTAGCAATTTTATTCATTATATTTGATTTAGAAATAGCATTTCTCTTCCCTTGGGCAATATCTTTAGGAAGTTTAGGAGCCCTTGGTTTTTGGTCAATGATGATTTTCCTAGCTATTTTAACAGTTGGATTTATTTACGAATGGAAAAAAGGAGCTTTAGAATGGGAATAAACTTTGACTCATTTTCTAAAAAAGAAAAAGATATACCTGAAGAATTTAAAGATCTAGCAAAAGATTTTGCAGAAAAAGGTTTTATAACAACTTCGTCTGAAAATTTAATTAATTGGGCTCGAACAGGCTCTTTACATTGGATGACATTTGGTCTTGCTTGTTGTGCGGTTGAGATGATGCAAACTTCTATGCCAAGATATGATCTTGAAAGATTTGGTGCAGCTCCTAGAGCATCACCAAGACAATCAGATGTGATGATTGTTGCAGGAACCTTAACAAATAAAATGGCCCCAGCTCTTAGAAAAGTTTATGATCAGATGCCAGAGCCTAGATATGTTGTGTCGATGGGAAGCTGTGCCAATGGAGGAGGTTATTATCACTACTCTTACTCGGTTGTTAGAGGTTGTGATAAAATAGTTCCCGTTGATATTTATATTCCAGGGTGCCCGCCTTCAGCTGAAGCACTTCTCTATGGCATTTTACAACTTCAAAAGAAAATAAGAAGAGAGGGAACTTTGCAAAGATAATGATAGAGGAAAGTTTACAAAAATTAGAAAAATTAATCAATTCAGAATTAGCAAGTAAAATTCAAAAATCAATTATTTCACATAATGAATTTTTAATAGAAATCAATGAATCTGATTTAATTGATGTTGTGCAATTTTTAAAATCTAATGAAAAATGTAAGTTTAGACAATTAATTGATATTGCTGGGGTGGACTATCCAGAAGAAGAAAAACGATTTCAATTAGTTTATCTTTTTTTGTCACATGAAAATAATAATAGAATAAAACTTTCAATTAGATTTCAAACAGATCAAACAATAAATTCAATTACAAAAATTTTTCCTTCTGCTAATTGGATGGAGAGAGAAGTTTTTGATATGTACGGAATAAAATTTAAAAATCATCCAGATCTAAGAAGAATTTTGACTGATTATGGATTTAAAGGACATCCATTACGAAAAGATTTTCCTTTAACAGGCTTTAACGAAGTTAGATACAGTGAAAAAGAAAAAAAAGTTATTTATGAGCCTGTTAAACTTGAACAGAATTATAGAAATTTTGATTTTGAAAGTCCGTGGGAGGGAACTAGCTATATAAAAGAAATTAAAAATTTAAAAAAAGATGGTAAAAAAAACTAAATCATTAAATCTAAATTTCGGACCTCAACACCCTGCTGCTCATGGTGTTTTAAGATTAATACTAGAATTAGATGGAGAGGTTGTAGAAAAAGCCGACCCCCATATTGGATTGCTTCATAGAGGAACAGAAAAACTTATAGAACACAAAACATACACTCAAGCATTACCTTATTTTGACAGACTAGATTATGTAGCCCCTATGAATCAAGAACATGCTTTCGCTTTAGCTGCAGAAAAATTGTTAAATGTTGAGGTCCCAATTCGAGCAAAATATATAAGAGTAATTTTTTGTGAAATTGGAAGAATCTTAAGTCATATTCTTAATGTTACCACTCAAGCATTAGATGTTGGAGCTTTAACACCATCTTTATGGGGATTTGAAGAAAGAGAAACCTTGATGACTTTTTATGAGAGAGCTTCTGGATCAAGGTTGCATGCAAATTATTTTAGAACAGGCGGTGTTAATCAAGATATACCTTTAAGATTAATAGATGATATTGAAAAATTTTGTAAATCTTTTCCAAAAATTATAGATGACTTAGAAAGTCTTTTAACTGACAATCGTATATTTAAACAAAGAAATGTTGAAATTGGAATAGTAACAAAAAAAGAAGCTTTAGATCATAGCTTTTCAGGAGTAATGCTAAGAGGATCCGGTGTTCCTTGGGATCTCAGAAGATCTCAACCTTATGAAATATATAAAGACTTAGATTTTAAGATTCCTATAGGAAAAAATGGAGATTGTTATGATCGCTATCTTTGCAGAATTGAGGAAATGAGAGAAAGTGTAAAAATTATTTTACAATGTGTAGAAAAAATTCCTAAAGGACCAATTAAATCCATAGACGGAAAAATATCTCCTCCAAATAGAGAAGATATAAAACAATCTATGGAGGCATTAATTCATCATTTTAAACTATTTACAGAGGGTTATAGAGTACCTAAAGGGAATGTTTATACTGCTGTTGAAGCTCCTAAAGGAGAGTTTGGTGTTTATTTAATATCTGATGGAAGTAATAAACCTTATAGGTGCAAAATTAGAGCCCCAGGTTTTTCTCATCTTCAAGCAATGGACTATTTAATTCGTGGCCACATGTTAGCTGATGTGCCAGCAGTTCTTGGTTCTTTAGACATAGTTTTTGGAGAGGTAGATCGATGAGTTTAAAACAAGTACACTCTGAACAACCAAAAGAATTTAAATTTACAGAAGAGAATTTAAAAAAGGCTGAAGAAATACTAAAAAGATATCCTAAAAAAAATAGAAAGAGCGCAGTAATGCCTTTTCTTTATTTGGCACAAAGACAAAATAATAATTGGATTCCATTAGCAGGATTGAAGTACATAGCTAAATATCTCTCAATGCCTTATATTTCTGTTTACGAAATAGCAACATTTTACACAATGTATAATCTTGCTCCTGTAGGCAAACATTTTGTACAAGTTTGTACAACAACACCATGTCTTAT
>QCGX01000005.1 GCA_003278125.1 Pelagibacteraceae bacterium AG-390-C22 | reverse complement strand
ATTACCTGTGAGAAAAGATGAAATTAAAGAAATTTTTATTTCGTTTGGTCTTTTTTTATTTTTATTGAAAAATTTTTTTAAAAATAGTATTAAACAAAATTATTTAATTTATCTAATAAAATTAATTTCTCCAAAAATTGTTATAACGGCAGTTGAAAATTCAGGAGATTTTCATGTAACATCCAAGTCATTAAGAAGAAGTAAAATTAAATTTTTTGCTGTACAACATTCTGATCTTAGGGGTTCAGATTATGTTGAAAAAGGTAACCCGATTAACAAATTGTTTTTTATTCCCACATTCTTTTGTTTTAGTAATTATGATAAAGAGTTATTTGAAAAAACTGATGCAAAGATAAATAAATTTATTCCAGCAGGTTCACTTAAAGCCTCTATTTTTTTAAAAAAGTTAAAAGAAAAAAAAATCGCATTAAACGAAAATAAATATGATATTTGTTTAATTGGTGAACCAGCTTCTAGAACTATCGATGACCTAAGAGATTTAGATCAGTATTATGAGATACCTGGAAAGATTGCTAAGTTTACATTACAACTTTGTAAAAAAAATAATTTAAGTCTTGTTTTCTCTGGAAAAAATCCAGAATTAGATTACCAACACTTGGAAGAGGTATTATATTATAAATATTTTTTAAAAGATCATCCCTTTGATATATTGCCTAAAAAAAACTCATTAAGTACTTTTGAAAATGCTTTTCAAAGTAAGTTAATTATTGGACATGCATCTACGTTTCTAAGAGAAATTTCAGCAATTAATAAAAAAGTTCTGCAGCTAAATTTGTCTGGTCATAATGCTTTAAAACAACCCTTCTCAGGGATAAGTTATTTAGAGAAGTTTAGTTATGAAATTTTTGAAGAACGTGTAATGGCATTACTTTCAATGGAATATACTAATTTCAAAAATAAATTAATCCTAGATAACGACTACGTGGTCGCAAAATCTGATGACGCCATTTCAAATATTTTAAAAGAGGTTTTGAATTAGAGTTGTAAATAACTGCTGAATATTCAAAAAAAGCCTTATTTTTTAAGGCTTTTTGTCAAAATAATCTACAAAATACACTTTACTGTTCAACTAATGAACGTTATATTCGTTCAACTTTTGAACAATATGATAAATAACGAAGATCATTTTAAAATACTTAGAAAAATACAAAAAAAACCAGAGTCTAGCCAAAGAGAATTGGCTAAAGAACTTGGATTTAGCCTAGGTAAACTTAACTATTGCTTAAAGGCCTTACAGGAAAAAGGCCTGATTAAAATTAAAAGTTTTAAAAAAAATCCAAAAAAAATTAACTATCTCTATATTTTAACTCCTCAAGGTATAGCTGAAAAAACAAAATTGACCATCAATTTCATGAAAAGAAAAATGCAGGAATATGATGAACTAAAAAAAGAAATAGAATAAAAATGTGGTCTGTAATAAAAATTGACAGAAAAAAAATTAATTTTTTTAAAGACGAAATTAAAAAAAAATTAGGAGAAGACTGTGAGTTTTATATTCCTAAACTACATATCGAAGGAATAAAAAATAATAAAAAAGTAAACAAACAAATATATCTACTAGGAGACTATATTTTCTGTTTCAATAATAATTTTAAAAATGAAAAAATTTTACAACATTTAAAGAATACTAAGGGTCTAAAATATTTTTTAAATGGATTTATATCAGCTCAAGAAGAAATATTACAATTTATTAAAAAATGTAAAAGTTTAGAAAATAAAGAAGGATTTATTAAACAAAATATTTTCAGTATTTACGAAAATAAAAATTACAAATTTTTATCTGGCCCGTTAGCTGGAACTTTATTAAAAGTTTTGGAGTTTAATAAAAATAAAATCAGTGTTTTAGTTGAAAACGTTAAAGTTCAAATAAATAGAAAAAATTATTTATTCGAACCAGTATAATTTAATAAGCATGATCAATTTGTGAAATCGAACTTTTGCAAAGTGCGGAGCGTTGCCTAATTAAGATTTCTTTTCTTAAGATGATATCCAAAATTAAAAATATTTTAAGTAATCAAGATAAATTTAAATTAAATTTTATTTTATTTCTTAATTTTCTTACTTTTTTCACCGAATTTATTTCGATAGCATCAATACCAATTTTCGTAGTATTGATAATAGACTCTTCTTTTGTTTTAGAAAAATTAGAAAGTTATAGTTTTATTTATTTTTCTAATTTAAATCATATTGAGATTGTAAAAATCTTTGGAATAATAATTATTGGCATTTTCCTAATTAAAAATATTCTACTATTTGTTTTAATAGATTTGACTAGTAGATTTGTTAAAAAAATAAAGTTAGATATTTCTTCAAAATTATTAAAAAAATATTTATTTGCACCATTTGATTACCACTTAAAAAATAATCCTGCATTATTAACTAGAAATACAACAGAGTCCGTTGAAGGATTAAGCGTTTATCTTGCCCAAACAATAAATATGTTAAGAGAGTGTTTAGCATTACTCGTTCTTTTTACACTTTTAGTCATAGTAAATCCTGTAGTTACAGTAAGTGTAACAACACTTTTTTTTCTACTTTCAGTTTTGTATGTAAAGATATTTAGACCAATTATAAAAAATAAATCAGAAAGGAATGAAGATTTAAAAGTTAATTTGATACAAATGATCAACGAAACTTTTGGAGCTATAAAAGATATTAAAATATTAAATAAAGAAAAAGATGTTTTGAAATTTTATAACCATAACAGACAAGAACTGGAAAGAAATATATTCCATTTCACTTATTTAGAGAGATCACCTAGGTTAATTTTAGAAGTCCTGTCAATTCTTTTAATAACAATTTCAACTATAATTTTGCTAAATTTGAGTAGTAACACCACAACACTGTTATCACTCTTATCTTTAATAGTAATTTCTGTTGTTAGATTTATTCCAGCTTTTAATTCAATAATTACAAGCATTACTTATATCAGGCTATATACACCTAGCGTTAATATTCTTTTAAAAGAATTAAATCAAAACATTGAATTATTAGAAGCTAATCAAACAAAAATTAATAGCTTGATTGTAAATAAAAAAAAAGATTTTATTTATCTGAACAATGTTTCTTTCTCATATCCAGATGAAAAAAAAGATATTTTAAAAAAAATTAATTTTGAAATAAAAGAAGGGATTAAATTAGGAATTACTGGTGAAACAGGCGCGGGTAAAAGCACTTTATTTCATTTGATGCTTGGACTTTTAAAACCAGATACCGGGGACATCTACTTTAACAATAAAAGCATTTATCATGATTTAAATAATTGGAGAAACAAAATTGGATATATTGCTCAAAATATTTATCTTTTAGATGCTACGATTGAAAAAAATATATCATTTGATTTTTTAAATGAAAAAGTGGATAAAAAAAGATTAGAATTCTCAATTGAAATGGCTTGTCTAAAAAATAAAATATTAGAATTACCAAATGGTATTAACACACAAGTTGGAAACGATGGCATCAAACTATCTGGTGGAGAAAAACAAAGAGTAGCCTTAGCTAGAGCAATTTATAGAAATCCAAGTATTTTATTTATGGACGAGTCAACAAGTGCATTAGACAATCAAACTGAACAAAAAATTATTGATAATATAAAAACATATTTAAAAGAAAAAACAATGATTATGATAGCACATAGACATACAACAATAAAAGATTGTGATCAGATTATAAATTTAAAAAATGGAGTGTTAGAAAATTAAAATTATGAAAATTTTAGTAACAGGTGCTTGTGGCTTTATTGGATCTCATTTAGTAGAAAAGTTAGTAAAAAAAAATTATGAAGTTAAAGCTTTCACTTTCTATAATTCTAGAGGGTCTAATGGTTGGTTAGATAATATTGATAAAAATATAATTAAAGATTTTGAAATAGTTTCAGGAGACATTAGAGATCAAGAATTTGTATTAAATAATTCAAAAAAAATTGATATAATTTTTCACTTAGCTGCGTTGATTGGAATTCCATATTCGTATCACGCCTCTAAAAGCTATATTGATACTAATATTAATGGAACTTATAATATTTTAAATGCTGCAAAAATTAATAATATATCAAAAACTATTATTACATCTACAAGTGAGGTCTACGGAACTGCCCAGACTGTTCCTATAACAGAAAAACACAGATTAAATGCACAATCTCCTTATGCGGCATCCAAAGTAGGAGCAGATCAATTAGCAATGTCATTTAATAGGTCATTTGGGTTGCCAGTGACAATAATAAGGCCATTTAATACTTTTGGTCCAAGACAATCGGCCAGAGCTATTATTCCGTCAATCATTACTCAAATTAATAATAATAAAAGTTTAATTAAAGTAGGCAATTTGAGTCCAACTAGAGATTTTACTTATGTTGAAGATACCGCTAATGCTTATTTAACTACAATAAAAAATAATAAAATTTCAGGAGAAACAATTAATCTTGGAAATAATTTTGAAGTTTCGATAAAAAGTATATTAAAAATTTTAAAAAAAGATTTTGGCTATAAATTTGATGTAGTTATTGATAAAAAAAGAGTCAGAGCAAAAAATAGTGAAGTAAATAGATTGTTAGCATCTAATGCTAAAGCCAAAAAAATACTTAAATGGAAGCCAGAGTATGGCGGAATAAAAGGTTTTAAAAAAGGTTTAGAAAAAACAATTAATTGGTTTAGCGACCCAAAAAATCTAAAGTTTTACAATTCAGATATTTATTCTATTTAAATAAAGTATGGAAAAATTTTCCATAAATTTGATAACAAAATCAATAAAAAAATTATTGGGTAAGGGACCTCACTCTCTTCATGAACCTTCTATGGGAAAAAAAGAAATAAAGTATATTTCAAATACAATTAAAAAAAACTTTGTTTCAACAAAAGGAGTTTATGTCCATAAGTTTGAAAAAAAAATCAAAAATTACACAAAAACAAATTATGTTAGTTCTACAATTAATGGAACTCAAGCTATTTTTATCGCTTTAAAAGCTTTGGGCGTAAAACAAAAGGAAGAAGTTTTGGTACCCTCACTTACTTTTGTTGGAACAGTTAATGCTATAAGTTATTTAGGAGCAGAACCACATTTTATTGACTCAAATATAAAAGATTTTGGTATTGATTGTAAAAAATTAGAGAATTACTTAAGAAAAATAATAGTTTTTAAAAATAATAAAAGCATAAACAAAAAAACTGGTAAAATAATTAAAGCAATAATTCCTGTTCATGTATTTGGACACCCTTGTGATATTGAAAATATAGTAAAATTAGCAAAAAAATTTAAATTAAAAATTCTAGAGGATGCTGCAGAATGTTTAGGTAGTTTTTATAAAAAAAAACATCTAGGAACTTTTGGTGATGCTGGGTGCTTAAGTTTTAATGGAAATAAGATAATTACTACAGGTGGAGGTGGAGCTGTATTGAGTAAAAGTAAAAAAATTAACGATAAAATTAAGCATTTGATTTCTACAGCTAAAATTGATCACAAGTGGGAATATATTCATGATGAAATTGGTTATAACTTTAAATTGCCTAGTTTAAATGCTGCTTTAGGGTTAGCACAAATAAGTAAGTTAAGTTATTTTTTAAAATTAAAAAGAGAACTATTTTATAGATATAATAATATTTTCAGTAAAATTGAGGGTATAAAATTATTTAAAGAAAATAAGAATTCTAAAAGTAATTATTGGCTTCAAACTTTAATTCTTGACCATAAAAACATTTCCTCAAAAAATAAGTTAATTAAAGCTGCTCACAACAGCAAAATTTTTATGAGACCTGCTTGGAAACTAATTTCTGAACTAGGTCCTTATAAAAAAAAACAAAAGATGAATTTAGAAGGAGCGAGAGAAATTTACAACAGAGTAATTAATTTACCAAGTAGTCAAAGTTTAATAGGTAAAATCAAATAATAATGAAAGTTAAAAAAAAAATAATTCTAATCGGAGCAGGGGGACATTGTAATTCTTGTATAGATGTTATTGAACAAGAAAATAAATATAAAATTTTTGGCTTAATTGCTAAAAATAGAAAATTAAAATCAAAGTATAAAGTTATTGGAACCGATAAAGATCTTAAAAAAATAAAAAAAAACTGCAGTAATATTCTAGTTGCAATTGGGCAGATCAAAGATCTCTTTATAAGAGAAAAAATATTTAAATTAGGAAAAGAAAATAATTTTAACTTTCCAATTATTATTTCACCCTACGCTTATGTTTCGAAGGAAACTACAATAGGAGAAGGAACAATCATTATGCATGGAGCAATAGTTAATAAAAATTCTAAAATAGGAAAAAATTGTATTATTAATACAGGCTCAATAATAGAACATGACACTTATATCGGGGACAATTCTCATATCTCAACAGGAGCAGTAGTTAACGGAGGAGTGTCTATTGGTCAAAATTCATTTATTGGAAGTGGGTCGGTAATTAAACAAAATATTAAAATTGGAAGTCAATGTTTTATTAATGCTAAAAAGTTTTTACAAAAAAATCTTAAAAATAATTCTAAATTTTTATGAAAAATAAAACTATAATTATTGCAGAAGCAGGTGTTAATCATAATGGAAATGTTGATTTAGCACTTAAACAAGTTGATATCGCTTCGAGGTGTAAAGCAGATTATATAAAATTTCAAACTTATTGTTCAGATGATTTAGTACAAAAAAAAGTTGGACTTGCAGGGTATCAAAAAAAAAACTTAAAATCAAAATCTTCCCAGTATAAATTATTAAAAAGACTTGAACTTTCTGAGACAGACCATGTAAAAATAATTAAAAGATGCAAATCAAAAAAAATAAAATTTTTATCATCTCCTTTTGATTTAAAAAGTATTAATTTATTAAAAAAGTTAAACTTAAATCTATTTAAGATCCCATCTGGTGAAATTACTAATATTCCTTACTTAAAAAAAATTGGATCTCTTAAGAAAAAAATAATTTTATCAACTGGAATGTCGACTTATGAAGAAATAAAACAAGCAATTAAAATTTTGATTTCTTCTGGCACCAAAAAAAAGAATATCACGATTTTACATTGTAGTTCTGAGTACCCTGCTAATAAAAACAATCTAAATTTATTATCTATTCCACTTCTAAAAAAAAAATTTAAAATTGATGTTGGATATTCAGATCATAGCTTGGGGTTACAGGCATCGTTAACAGCTGTTGCTTTGGGTGCCAGAATAATTGAAAAGCATTTTACTATAAATAAAAGATTAAGTGGTCCAGATCAAAAAGCAAGCTTATCCCCAAATGAACTTAAGAGTCTCGTTAAAGGAATAAGAGGTGTTGAGACAATTTTAGGAAAGTATATAAAAAAACCTTATCCAGCAGAGTTGAAAAATCTAAAATTCATAAGAAAATTTATAGTAGCAAATAAAGATATTAAAAAAGGTGAAAAATTCTCTAAAAAAAATATAACCACAAAAAGAGCAGAAGTTGGAATTCCAGCTTCTAAATGGAACTCCGTGATAGGAAAAAAAGCAAAAAAAAAATTTTTAAATGACGAAAATATCAAAATTTAAAAAAATTTGTGTTGTTACTGGATCCAGAGCCGAGTATGGCTTGCTTAAAAATTTATTGTTTTTAATCAAAAAGGAAAAATTATTTAAATTACAATTATTAGTTACAGGCACACATTTATCAAATAAACATGGATTAACATTTAAAAATATAATTAAAGATCAATTTAATATTAAGAATAAAATTGATCTTAAGCTAAAAAAAGATGATTCATCATCATTAGCCAAGTCAATGT
This sequence comes from Pelagibacteraceae bacterium AG-390-C22, assembly GCA_003278125.1. Lineage (GTDB taxonomy): Bacteria > Pseudomonadota > Alphaproteobacteria > Pelagibacterales > Pelagibacteraceae > Pelagilacustribacter. Next base: position 69,162 of record QCGX01000005.1, on the reverse strand, counting down.
CTCATGGATTATCTAAGTTTGTCAAAAGTTTTGAAAAAAATAAACCTAATCTAATAATTTTACTTGGAGACAGATATGAAATTTTTATTTCATGCATTGCTGCTACTCTATGTAGAATTCCAATCGCCCATATTCATGGTGGAGAAATTACTAAATCGTTACTTGATGAAGCCTTCAGGCATTCTATATCTAAAATGTCTCATTTGCATTTCACTGCAACAGATATTTATAGAAAAAGAGTTATACAAATGGGAGAGATGCCTAAAAACGTATATTGTGTAGGAGGTTTAGGTGTAGATAACATTAATTTTTCTGACCTCTACACCAAATCAGAATTAGAAAAGAAATTAAGAATAAAATTTTTAAAAAACACTATTATAGTTACATATCATCCCGAAACATTAAAAAAAAATTCCTCTTCATCGAATTTGAAAAACTTATTTAGCGCTCTAAAAAAATTAAAAGGCACTACAATAATATTTACAATGCCTAATTTTGATATCGAATCTAATGTTATTTATAACCTAATTAAAAAATTTATTTCTAAGAGAAAGAATTGTTATCTATTTAAATCGCTTGGTCAAAAAAAGTATTTTTCTTGTTGCAAATATTCTAATTTCATGATCGGAAATTCATCAAGCGGCCTTTTAGAAATGCCTACATTTAAAAAGTTTTCTATTAATATTGGGGAAAGACAAACCGGCCGAATTAAAGCGAAATCCGTGATAGATTGTAATTCTAATACTAAAAGTATTATGAAGGCAATAAATTTTGCTCTAGAACCAGCCAATCAAAAGAAAATAAAAGATGTTGTCAATCCATATGGCAAAGGAGGAGCTTCAAAAAAAATAATAAATGTTTTAAAGAGTAAAAATTTTAAGAAATTAATCTTAAAAGAATTTTTTAATATAAGATTTTAATGAGAATATTATTTATAGGCACAGTTTTATTTTCAAAAAATATTTTAGATGAAGCAATCAAATCTAAAAATAAAATTGTTGGTGTTGTAGGTAAAAAAGACTCTAAATTTAATTCGGATTATTATGATTTAGTCAGATATGCAAAAAGAAAAAAAATGGAGTCGATTTACACAAGTAATATAAATTCTAACAAAACTATAAGATGGGTTAAGAAAAAAAAACCAGATTTAATTTTATGCATAGGATGGAGTCATTTATTAAAAAAAAAGATACTTAAAATAGCACCCAAAGGAGTTATAGGTTATCATCCAAGTGATTTACCACAAAATAGAGGCAGACATCCAATAATTTGGAGTCTGGTTTTAGGATTAAAAAAAATTGGCTCATGTTTTTTCTATATGAAAACCAAAGCTGATACTGGCGATATAATTTCAAAAAAAATAATCAAAATAAAAAATAATTTTGACTCAAGCTTAGTTTATAAAGATCTAGTTAAGGTTGGAAAAAAACAAATCAGGGAAATATTGGCACGAATTAGATTTAAAAAATTAAGATCTAATCCTCAAAAAAAAACTAAAAGTAATTATTGGAGAAGAAGATCTGAGTTAGACGGCAAAATAGACTGGAGAATGGATGCTGAAAATATTAATAATTTGGTAAAAGCTTTAACAAAACCTTACCCAGGAGCATACTTTCTCATAAGAGAAAAAAAAATTAGAGTATGGAAATCTAAGGTAATAAATTTAGATAAAAAAAATTTTGAACCTGGAAAAATTATAAAATTTAATAAAAATTTAATTATAAAATGTGGTAATAAAGCATTGAAGATTATTACTTTTACACCAAAAATAAATTTTAAAGGAGTTTCATATTTATGAGATCAATTGTAATTTCACCTCATCCAGACGATGAAGTGTTAGGAGCTGGAGGTACGCTTTTTAAAAGGAATACTATCAAAAAGAATTCACTTTACTGGATTATTGTGACAAGACTAAATCCTAGCACACCAAAAAAAAAGATTGTGAGACGAAATTACGAGATAAAAAAAATATCTGCAATTTTTAAATTTAAAAAAGTTTTTCAACTTAATTTTAATACGACTGAACTTGATAACTCTTCAAAGAAAAAATTAATTCTAAATTTTTCAGATATTTTTAATGAGATAAAACCTGATGAGCTCTTTGTTCCTCATTTTTCTGATGTTCATTCTGATCATAAAATAGTTTCTGAAGTTATCTCATCTAGTACAAAAAATTTTAGATTTCCATTTATAAAAAAAATTTTAGCTTATGAAGTTTTGTCTGAAACAGATTATAATTTAAATAGAAAGCAAGTTTTTTTCCCTAATTATTATGAGGATATTACAAAATTTTTAACAAAAAAAAAAAATGCTATGAAAATATACAAATCTGAAATTAAAAGTTTTCCTTTTCCTAGAAGCATTAAAACTATAGACGCCTTAGCTAGGCTTAGGGGGTCCCAAATAGGCAAAAGCGCAGCTGAGAGTTTTGAAATTTTGAGAGAAATTAATTAAGTAAAGTAATCAAAGGATATCTATATGAAGTCCATTATAACTGGAGGAGCTGGATTTATTGGCAGTCACTTAAGTGAAAAATTAGTTTTACTTGGACATAAAGTAGTTGTGATAGATAATTTTATCGTTGGAAACAAAAGTAATATCAAAAATATTAAAGGTAAAATTAAAGTTTTTAATAGAGATATAAGAAATTATAATTCAATAAAAAATTTATTTAAAAATGTAGACTATGTTTTTCATTTGGCTGCGTTAGCTGATATAGTTCCAAGCATAGAAAATCCAGATGATTATTATTCAACTAATGTTCAAGGCACATATAATGTTTTAAAGGCTTCGGTAAAAAATAAGGTTAAAAGACTTATTTATTCTGCCTCATCCTCATGTTATGGAATTCCAAAAAAATATCCAACACCTGAAAATGAAAGAATTTTACCTGAATATCCTTATGCTCTCACTAAAAGAATGGGTGAAGAATTGGTAATACATTTTGCAAAAGTTTATAAATTAAATACCACCTCTCTCCGATTTTTTAATGTATACGGCCCAAGAGCAAGGACATCAGGAACTTATGGCGCTGTGTTTGGAGTTTTTCTAGCTCAAAAGTTAGCTAATAAACCATTTACAATTGTTGGAGATGGAAAGCAAAAGCGAGACTTTACTTATGTTTCAGATATTGTTGATGCAATAATAAAAACTTCTAAACGTAAAAATCTCAAAGGTAAAATTTACAATGTAGGAAGTGGCAGAACAATAAGTATCAACAAAATTGTAAAACTTTTGGGAGGAAAAAAAATCTTCATACCTAAAAGACCTGGAGAACCAGATATAACTTTCGCTGATATTAAAAAAATTAAAAAAGATGTAAATTGGAAACCCAAAATCTCTATAGAAAAAGGAATTAAAATAATTTTAAAGTCTTTATATTATTGGCAAGATGCGCCAGTGTGGACACCAGAAAAGATAAAAAAAGCTACAAAAAAATGGTTTTTTTATCTAAAGAAATAGTATTATGAAAAAAGTTCATAAAAAAATTTTTAATTTAGAAGAGTTAAAGAAAAAAATTTCTGTTGAGAAAAAAAAGGGAAAAAAAATTGTTCTTTGCCACGGAGTATTTGATTTACTACATGTAGGTCATATTAAACATTTTAAATCGGCTAAAAAAAGTGGTGATTTTCTTTTAGTCTCCATTACTTCTGATCAATTTGTAAACAAAGGACCAGGTAGGCCAGTTTTTAACCATAACTTAAGATCTGAAGCCATTTCATCTTTAGAATGTGTTGACGCAGTATTTATAAATAATTTTCAAACACCAGTTAATTTGATCAAATTAATTAAGCCTAATATTTATTTTAAAGGTCCAGATTATAAAGATATTCATAAAGATAGAACAAAGAATATCATTAGAGAAATTCAAGCAACTAAAAAGGGAGGTGGAAACGTTATGTTTTCTCAAGACATGACTTTTAGCTCGAGTAGTTTAATCAATAACCACTATAATTTACACTCTCCTTTACAAAAAAAATTTATCGATATAATTAAAAAAAAATATAATTTAGATTTCATAATAAAAGAGGTTGAAAAAATTAAAAGTCTGAAGATATTTTTAGTAGGAGAAACAATAATAGACCAATACATTTTTGGAGAAGTTTTAGGAAAATCAGGTAAGGAACCACACCTAGTAATGCAACAAGAGTCAAAAAAACAATACCTTGGAGGAGCAGCTGCTATAGCTAATCACCTTTCAACATTTTGTAGCAAAGTAGAGTTTTCAACCATAATGGGAAATAAAAAAGAATTCTTATCTTTTGTTAAAAAAAATTTAAAAAAAAATATAAATACAAATTATTTATTTAAGGAGGAAAGTCCAACAATCCTTAAAACAAGGTTTATAGATAAGATTTCTAATAATAAGCTTTTAGGACTTTACGATCTTAATGATAACAAATTAAGTATTAAATTAGAAAAAAAATTACAAAATCACATTAAAATAAAAGCTAAAAGTGCAGATTTAATTTTAATTTCTGATTATGGACATGGCTTAATTTCTTCAAAGATAGCAAAAATCTTGTTGTCACAAAAAAAGATGGTTTGTTTGAATGCCCAGGTAAATGCTTCGAATACTGGGTATCATTCACTAAGAAAATATAAAAAAGTAAATACTTTAATTATCAACGAAAATGAATTGAGGCATGAAATGAGAAATAAAAATAGCCATGTAGAAATTTTAGCTAAAAAATTATCTAACATGCATGGTATTAAAAACTTAGTTGTGACAAGAGGAAAATATGGAGCTTTAATTTTAAAAAAAAATGATAAAGTAATTCACTGTCCTGCTTTTGCCAATGAAGTATTAGATAAAGTAGGTGCTGGAGACGCTATGCTAGCAATAATTTCTTTATGTTTAAAAGTAAATATACCAGGAGATTTAGCTTTATTTTTTGGATCTTTAGCTGGAGCTACAGCGGTTGAAAATATTGGTAATAGCAAATTTATAAATAAAAATGAATTACTAAGACAGGTTGAATATCTAATAAAATAAGAAATGAAAAAAATTTTTGTAATTGGTGGAGCTGGATATGTTGGTTCTCAGTTAGTTCCAGCACTATTAAAAAATAATTATTCAGTCACAGTTTATGATCTGATGATTTATGGTAAAAATTTTCCAATAAATGATAAAAATTTAAATATAATAAAGGGCGATGTGCGAGATATTTCTAAATTAAAAAAAGCATTATACAATCATGATGCAGTTATTCATCTTGCCTGTATATCTAATGATCCTAGCTTTGAATTAAATCCTAAACTAGGAAAAGAAATAAATTATGATTGTTTTAAACCTTTAGTAGTTGCTTCAAAAGAGACGGGAATTAAACATTTTATCTACGCATCTTCTTCAAGTGTATATGGAGTAAAAGATATTCCAGATGTAACCGAAAAAGCAACATTAGAGCCTTTGACAGATTATTCTAAGTTCAAAGTTCAATGTGAAGAAATTTTACTATCTAAAACTGACTCAAATTTTATTGGATCAGTTATAAGACCAGCTACTGTTTGTGGCTATTCTCCAAGGCAAAGATTAGATTTAGTTGTTAATATTTTAACTAATTTTGCCTACCATAAAAAAAAAATAAAGATATTCGGTGGAACCCAGCTAAGGCCGAATATACATATTAGCGATATGGTTGATTCTTATATATGTTTACTTAAATCTGATGTTAAAAAAATTAGTAATGAAGTTTTTAACGTTGGTTTTGAAAATCATTCAGTCAATACTTTAGCTAAATTTGTTAAAAATAATATTAAAGAAAATGTAGAAATTGAATATAGTAAATCAGACGATAACAGATCATATCATATTAACTCAACAAAAATTAGTGATAAGCTCGGATTTTTTCCAAAAAAAAATATTAATGAAGCGATTAAAGATTTAATTGATGCATTTAAAAAAAAATCATTGACCAATACTTTCGAAAATGAAGATTATTTTAATATAAAAAAAATGCAAAAAATAAATTTAGTATGATGAAAGTACGTTACTCCTATTTAAAAGATCAATTTTCCAATTGCCCAGATCTTTGGTCTAAATTGAAAAAGTTTGTTAGTACTGGAGACTTTACATTAGGAAAACCATTAATTGAATTTGAAAAAAAATTTGCAAAGCTGATAGGCACTAAATATGCTGTAGGGGTAAATTCTGGAACAGATGCTATCAAATTGAGCTTGAAAGCACTGGATGTAAAACAAGGAGATGAAATAATTACAGCTGCAAATACTTTTGTTGCAACTATCGGAGCAATAGTTGAGCTTGGAGCAAAACCAGTTTTTGTAGATTGTGATGACACTTTTTGTATGAATGTTGATCAAGTAAAAAACAAGATAACTAAAAAAACTAAAGCAATAGTTCCAGTTCACTTTACAGGCTATATGTCTGATATGGTAAAATTAAAAAAGATATCAAAAGAGCACAAATTGCCTATCGTAGAGGATGCTTGCCAATCAATTTTGGGTTCAATTAATAAAAAAAATGCTGGAACATGGGGGGAGTTTGGAGCCTTTTCTTTACATCCTTTAAAAAATATTAATGTTTGGTCTGATGGTGGGATTATCACAACTAATAATAAAAACTTTTATAATAAATTATTGCTTTTAAGAAATCATGGATTAGTTGACAGGGATACAGTTAAAATATCAGGATACAATTCAAGACTTGATACATTCCAGTCAGTCGTTGGTAATTGGCTCTTACCTAAAGCACATACAATAGCTAATCAAAGGATAAAGAATGCAAAATATTTCGATAAAAAATTTAAAAAATTAAAAGAAATAACTATTCCGCCAAGACCTAAAAATTATAAAATTGTTTTTCACCTTTACATAGTATTTGCAAAGAGAAGAGATCAACTGCTTAAATATTGCCATGCTAAGGGTATTGAAGCAAAAGTTCATTACCCAAAACCTATGTATCTACAAGAGTCTCTTAAAAATCTTAGACATAAAAAAGGTGATTTTCCTATTACAGACTCCCATACAAAAAGCATTATTACCTTTCCTTGCGATCAACACTTAAAGAAAAAGCATTTAGATTATATCATAAAAGTTGTAAATGATTTTTATACTAAGAAATGAAAATTCCTTACGTTAATTTATCTAAACAATATTTAAAAGAAAAACAAAAACTTTTATCTATAATTGATAAAGTTTTAAAATCAGGGCAATATGTTGGTGGAGATGAAGTAGAGAGGTTTGAGAAGAAAATTGCTTCACTACTTAAAACAAAATATTGCATTGCTCTCAATAGTGGAACAGATGCTCTTACACTTGGACTTCACTCTTTAGGTGTAAGGAAAAATGATGAGGTTATCACTACATCGAATTCCTTTATTGCCTCTACCGCAGTTATAGTCCATTTAGGCGCTAAACCTATATTTGTTGACGTTAAAGAAGATCAAACTATTAATCCAGCTTTAATTGAAAAGGCTATTACAAAAAAAACTAAAGCAATAATGGTTGTTCACTTAACTGGAAGAATTTGTGACATGGATAAAATAATTCCTATAGCTAAAAAATATAATATTCCTATCATTGAAGACGCTGCACAAGCCATTGGATCAAGATATAAAAATAAATATGCTGGTACTTTTGGAAAAATAGGATGTTTTTCTGCTCATCCGCTAAAAAATTTAAATGCATTGGGAGACTCTGGATATCTTACAACTAATTCAACAAAAATTGCAAAATTAATAAAAGATGTGAGAAATCATGGAATGACAAACAGAAACAGAATTAAAAATTTTGGTTATGTTTCTAGAATGGATAATTTACAAGCAGCTGTATTGAATTTTAGACTTAAAAACTTAAAGCTTATAATAAAAAAAAGACGAAAAAATGCAGTAATTTATTTTAAAAATTTAAACAAAAAATATGTTTTTATTCCACCTGAAACAAAAAAAGAATTCAACACGTATCACACCTTTGTCGTTCAAGTTTCTAAAAGAGATAAATTAAAAAAGTATTTAAAAAGTAAAGGCATCGAAACTTCAATACACTATCCAATTCCAATTCATTTACAACCAGCTTTAAAAAAACTTAAGTATAGATACTCAAATCTAAATAAAACAGAAAAACAATCAAAAAAAATAATAACTCTTCCAATTAATCAGTTTCTTAAAAAATCAGAAATTCAGACAATTTGTTATGAGGTAAATAATTTTTATGAAAATTTCTAAATCAATCAAGATTAAATTATTCCGTGAAATGTTAAGAATAAGATTAATTGAACAAACTATTGCATCAAAATACCATGAAGCTGAGATGAGGTGTCCTGTTCATCTTTCTGTTGGTCAAGAGGCTATAGCAGTAGGCGTATGTCAGAATTTAAAAAAAAATGATAAAATAGTTACTGCGCACAGATCTCATGCTCACTACTTAGCTAAAGGTGGATCTATAAAAAAAATGTTAGGAGAGCTTTATGGAAAAGTAACTGGTTGCGCAAAAGGTTTGGGTGGCTCTATGCATTTAATAGATTTAAATGCAGGAGTATTTGCGGCAGTACCTATAGTAGGAAGCACCATACCTATTGGGACAGGAATTGCTTGGGCAAATAAATTAAAAAAAAAAAAAGAAATAGTTGCAGCTTTTTTTGGAGATGGAGCCACAGAAGAGGGAGTCTTTTTTGAAAGCTTGGATTTTGCATCTTTACACGATTTACCAATATTATTTGTATGCGAAAATAATGAATATTCAGTTTACTCTCATATTTCAAAGAGACAATCTAGTAAAAGAAGTATAAGCAAAATTGCAAATTCATTTGGGATAGAGTCGCTTCAGATAGATGGAAATAATATAGAAGATATCTTCCTAGAAACTAAAAAGATTATAGATAAAGTGAAAAGTAAATCTAAACCTTTTTTAATTGAACTAAAAACTTTTCGATACCTGGAACATTGTGGGCCAAATAATGATGATAAATTGAACTACAGAACTAATAAATATCTCAATTTATGGAAAAAAAAATGCCCTATCATTAATTATCAGCATCATCTCAAAAAATACAATTATTTGACAACAAAAGAAATAGAAAAAATGAACATGAAAATTAGAGCTGAAATATTTCATGCGTTCAATTTTGCAAAAAAAAGCAAATTTCCAGAAAAAATATTATTAAAAAAATATATATATGCTTAAAAACATAAAAAAAATTACCTTAGCAGAGTCAATTAGAGAAGCATTAGTTTTATCTATGAAAAAAAATGACAACGTTATATTGGTAGGGCTAGGTGTGGATGATCCTAAAGGTATATTTGGAACTACAAAAGATATAGATAAAATATTTAAAAAAGAAAGAGTTTTTGACTTTCCTACAGCAGAAAATGCAATGACAGGCATATCTATCGGAGCCTCATTACTTGGAATGAAGCCCGTAATAGTTCATCAACGAGTAGAATTTTCTTTACTTTCTCTAGAGCAAATTATTAATCAAGCGGCAAAATGGTTTTTTATGAACGGAGGCACAAAAAGTGTTCCCTTAGTCATTAGGCTCATTATAGGAAGAGGATGGGGGCAGGGACCTCAACATTCACAAAGTTTAGAAGCAATATTTGCACACATACCTGGCTTAAAAGTTATTAGTTTATCAACACCATACAATGCAAAAGGTCTTTTGATTTCGAGCATAGAAGACAAAAATCCCGTAATTATTTTTGAGCATAGATGGCTTCATGAAATTCAAGGAGAGGTTCCAAAAAAATATTATAAAATTCCTCTTGGAAAAGCAAAAGTAGTGAAAAAGGGAACTGATATAACTTTAGTTTCTAGCTCGTATATGGTTATTGAATGTTTAAGATCCGCAAAAATTTTAAAGAGTTACTCAATTGATGTCGAAGTTGTAGACATACAAAGCCTAAGACCGCTAGACATTCAAACAATAATGAATTCTGTTAAAAAAACAAAAAAAGCTATTATTGTTGATAATGGAGGCATTAATTTTGGCATTAGCTCTGAAATCATTGCAAGATTGTACGAAAATTTTTCCAATAAAGAAAAAAGTATCTGTAAAATTGAAAGAATAGGACCGCCTGATAATCCTATTCCTAGCACTAGAGAGTTAGCAAAATATTGCTATCCTAATTATCTAGATATAATAAAAAAAACTGAAAAACTATTAAAGAAAAAATTTAAAAATTTAGAAAAGTATAAAGATAATATTCCTTTAGATCAACCTAATAAAGATTTCATGGGTCCTTTTTAAATGAAAAAAAATAGAGTATTAATTTTAGGAAAACGAGGAGCTGTTTCCAAAGAAATTGCTAATACTTTTAAAAAAAGAAAATTTAATAACTTTAAAATAATTGATAGAAAAAAAAAAGATATCATTAATAATTTAAGTATTTTAAACAATCTAATAGAAAATTATAAACCTACTCATATTATTAACTGTTTAGCTTTAACAGGGCTAGTATATTGTGAAAAAAATATTATAAAATCATTCAATGTAAATTCTTTTTTTCCTTTTAAATTAGCTGAATTGACTAAAAAAAAAAAATTAAAACTTATTCATTTTTCAACGGATGCAGTTTTTGATGGATATACCAAATATAAAAAATATTCAGAAAAAGATATTCCAAACCCCCAGTCAGTATACGGAAAGAGCAAGAGTCTAGCAGATAAACTTTTAGCTCCATATAAACACGTTTTGATAATACGACTGCCAATTTTGTTTGGCCCTACTAATAACAAACAAATAATTGAAAAACTTAAATCAAGACTTCTGAATAATAAAAAGGTATTTGCTTCTTCAGATATATTTTCTACTCCAGTGTATACTCCAAATTTAGCAGAATTTATTTTATCAACAATTATTGTAAAAAATAAATTTAGCTCAAAAAATTTGATTCACTTTACATCTAAAAAATATTTTTCAATATTTTCACTTATTAAAAAGATTGCAAAAAATTTAGATAAAGAACATTTGGTGATAAAAGTTAAAGATAGTTATTTTAAAAGTGATGTCAAAAAACCAAAGAATTTAGGCTTGAGAAGTATCTTAAAATATAATACTATGCATTCGGAGAATAATTACAAATAAATGGCAATCTAAATGAACACAATTGAAAAAGATTTTGAAAAAGACGGTGTAATTTTACTTAAAGATGTGTGGAAAAAATCAGAAATGGAGTCCATACGAAAAGAGTATGAATTTTTAGATAAAAATTTGAAAAGAAAAGAAATTATTAAAGATGAACCTATTATTGTTTTTTGGAAACACGTTGTTGGAGAGCAAAAAAGAATTTGTACTTTTGGAGAATTTCCAACCTTGTGGAACTTTGTAACAAATACTTTAACTCCTAAAATAAGAGAAATTTTACCAAATAAAATTGAAAAACTTCAACTGTTAGAGACAATAATATTTAATAAGCCTTTTGAAAAAAGCAACACTTTACACTGGCATCAAGATGTAGCTTACTTTCCTTTAAAACCTAATAATCAAATTGCAGTTTGGATACCTTTCGACCAGGTTGATAAAAAATCAGGAGCTTTAAACTATGCAATAGGTTCTCATAAGGAGGGTATAAAGGGATCTACCGATCTGCACACTAGAAAACCATTTGATAATGAGAACAGAGATTTAATTCCAACTGATCCAGAACAAGAGGGATATAAAGTTCAATGCATGGAAATGGGCCCTACAGATATGGTTTGTCATAATGGATATACTTGGCACTATTCTGGTCCTAACAAGAAAAAGGGCTATGAAAGAAGAGGTTTATCAGTTAGGTTTATAATTCAAGATGCAAAATTTGATCCGAGACCAGGTCAAGGTGCTGCTTTTACAAAACAATTAGATTTAAAAGCTGGTGACAATTTTGAAGGAAAACCCTTCCCTTCGTTATAGCTTTTAAGATATTTCATTAACAAATAAACGAAATATGATTGAGAATTATTCAACTCAAACAACACCAACAACAACTAAAGACTGGACTGACAGATCAGTGGAAGAGCGAATTAAATTAATAAGCAATGAATTAAAAAAAAATAAATTGTATGAGAATTTTGAGCCGATAAAAGCTCCTGATAACGGACAAGTAGTAATTAGGGTGGAAAAAATTATACCAGCAAATGAAAGAGGTCTATTATTGTTAGAGTTGGAACAAAAATTAAAATCTAACATTGACGTAGGTATTACAATTTGGTGCGAGCCTGTAGGAGATAAAAGTAAATTAAGAAAGTTAAGAGGTATTCAAATTAATTCATGAAATTAAAAAATTCTGAGGGCAATCCTGTCAAAACTAAAGAAGGAGCTTTAATTCTTGACTCCCACAAGCTTTCTTATCATTATGAAAGAGTAAAAGCTTGGGAGAATGGAGAACAAATAGCACCGGTATGTGTAGATATGGCTTTAACAAGAGCTTGTGGAGCTATGTGCTCTTTTTGCTACGCTATGGTCCAGGAACCACAAGAAAGAGCAAGTATAAAAACTAAAGAAGCTTTAAATTTGTTGGACGATTTTGCGGAAATTGGAATAAAGGCAGTTTCTTTAATTTCAGATGGAGAAAGCACTCTCTCTAAAGCATATGTGCCATTCATTCAACATGCTGCAAAAATTGGAATAGATGTAGGTAACGCAACTAATGGATGGGAATGGGAGCCTGAAAAAATTGATCAAGTTCTTCCACATTTAACTTGGGTGCGTTTTACTGTTGCGGCAGGAAAACCTGAGTCTTATTCAAAAATTATGTTTAAAAGCTCAGAACATACCTCTGTATACGATCGAGCTATGAAACATATAAAATATGCAGTTAATCTCAAAAAAAAACTTAATCTTAAAGTTACATTAGGAATACAAATGGTCTTACTTCCAGAATTTAAAGAAGAAATTATACCGTTTGCTAAGTTAGCAACTGATCTCGGAGTAGATTATGGCGTAATAAAACACTGCTCAGATGATGAATTTGGAACCTTAGGAGTTGATTATTCAAAATATGAGGATATGTACAGCTTGCTCACTGAAGCTGAAAAAATGAGCAATGAAAAAACAAAAATAATTGTTAAATGGAGCAAAATAAAAGATAAAGGTTTACCAACTTACAACAGATTTTATGGTCCTCAATTTTTGCTGCAAATAAGCGGCAGTGGTCTAGTAGCGCCTTCTGGTATGTTTTTTAATGCTAGATACTCCAAACTTCATATGGGAAATTTTGCAGATGAAAGATTTAAAGACATTTTCAAGTCTGAAAGATATTGGAAAATAATGCAGTATCTTGCATCTCCAAATTTTGACGCTCAAACAATGATGGGAACATTGCCTATACAGCATTATGTCAGCGAAGCGTTGGACAAACATATTAAAGGGATCAAAAAAATCCAACCAGCTAAAGGTCCGAAACCTCTACATACAAATTTTCTATAAATGTTTTTTTTAAAAAAAGAAAAAAAAAAGCATGCTGCTATAAAAAGATTTATGGAAGCAACAATGAAAATAGATTTCGATTTTGAAAAATTTTCTAAGCATAACATTTTTAATAAATTAAGCTTAAACTCTGAATATGGATTTTACTATTTTCCTTATGGATATCTATTTAGACATCCAAGATGGGGTAAAATTAATGAATTGGGATTCAGACAAGATTGCGGTTCTCACGAGGTAAAAAGCAAGTATCCTGATCACATTATAGTAACAGTTTTTGGGGCGTCTAATGCATTTAGTATACTAGTAAAAGATAGTGATTCTTTTAGTCAAAAACTAGAAAAAAAATTAAATGATGATGAAAATCTTAAAAAAAAATTAAATAAAAAATTTAAAGTTTTAAATTTTTCTCAACCAGCTAACACTATGTTAAACCAAATTATAAATTATAATTTATACGCTTATCCATTAAATCCAGAAATAATTATTTCTCATGGAGGGGTATGTGATTTTCATTATGGTCAAATTTCTGATAGTTTTCTTTTAAATAATTATGATATTACCTATGTTGAAATAGCTGAGGCTTGGGGAAAAATAATTCACGATAGCAAAATTGAAATAGCCCAAGATTATGTTGATGAAAATAATGAAAACTTTAAGCCAGTGAAAGTAAAAAACAATCCAAAAAAAATAATAGACTCTTTTCACAATAGATCCCAACAATTTAAAAAGATGGTAGAGAGCAATGGTTCAATTTTTATTAATTCACTTGAACCCTTTTTATATAGCAAGAAGTCCTATTCTAATGAAGAGAAAGAAAAAATAAAAATTTATTTTAAATATTATCATGATGTTTATAATAATATGAAAAAACTTTTTGATGACTATGAAAAAAAATATCTTAATACTAGTAAAATAGATTATAATATAAACTTTCATAAAATTTTCAATAATTTTGACTCAACCGTTACTCATTTTGGAGATATTATTCATACTTTAGAAGCTGGTGAAGAAATTATATCTAATGAATATTATAAAAAAATTTTAAAAAAATACTCTATAGAATGATAGGTAATTTTTTATTTAAAACTTTAATCGTAAATTTATTTAAATTTATGACTTTCTTTATGTTGTCTAAAAATAAAGATGTTAAAACTAAAAAAAGAAGTCAGAATTACAAATATACAATGTATTAAAAATGTTTTTAAAGAAAATAGTTTTTAAAGTTTTTTTTCTAATAAATAGGATATTTTTTGTCTTTTTTAAAAAAAAAAATTACTACAAAAAATTATCTAAGAAAGATCTTCAAAAAGATTTTTAAAACTCTCAATGAAAATTCTAGGAATTTCCAGTTTTTTTCACGACTCTGCTGCTGCTTTAATTGATGGATCAGTTGTAGTGGCTGCTGCCGAAGAGGAGAGATTTTCTAGAATAAAACACGACAATAGTTTTCCAATAAATAGTATAGAATTTGTTTTAAATATTGGAAATCTTTCAATACACGATGTAGATTATGTTGTTTTTTATGAAAAACCTATTTTAAAGTTACATAGAATTTTATTTTCAAATAGCAAAAATATATTTAAAAATTTAAATTCTCAAATTGATCTTTTAAAAAGTTGGGACAAAAACAAAATTTCTACAAGAAATTTTATTTCTAGTGTCTTGGGTGTTAAGAAGAATAAAATTTTATTTTTTGAACATCATTTTTCTCATGCTGCTAGTGCTTTTTATTGCTCTAGTTTCAAGTCTTCAGATCTATATACTTCGGACGCTGTTGGTGAGTGGTGCTCTACAACTTATGGTAATACGAAAAATAAAGAACTAATAAGGTCTGGAAAAGTAAATTTTCCAGACTCAATCGGACTTCTTTATACTGCTTTTACTGAATTTTTAGGCTTTGAAGTTAATGAGGGAGAATACAAAGTAATGGGCATGGCACCTTATGGAAAACCTATTTATCAGGATAAGATAGATAAATTGTTTAAAAAAAAAGGGTTAAATTTTGAAATAGATCAATCTTTTTTCAATTTTAACATTGAGTCTGGATCAAACTTAACTCAAAAATTTATTAAAGAATTTGGAGACAGAAGAGAAATTGGAGATAACTTCTATTTAGAAAATTTTTCAGAAGATCTATCTACAGAAAAAATTTTCGACAAAAAGTTGATTAATTCCAAAAGCCAATATTTTGCTGATATTGCTTCAAGTTTGCAAACTTATTTAGAAAATTTTACATTAGAAAATTTAAAACAAATTAAGAAAGAAAATGGAAGTGAGAACTTATGTTATGCTGGTGGAGTAGCATACAATAGCGCAATAAACTCTAAAATTATAACAAGTAAAATTTATAAAAATATTTTTATTCAGCCAGCTGCAGGAGACTCAGGAGGTGCTTTAGGATGTGCGCTTGGATCAAGTTATTTATTGAAAGAAAAAAATTTTAATTATCATAATACGTACCTAGGAAAAAATTACAATTATCAAGAAATTAAAAAATGTTTAGAGTCAAACTCAATTGATTATAATTATTATGATAAAGATGAAGATCTTAATAAAGAGGTATCAAAATTAATTTCGAATTCTAAAGTAATTGGTTGGTTTCAAGGAAGATTTGAGTTTGGTCCCAGAGCTCTTGGAAATAGAAGTATTTTGGCAGACCCAAGATATTTTAAGAATAAAAAAATAATTAATTCCAAAATAAAGTTTAGAGAAATATTTAGACCTTTTGCTCCATCTACATTAGATAAATATTTTGATCAATATTATGAGGTCAACTCAAATTGGAGACAATGTGATCCTTATAGATTTATGCTTTCAACGGTAGAAGTTAAAGAGAGATTTAAATCAAAACTTGCAGCAGTAACACATGTAGATGGTACTGCTAGAGCACAATTAGTTCTAAAAAAAGATAATGAAAAATTTTATAATCTAATAGAAAGTTTTGGTGATTTGACAGGAGTTTATACTTTATTAAATACTTCATTTAATAGAAAAGGAGAACCAATTGTCAATACTCCACAAGAAGCTTTAAATGTTTTTTTATGGACTGATTTAGATACGCTTGTTCTTGACAACTTTGTATTAAAAAAATGATTTTATTTTTATTAAAGATAATCAATAAATTTTCTAATTTTAAAACATTTAACTTAGTGGTTGTGCCGTACGCAATCGGCACAATCTGCGAGCATTTATTATTTGTAAGCTTATCAAAAAAAAAGATAGAGAGAATATTATTGTTTTCACCTTATTTATTTCAAAAAAAACTTAATTATAAAAATTTTGTTTTAGAATTAAGTAATGCAGTAACTTTTAAAAATAGAAAATTAAATGATGGAATATTTTTTAAATTTTTAAATTTTTTGCTAAGTATAGAATTTGCAATATACAGGTTCTTGATGACTCATATTCTTTTTGTAAAAAAAACATATTTTTGGGAAAATTTTAATGAGACACTTGCTAGCAACCCTAATATAATTTTTGAGAATGTTGATGAGAAGTTAATAGATACCTTTAATATTTCAAAATCTACAAACTTTTCTCTAGAAAAAAAAATTGAAGAAAATTGTAGAAAAAGAATTAAAAACTATAATATTGACATCGACTCTAATTTTATCTGTTTGCATGTTAGAGATGATACATTCCATAATGATCGAGGCAGAAGAGATTTTAGAAATTCTAATATTGATAATTATTTAGAAATGATAAATTTTTTTAAAGAAAAAAATTTTATAGTTTTTAGAATGGGACTAAAAGCAAACAAAAAATTAAGAAATGCAGATAATGCCAACATAATTGACTATCCATTTACTGATTACAATTCCAGAGAGTTTGATTTTTTTTTAGCTAAAAATTGTAAATTTCATATTGCAGGAGGCGGAGGATTTACTCAATTACCGAATTTGTTCAATAAACCATGTCTTTATACTAATGACTATACAATTTATAATGAGATACCAATCAACCCTCTAAGCAGAAAAATTTTTAAGAAAATTAAATTAAAAGAGAGTAACAACTATCTAAATTTTATTGAATATTTAAATTTACCTTATGAATATCATCATATTTCTTATAAGTATGAAAAACTAAAATTTGAAGAAAACTCTTCAGAAGAACTTGTTTTCTTTGGGAAAGAATTTTTAGAAACAATTCAAAAAAAAGAAAAACTTTCTCCAATTCAATTAAAATTCAACGGGTATATATTAGATAAATACAAAATTATGCTTAAAGAATTTGGACTTAATAAAGATAATAAAAAAAATTTTCATATAGATGATGTCAGAGGAGCTTATGCGAGATTAGGTCTTCTAAAAATTATGAAAGGGTCTTTTAGTAACAATTTTCTTAAAAAAAATTTTATTAATTAAATTCATAAAATTTATATTACAAAAATTTATTCTAACCAAAAATGAAAAAAGAATTATTATTCTTATATCCCTATAAATTTACTGATTTTGAATATTTTAAATTAGAAATAGAAAAATATAAAAAATTAAATTACAAAGTTTTAATTAATGATCTCTCAGAAATTATTTCCAACAAATCACTTAATAAGGCTTGGAAAAGTAAAAGATCAAAAGCTGCTATTGCTCAGAATTCAATTTTACATTTTTATAATTTCCTTAAGAAAAAGAAAAAAAATTTAGTTATAATAAACTTAATGCAAAATCATTATAATTTTAAGTCATTTTTAATTTTAATAATAATAAAACTATTGAGGATTAAACAACTTTTTATATTCGATGATCCTCCACCTTATATTAGTCAAAAAAAAGTAAGTAGATTTAAATGGATTAAGTCTAAGTTAAAGGAACATAAACTTAATTATAAATTGTATTTTTTCTATTTAAATTTTTTTATTTTTAAGTTTTTAATTAAATTAATTAGAAATAAAGATGAAATTATTTTTTCTAATCAGAAACTAAATAAAACTGATACAAAACTTATTAATTTTTTCGATTATTCAAACTGTCTAGAGCCTTCAGATATAAAACCTTCGTATAAAAATTATTGCTTATATCTTGATAATGGTGGCCCATATTTCAGAGGCGATACAGACGTAAAAAATAATTATCTCCCTAATCATAATATCAGAAAAATTTATGGAGATATTATTGGATTTTTAAAAAAAATTGAGTCAGATTTTAAATGTAAGGTTATTATAATTCCTCATCCAAAATACAAGGCTTCAAAAAAAAATTTTTCTTTTAATCCTTATTTTAAAGAATTTATAATTGATAATAGACCTAACGCTTTAAATATTTTATCAAAAAAAACAAAATTTTTTCTAGCAAAAGGTACCACAGCTTTTTCTTACGCTGTTGTAAACAATAAACCCATAGTTAACATTTTTTCAAGTGACCATGAGTATGAGTCAGAGGAGATAATGACAATTCTAGATTATGCAAAAATAATTGGAAATACTGCTTACAATATAAAAAATTACAGTAAAAAATCATTCTCTAAAAAATTAACTATTTCAAGAAGTGCTTATAAAAAAGTTATATTTACCTACTTAAGCCATAAAAATACATTATATACGCCTAACTATAAATTAATTTCAAATCACATTGAGAAGATTAGCATATGAAGAAACCAGTAAGAATCATACCTATGCTAGAAATTAAGAATGGCTTGTTAATTAAAGGTATAAATTTTGAGGGATTTAGAGTCCTTGGTAATGCTAGAGATTTTGCACAACTATATTATTCACATGGTGCTGACGAGATATGTTACCAAGATAGTGTAGCCACACTTTTTGGAACAAGTAACTTAATAAAATTTGTCAGTGAAACAGCTAAAAATGTTTTTGTGCCCTTAACGGTTGGAGGGGGTATTAGAAGCATTAAAGATGCATCTGACATGTTTAAAGCAGGCGCAGATAAAGTCTTACTTAATTCTGCTGCGATTGATAATGTTAAGTTATTAAAAAAAGCCTCTAAAATCTTTGGATCTTCTAATATCACTATTATAATTCAAGCAATCAAAATAGACAAAAAATATTATATAAGTAAATCTAATGGTAGAGATCTTGTAAATATTGATCCAGTGGAATGGGCACAAAAAGTAGAGGAGTTTGGGGCTGGAGAGATAATTATTACAGCAATAAATAATGAAGGTTTAAAAAAAGGTTTTGATATCCCTTTAACTAAAAAGATTGTAGAAAAAGTTTCTATACCAGTTATAGCTCATGGTGGAGCTGGTAATTTTGAGCATATTTATGACGTAATAAAAAATGCGAAAGTAAGCGGAGTAGGAATTGCCTCGATATTACATTACGAAGCGATTAAATTTTTGCCAAAAGTAAAAACAAAAATTGGGAACACACTTTATTTAGATAGCGTTAAAAAAATTTCAAAACACCTAAACACAATACTTAAAATAAAAAAATTTTTAAAAAAAAAAGGAGTCATTATAAGAGATGATAAATAAAAGATTATCTGCAGGAATAATTGATTTAAAGTTTAATAACTTATTTAGCATTTATAAAGCTTGTATAAAAGCTGGTTTTAGAACTTCAATAATATCAACCAAGCAAAAAACTTTAAATTATGATTTTGTTATAATACCAGGTGTAGGAGCATTTAAATCAGGTATGAATGTTCTTAAAAAAAATAAGTATGACGAAAAAATTTTTAATTATTTGTTAAAACCAAATTCATTTATTTATGGAATTTGTCTAGGTATGCAATTACTTTTTGAAAAAAGCTTTGAATTTGGTTCAACTAAAGGTCTAGGCTTAATTAAAGGAAATATACCAGAATTACAGAAAAAAAATAAAAAAATGAAAACAAATATGGGATGGTGTAAAATAAAATTTTTAGAGAAAAAAAGCAAATTAAGTCTTAAAAATTTTGATAATAAACATTTTTATTTTGTTCATTCTTATTATGCAAATCCAGCTAACAATTCGGATATTTTGGCAAAAACTTTTCACGGTAATTTTGAATTTACTTCAGTAGTCAAAAAAAATAATATCTTGGGTACACAATTTCACCCTGAAAAAAGTGGAAATTTAGGTATAGAATTTTTAAGAAATTTAAAGAAATATAAAAATTAAATGAAATTAAAAACATTTTACGGACTACCAGAAAAAGTTTTATTTTGTAAAAAAAGTTTGACCTCAAACCAAACTCCAACTTCAACCCAGGAGTTTAAACATACTATTAAATCAAAAAAAAAAACTATGTTTATAGATAAAAATGGTATTTCTGATCCTTGGAAATATTCAAGAATTAAAAAAAGAATAGATTATAAACAAAGAGAAAAACAACTTTTAAAACTTCTTGAGAAACATAGAGGAAAAAGAGAATTTGATTGCGTTGTTCCAGGCAGTGGGGGCAAAGATAGTTGTTATGCAGCTCATATTTTAAAATATAAATACGGCATGAACCCTTTATTAGTCACTTGGTCACCTAACTTATATACTAATTATGGATATAAAAATTTTACAAATTGGATTAGTTCAGGCCCGTTCAAATGTATTTCATCTAAAAGAAACGAAAAATTGTTAAAAACTCTCACTAAATTATCTATTAAAAATTTATTACATCCTTTTCAAAGCTTTATTTTAGGTCAAAAAGCATTTCCTCCAAAAATTGCTGAAAAATATAAAATACCTTTAGTTTTTTATGGAGAGAACGAGGCTGAACACCATAATGCATTAGCAGATAATAGAAGTTTTTTAAGAAGTAAATCTTATCATGCTTACAATAATTTATCTGAGATAAGATTAGGAGGTATAAAAATCAATGAACTAATGAGAGATTATAACTTTAAGCTTAAAGATTTTGAACCTTTCCTGCCCTTAAGAGCAGAGAAACTTGAAAAATTCCCATTAGAGGTTCATTACTTAGGTTATTACGTTAAATGGATTCCTCAAGAAACATTTTACTATGCTGTTGAAAATTGTAATTTTAGACCCAGACCTTTTCGAACAGAAGGGACTTACTCAAAATATAATAGCATAGATGATAAGATTGATGATCTTCACTATTATACTACTTTTATTAAGTTCGGTATTGGTAGGGCAACTTATGACGTCTCGCAAGAACTAAGGAATGATCATTTAACTATAGAGGAAGGCAAGAAGCTCATCAAAAAATACGATGGTGAATTCCCTTATCATTATTTTTCTGAAACAATGAAATATTATGGTATTAATGAAAACTACTTTATAAAGCTTTGTGATAAATTTAGATCTCCACATTTATGGAAAAAAATTGGGAAAAAATGGCATCTAAGACATACCGTTAACAAGGATGGGACAGATGACTAAAAAAAATTTTAAAAAGTATTTTATAGATCATAACTCAAAAACTATTAATGCATTTAAAAAGATTAATAAAATGAGAGGTCAATCACTAGTGGTTGTTTCAAATAATAAATTTTTGAAAGGAATTCTTAGTTTTGCTGACATAAGAAAAGCAGTAATGAATCATAATATAACTAATGAAAAAATAAATAAAATCTATAATAAAAAACCAAGATTCATATTTTCAGACGAAATTCAGGAAAAAATTAAAAATATATCTCTTAATGTTAGAAAGTTGAGCATTATTCCTATAATTGATCGTAAAACCAAAAAAATAACCGATATTCTTGATTCAGAAAAGTTAAATTTATTTAATAATAAGAAAAAAAATAAAAAATTAAATCTTAATGTTATTATAATGGCTGGTGGAAAAGGCACTAGATTAATGCCTTATACTTCAGTATTACCAAAACCTCTTTTGCCTATTAATCAAAAGCCTACTATAAATCATATAATTGATAGGTTTATGAAGTATAGTATTGAAAAATTTTTTGTAACACTTAATTACAAATCCGAAATTTTAAAAACATATTTAAAAGATCTCAGTAAAATTAATCATTTAATAATAGTACAAGAGAAAAAACCCTTAGGAACAGCAGGAAGCTTATTTTTAATTAAAAATAAAATTAAAAATGATTTTTTCTTAACTAATTGTGACACAATTATTAATGATAACTATAATGAAATTTACAAGCATCACAAATTGAAAAAAAATGATATTACAATAGTCGCTGCTGCAAAAAAGTTTAAAATTCCTTATGGAGTTTGTGATACCAAAGAAAGTACTTTTGTAATGAAAGAGAAGCCGGCACTACAATATAATGTAAATACCGGCTTCTACATAATTTCTAAAAATTGTTTAAAAATTTTAAAAAAAAAAGAATACTTAGATTTTAATGATTTTATATTAAAGTGTAAAAAACATAATAAGAAGATTGGAATTTTCAAAATAAGAGAAAAAAGTTGGATAGATGTCGGTCAAATGCAGGAATACAAAACTAACTTGAATAAAGATATTTAAAAAATTGAAAAAAAAAGTTCTAATATTTGGTTTTGGTTCGATCGGCATAAAACATGCAAATTTATTACCAAAATTAAAAAAAATTTCTAATGTTCTGATTTTTTCTAGTAGAAGAAGTAGTAAATTTAAATCAACAAGCAATATTAAAGAAATATTACAATATAATCCAGATTATATCCTAGTTTGTTCTGAAACTTATCTGCACCATCGATCTATAAAAATAATTGAAAAAAATTTTAAAAATAAGATTGTATTGGTTGAAAAACCACTTTTTCATAAACCCATAAAATTAAGTTTTAAAAATAATAAATATTATGTAGGGTATAATTTAAGATTTCATCCAGTAATTAAATTTTTAAAAAAAAAGATAAAAAAAAATGATATTTTTTCTGTATCTATTTTTTGTAATTCGTTTTTACCAAGATGGAGAAAAAATATAGATTATTATAATTCTTATTCTTCATCAAAAAAAAAAGGCGGAGGTGTTCTTTTAGATTTAAGCCATGAAATTGACTATTTACAATGGCTTCTGGGCAGAGTTGATAAGATTGAATATAAAAAAATAAAAAAAATATCAAATTTAAAAATAAAATCAGAAGATACCGCTCAAGTCATTGGTAAGATTAAAAATATAAATTTTTATTTAAATTTGACTTATTTTTCAAGATTTGAAGAAAGACGAATTATAATTGATAGTAAAAAAGAAACAATAATAGGTGATTTAATAAACTGTAATATTAAAATTGTTAATAACAACAATCTAAAAATCATTAAATTTAAAAATAATATGAGCCAAACCTATGTGGATCAACATATGGCTATTTTGAATAATCGGTCTGAAAATCTTTGCAATATTGAAGATGCAAAACACACCGTATCCTTTATAGAAAAACTAAAAAAAAAAATATGATAATTTTAGGCGCCATCTTTGCTCGAGGAGATTCCAAAGGTATTAAAAACAAAAACCTCTTACAGTTTAAAAATAAAACACTTGTAGGTCATGCAGTAAACCAGGGTTATAAATCTAAATTTATCAAAAGAGTTTATATTTCTTCTGATAGTAAAAAAATTATTAATGAAGCTAAAAAATACAAAGCTATTGTCCCTTTTAAAAGACCAAAATCCCTTTCCTCTGACACTGCTAAGCACATCTATGTATGGAGACATTTCATTAATCATCTTAAAAAAAATAAAATAAATGTAGATTATATTGTTGATATTCCAACATGTACTCCTCTAAGGGATATATCCGATTTAGATAAATGTATAAAATTAGCAGTTAGAAAGAATTTAGATATGGTTCATACGATAACTAAGTCAAGCAAAAATCCATATTTCAACATGCTTGAAAAAAAAGGTAAAAAATTTAAAATTATCAAAACTCCTAAAAAAAAAATCTCAAGGAGGCAAGATGCTCCAGAATGTTTTAATTTAGCTAATGTATGTTATGTTTTTAAACCTAATTATATCTTAAAAACCAAAGACTTTTTATCTGGAAAAGTAGGCTTTATTGAAATTCCCAAAGAAAGAGCTGTCGATATAGATGATAAAATTGATTATAAAGTTGTATCAACTTTATCCAAAAATAAAAGATGAATAAAAAAACAATTATAATAACTGGTGGATTTGGAACCATAGGTTTTGCTTTAAGCAACAGCTTATTGAAGCAAGGACATAGAGTAATAAACGTTGATACAAGAGTAAATAATACAAATAAATTAAGAGATAATAATGCTAATCTTTTTGTTATTAAAGCGAATTTGAATAAAGAAAATGAAATAAAAAAATTAATAACTTTATGTGAAAAAAAATTTAAAAAAGTTGATGCATTAGTTCACTGCGCTTATCCAAAAACAAAAGATTGGGGGGTAAAGTTAAAACAACTTAAACAAAAAAGTTTAAATGAAAATTTAAATAATCAGTTGGGTTCTACAATTATCATCAGCAAATATATAATTAATCTTTTTTTAAAACAAAACCATGGCAATTTAATATTATTATCTTCAATAATGGGTGTAAATAATCCAAAATTTGAAACTTACAAGGGAACTAAAATGTCAAGCCCGATTGAGTATTCCGCAATAAAATCAGGAATTATTTCAATAACAAAATATTTAGCAAAGTATTACTCAAAAAAAAATCTTAAAATTAATTGTGTGAGCCCCGGCGGCATAGAAGATAACTTACCCAAAAGATTTGTAAAAAATTACAAAAAGGAATGCAATTTTAAAGGTTTGTTAGACCCGAAAGATGTGGTGGATGCAATAAATTTTTTGTTGTCAGAAAAATCAAATTTCATTTCAGGTCAGAATATTGTGATTGATGACGGGTATTCTTTATAAGAAAATCTCTGTTAAATATGAAAGGAAAAAAAGTTTTAGTTGTTGGAGGAACGGGATTTTTAGGTTTTCATTTAATTAAAAAGTGTCTCAATCTAAAAATGATTATAACGAGTATTTCTAGAAGAAAACCATCTAAGTTTCAACGGTTAGGTAAAGTTGAATATAAAACTTGTAACATTACTAATTTACAAAAATTAAAAAAATTAATTAATAGTGATTATGACTTTATTGTCAATTTAGGAGGAAATATTGATCATAGCAATAAAATCAAAACTTATAGCAGTCATTATCTAGGCGTTAAAAATTTATATGATATTTTTAAAAACAAAAAGATTGAAAGATTTGTTCAAATAGGAAGCTCATCAGAATATGGAAAAATTTTTGGTGCAGTAAAAGAAAGTAATATTTGTAAGCCAAAAATGATTTATGGTCGATCTAAATTAATGGCAACAAATTTTTTATTTAAAAAAAATAAGCTAGAAAGATTTCCCTTTACTATTTTGAGATTCTTTCAAGTTTATGGACCATTTCAAAAAACAAATAGATTAATACCTTTTGTTATTTCTTCATCCCTTAAAAATAAAAACTTTAATTGTTCTGAAGGAAGTCAACTAAGAGATTTTTTATACATTGATGATGCTATCGAATCAATTATTAAAAGTTTTAAAAGACGAGAGTCTAAAGGGAAGATTATTAATATTGGATATGGTACATCAGTTAAAGTAAAAAAAATAATACTTATGATTAATACTTTAATTAAAAAAGGTAATCCTAAATTTGGAAAATTAAGTTTACGAATAGACGAAAGCAAGAATATTTATCCTGATTTAAGAATAGCAAGAAAAATATTGGGATGGAAAAGTAAAACATCAATTAAAAAAGGGTTGGTTAAAACAATTCAATTCTATAAAAAAAATTCTAAAAAAATATGAAAGTTATTATTTTAGCTGGTGGTTTTGGAACTAGGTTATCTGAGTATACAAAACGTATTCCTAAACCTATGGTGAAAATAGCAGGCTACCCAATTATCATTCATATAATTAGACATTATATAAAGTATGGCTTGAAAGATTTTTATATAGCAGCCGGTTATAAGAGCAATGAAATAAAAAGATATTTTAAAAATTTTAAAAAAAACGCTGTACCATTCAAGCAAAAAATTCAAAAAAAAAATTGTGCTATTTCAATAGTTGATACTGGTCAAAATACCTTAACTGGCGGACGTTTAAAGAGGTTAAAGAAATATTTCAAGCCTGGAGAAACATTTATGTTTACGTATGGAGATGGATTATGTGATGTAAATTTAAAAAAATTATTAAGATTTTATAGAAGAAGTAAAAAAATGATCACTGTTACCGCAGTAAGACCCCCAGCAAGATTTGGTGAAATTCAAATATCAGGAAGTATTGTAAAATCTTTTAAAGAGAAACCACAAACATCTCAAGGCTGGATTAATGGTGGTTTTTTTGTGACGGATTATAAGTTTTTTGATTATATTAAAAATGACAAAACAATTTTAGAAAAGAGTCCTTTAGAACAAGCTTGTAAAAATAGAAACTTGTCTGCATATAAATTTAAGGGTTTTTGGAAATGTATGGATACTTTAAGAGATAAACAAGTTTTAGAAAAAATAATTAAAAAAAGATTAAAAAAATGAAAAAACAGTTAGATTATAATTTAACTCTTAAAACCTACATATCATTTTTAAAAAAAAATAGTTTATATGATCATAAAAAAATTTTCTTTTATGAAAATAATATAGAGAAATTAAAAAACTGGACAAATTTAGATTTTAAAAAAAATATTCAATGGTATAAAAAGATAAAAAAAAATAATAAGGCTACAGTTCAAGATGTGCATCTTGAAGAGATGAAAAAATGGACTTACGATAAAAAAAAAGGAACTATAAGTCATGATAGCGGAGAATTTTTTTGCATTGAAGGAAAAAGAATCAGCAATACAAAAAGAGAGGTAAATAGCTGGGATCAGCCGTTTATCAAACAAATTGGGTACAAGGGAGGAATTATTGGGCTGGTAAGATCTACGGTTAAAGGAGTTCCTCATTATTTAGTTGATGCTAAATTTGAGCCAGGAAATTACAACGATATACAATTAAGTCCATCACTTCAGGCTACGTACTCAAATTTAAATAGAGTGCATTTAGGAAATAAACCTAAAGTAGCCAATAAATATTTTAAAAAAAACTTTAAAACAATTAGAAAATTTTGGGTTACAGAAGATGGAGGAAGACTTTTTAAAAAGAGAAACTTGCATTGGATTATTCAATATAATGGTAAAATTAATCTCCCAGGACCAACTTATAAATGGCTAACCCTATGGGAATTAGATAAGTTTATTAAAATGGGTTATTACGTAGGCCCACATTTAAGATCAATTTTATCATTAATATAGAGTCATGAAAAAGAAAAGTATTGGTGTTATCGGAGCAGGAAAACATTTTATGGAAAAAATTTTTCCTGTTATGTCTAATTCTAATTTTTATAGAATTAATGGAATTTTAAGGAAAAATAATAAGCCTTTTAAAAATATACCTATTTTCAAAGAAAACGAATTTTTTCAACAACCATTTGATTTTGTATATATTTGCTGCCCAAATAATTTTCATGAGAAATACATATTAAAATCTCTTAATTCAAATTTTCATGTTATTTGTGAAAAACCATTCATCATTAAAAATAAAAACTTAAATAAAATACTTAAACTAGCGTATTATAAAAATAAACTTATCTTTGAATGCTTCATGTATACTTATCATCCAGTATTTGACTATTTAAAAAAGATAATTCAATCTAAAAGATATGGTAAAATTAACTATGTAATTTCCAATTTTAGATATCCCTCGTTAAAAAAAACCGATAATAGATATAAAACAAATGAAGGAAAGGGGTTTTTTAATGACGCTGCTTCATATCTTGTTTCTCTTGAAAGTTATTTGTTCAATAGTTCTAAAATTAATTTTAAAAAAATTATAAAAAAAATAAAAAAAAAAATTGATTTAAGAGGGTACATTTTTTTAGAAAAAGATAAAAAATCAAGACATTATTTTTGGGGTGAAGGACAAAATTATTCAAATAACATTGAGATTTTTTTTGATGATGCAACTATACATATTGACAAATTTTTTAGTAAAGCTAAAAGTGACCCAATTTACTTAAAAATATATTCACAAAATATAAAGATAATTAAATTTAAGCCAGTAGACCAATTTAAATTAATGTTTGATAAAATTAAAAAAAACTACCAAAAAAAACAATTCAAAATGTTGAATTATAATCTTATTAAAAATCAAATGAATTTATTTAGCAAGCTTAACAAATAATAATGAGAACTATTAAATTTAGCACTCCTCTCCAAGACAAGAAGTATTTTGATAATGTAAAAAGATTACTTGATTCTAAAAAATCTTTACATGGACCAGGGGAAAATATTTTTAAAATTAAAAAGGATTTAAAAAAGCAATTTGGTTTTGAGCATGTTCATTTAACTAATAGTTGCACAGCTGCTATGGAGATATGCGCTTTGATGTTAAGCTTAAAAAAAAATGATGAAGTTTTAATGCCTTCATATAACTATAATACTACTGCTTCAAGTTTCGTAAGAACAGGATGCAAAATAAGGTACTGTGATATAAAAAAAGAAAATTTGCTGCCCACATTTGATGACTTTAGAAAAAATGTAAATAAAAATACCAAAGTAATTATTGTAATTCACATGCAAGGTTTATGCGTTGATTACTTGGATAAGCTAAAAAATTTTTGCTTAAAAAAAAAAATAATTTTAATAGAAGATGCAGCGCCAGCACTCGGCACTTACTCAAAGGGCAAATCAGTTGGTAGCTATGGAGATTTTGCTACATTTTCTTTTCATGAAACAAAAAATTATCAAAGTGGCATAGGTGGCTTGCTAGTAGTTAATAATAAAAAATTTAGAAAAAAATCAGATTTAGTTTTTGATAAAGGCACCGACAGGACTTATGTTGTTTCAGATCCTAATTACCATAAAAAATACTACTCTTGGGTTGAACTAGGATCTTGTTTTAGACTTCCAGAGTTAAATGCTAGTTATTTACAGCCTCAAATTAAAGATATTAATAAAGTAATAAATTATAGAGAGAGATTATTTAAGAGATATTATGAAAACTTTTCCAATTGGCTAAAAGATGAATTTATAATTTGCAATAAATATAAGCACAAAGATAAATACAATTATCATGCTTTTACGATCATTCTAAAAAAAAAGGAAAGAGAAAAATTTTTAAAATATCTTAAAAATCAAAAAATAATTGCCTTCATAAGTTTTGAAGCTTTACATTTATCAAAAATGGGAAAAAAGTGGCTTACAAAAAATACAAAACTAAAAAATACTAACGAGATAATAAAAAAAATTGTAAGACTACCCATGCATAATAAATTATCGATACAAGAAGTAGATTATATTTCTAAAAAAGTTAAAGATTACTTTAAAAAATAATTCAGTTTAAAATCAATGAGATTTCTTTTGGTCGCCTATAATGACTTTGATGGCGTTGGTCAAACCGCTGTCAATTTGAATTCAACCTTAAACAACCTAGGCTATAACTCTAAACTAATTTTATTAGATAAAACTGTTAATTCAAAAGATATATTTAAGATAAGAAGATCTTTTATTAAAAGAGTATTTTTTTATTTTTTTGAATTTTTAAAAAAAAGATATACAGATCTATTTTCTTTTGGAAATAGCACCATAAATTTTGAAGATATAGAGAAGTACGCAAATGAAGCAGATATCATAATAGTTTATACTTTACATAAAATTCTCAACTTAAATATGTTGGCAAAATTATATAATAAAAAGAAGATCGTTTATCTTCGACCTTTAGATATGGAATTAGCAACCGGGGGGTGTCATGTAAATTTTCTTTATGAAAGTGGTGTTGAATGTAAAAAGTATGTTACGGGATGTGGGAAATGTCCTAAACTTAACAAATTAAACTATTTTGATCTATCAAAAAAAATTTTTAAAGATAAAAAAAAATTTATGGATAAATATAAGCCAACTATTTTGTTGGAAAACAAATTTACAAAAAAATTTTATGATAGTTCTCCGATATCTAAAAA
This sequence comes from Pelagibacteraceae bacterium AG-390-C22, assembly GCA_003278125.1. Classification (GTDB taxonomy): domain Bacteria; phylum Pseudomonadota; class Alphaproteobacteria; order Pelagibacterales; family Pelagibacteraceae; genus Pelagilacustribacter. The sequence goes on along the minus strand of QCGX01000005.1, from coordinate 39,008 downwards.
TGGGAAAAATGAGGTGGTTTATTTAACAGTTAGAGAAAGTCGAAAACAGCTTATTAAAAAAAAAGAAGCTAGAGATATGTTTCGACTAGAGAGTGATGAAAAAATATTACTTTTTGGCACTTACAATTTTGATGCACCTCATAAAGGAGGAAGAATACTGGGTGAAATCTTAAATTTATTTGTAAATTATTGTAATCAAAAAAATATTGATCTTCTTAAAAAAAATAGGGTTAAACTAGTTACTTTTGGAAGAAAACAAAGCTTTAAATTAAAAGTTTCTCAAATTTCTTGGCTACATTTAAATGAAATTAAAAATGATAAAGAACTTAATGCTCTTTATAGATCGGCAGATGTATTTTTATCCCCATCCACAGGCTGTAATGCACCTTCAACTATACGTGAGTCAACAGTTAATAATACTCCAACTATCGCATTTGACAATGGTGAAGCGAGTGAGGCAATTGTTAACAAAGTTAACGGCTTTCTTATACCAAAATTTGATAAGAAAAAATTTGCTGAAGCAATATTTGATACTATATTTGATAAAAATTTAAACAATGATAAAGAATGGAGTAACTTTTTAAAATTACGTTATAGTTCAAAAACTGAAGCAGAAATGATTATAAATAAAGCATTAAGTGATTTTAAAAAATGAAAATAAAGAAAATTAAAAGCCACTTCAAAGGAAAAAAAATTTTAATCACAGGGCATACGGGCTTTAAAGGTTCATGGCTATCCTTGTGGATGCATCATTGTGGAGCAAAGGTATTAGGAATTTCTGATTCAATACCTACCAAACCATCTCATTTTGAATTGTTAAAACTTAATAGAAAAATATCCTCTAAAATTTTAGATATAACTGATTTAACAAGACTAAGAAAAGCTTTTATTGAATTCAATCCTGATTATGTGTTTCATTTAGCGGCTCAAGCCATAGTTAAAACATCTTACTCGCAACCAATTAGAACATGGAAAACAAATTTAATTGGAACTGTAAATATTCTTGAATGTTTAAGGATGGCAAAGAAGAAGACCGTAGCTATTATGATTACTAGTGATAAAGCTTATCAAAATTTAGAAATTAAAAGAGGTTATAAAGAAAAAGATATTTTAAAAGGAACAGATCCTTATGGGGCATCTAAATCATCTGCAGATATAGCAATCAATTCATATTATCATTCTTTTTTTTTAAAGAAAAAAGGTAAAGTTTTAATTGCAACAGCGAGAGCAGGAAATGTAATTGGTGGAGGGGACTGGTCTCCAGACAGAATTATCCCTGACTGTATAAGATCTTGGTCTAAAAACAAAAAAGTTATTATAAGAAGTCCAAATTCAACAAGACCTTGGCAACATGTTTTAGATATAATTTATGGATATGTCAGACTGTCGATAAAACTAAAACAAAATCCAAAACTTCATGGAGAGGCTTTTAATTTTGGTCCTGACAGAAAAAATTTTAGGGTAATAGATATACTAAATAAGATGAAAGTATATTGGCCTAAAATTAATTGGAATATAGTAAAACAAAAAAAATTTAAAGAGAATACTCTTTTACATTTAAACAGCAGTAAATCAAAAAAATTTCTTCAATGGAGAACAGCCTTGAATTTCAGTAATTCTGTAAAATTTACCATTGAATGGTATAAATATTATTTAACAAATAAGAAAAATATTTATTATTATTCTTCGAAACAAATTTCTAGGTACGTAGCAATTCTTGAAAAAAAGGTTAGTTAGTTAATGCTTAACAAAAATCCTCTAGTTAGTGTAATTATGAATTGTCATAATGGAGAGAAATATCTTAAGGAGAGCATTAATAGTCTGATGTCTCAAACGTACAAAAATTGGGAATTAATTTTTTGGGATAACAAATCTTTTGATAATAGTAAAAAAATTGTTAAAAAATTTAAAGATAAAAGAATTAAATATTTTAAATCTGAAAAATTTCGAAATCTTTATCATTCTAGGAATTTAGCCATAAAAAAAGCAAAAGGAAAATATATAGGATTTTTAGATGTAGATGATCTATGGGAAAGAACTAAGCTAAAAAAACAAATGAAACATTTTTTAAAAAATCAAAACATAAAGATTATTTATTCTAATTTTTTTCTTATAAATCAAATTAAAAAAAAAAAAAATATAGGATATAAGAATTTATTACCAACGGGCTTCGTTACGCAGAAAATCTTAAATAATTATTCTGTAGGACTGGCAACGACTATGTTAGAAAAGAATATTTTTAAGAAATATAGATTTAATAGCAAATATAATATTATTGGTGATTTTGATTTTTTTATTAAGATTAGTCAAAAATATAAATTTGGTTGTATTCAATCTCCTCTTGCATCGTACAGAGTTCATGATTCTAATCTGTCTGGAAAAAGAATTGACCTACATATTAAAGAATTAAAATATTGGCTAAGTATTAATAAGAAAAGATTACAAGATTTATCTTTTAGGACAAATTCAATTAATCAAACTTTGATAAAACTTAGAATAAAATATTATCTTCAATATCTGGGCGTGTAGTTCAGTGGTAGAACGCTACGTTGACATCGTAGAGGTCATAAGTTCAATTCTTGTCACGCCCACCAAATTTAATTTCTGAAATATTAAAAATATTTGAACAATCTTTTTTTAGAATTAACTTTTTGCAGTTGTGATAGTAAAATTACTAATGTAATCATCATGTAAGTTGAGTTTGAAGTTGTGAAGAAACTTCCAGAAGATTTTATAGGGAAAAAAAATATTATAAAATTAATACAAGCTACTATCAAAATATCAAACTTTTTGTGATTTATTTTCTTAATATTAATTTTTAAAAAATTAATTACTTTCATAAATAATATTATTAAATAGCCAATTAATATTATTAAACCTAATAATCCTGTGCTAACCATCACATCCAAATAATAATTATGCGGATGTGTTGTTTCTCTGGTTAATTTTTTTTCTCGGGTTTTATTATAAAAATTTTTATAACCTATTCCCAATATCTTACTATCTCCCCATATATAAAAAGCGTGGGCAAATAAAGAAGCGTGTCCACTTCCTCTCTCAAAATATTCCGCTTTTTTTGGATCTACTTTTACTTCTTCCCAAATTTTTTCATCTTTCATTATACTATAACTTTTAAAAGTTCTAGACCCAATTATTTTTGAATTATTATAAAAACTCTCATAACTTTCGACTATTTCTTTTGATGAAAAATTATTTATGAATAATGCAAAAATTGCAAATGAAAGTAATATAGGCAGTAGTTTTGATTTAAAATAAATAATTCCATAAATTGTTAAGAAAAATATCCAAATTATCATAGGCATTCTTTGAAAACTTATAAATATTGAAACACTAACTAATGATATTAGAAATGATTTTAAAATTATGCTGTAAAAGTTGTTTTTTTTAAACTTAGAAAAGATTATAAAGGCTAAATAAAATCCAAAATTTTGAATAAATGAACCAGCTATTTTTTCATCTTGAAAAAAACTTGTAGCGACTTCTTTTTGTATAGTTCCGAATTTATGTATTTGTAACCCAATCATATTGTACCCCATGAAATGTTGAAAAATTAAATCAAGACAAATAATTGCAGCAATAATAGCGTAGAAATAAAATATTTTATCTACATCAAATACTTTTTCTTTCACAAGATTAAAGCAAATGATATAAAATACTAAAAATCGTAAGTATAAAAAAGCTTTTGGAATGTTAATTTGGTTAAAAATTGAGGAAATAATCAAAGTAATACAAAAGAGAAAAAATATTACTATTAATATGTCAAAATTAATTTTAATATTTTTTTTTATTAAATAGATAGATCCAAAAATAATAATCAGTACAAGATTAAGGTTAATTAATAGATTTCCCGCTACGAAAGATAAAGGAAAAAAAACAAACAACCAATTTATGATTAAAGATAATTGTGCTAAATTTATTTTAAGAAGCATACATAATACTTAAATTATGCGGCAATTTTTGCAATATAATTGGTATAAATTAAGATAATTTTTTATTTACAAAAATTATTATAAATACTATAAATCCTTGCCTGGTAATTATTGCGAAGGGGCTACACCCGATCCCATCCCGAACTCGGAAGTTAAGTCCTTCAGCGCCGATGGTACTTTGTCTTAAGGCACGGGAGAGTAGGACGTTGCCAGGCTAATAAATTATGAAAATAGCAAGCTCACTTAAATCACTAAAAAAAAGAGATCTTAACTCTAAACTAGTAAAACGTAGAGGCAAGCTTTACGTTATTAATAAAAAAAATCCAAGATTTAAAGCCCGTCAAGGTTAATTAGAAAAATTTCACAAATGATAATAGGTTCAATAAAAGAAAATTTATCATTAGAAAAGAGGGTATCCATAACACCTGAGACTGCAAAAAATATAATCAATCTTGGTTTAAAAATATGTATTGAAAAAGATTATGCTACTCATATAGGTCTAGAAGACTCAGAATATAAAAATGTTGGGGTAGAAATAAAAAGTTCATCAAAAGAAGTTTTTAATCACTGTGATTTGTTATTAAAAGTCAATTGTCCATCAGATGAGGAGATTATAAATTTAAAAGAAAAAACTATTTTAATTGGAATGCTAAATCCTTCAAAAAATAAGGATAAATTTAGAGAAATTATAAAAAAAAATATAAATATCTTTTCGTTAGAGTTGCTACCAAGAATAACTCGAGCACAATCAATGGATGTCTTGTCTTCTCAATCAAACTTAGCAGGCTACAGATCAGTAGTGGACTCAATTTTTGAGTTTGAAAAAGCCATACCAATGATGATGACAGCAGCTGGAACGGTACCAGCGGCAAAAGTTTTAGTTATTGGTGCTGGCGTTGCTGGTTTACAAGCAATCGCTACTGCAAAAAGATTAGGTGCTATAGTTTCAGCAACAGATGTACGAACCGCATCAAGAGAGCAAGTTGAAAGTTTAGGAGGTAAATTTTTGACAGTTGAACAATCAGAAAATCTAGAAACTGAAGGTGGTTACGCTAAAGAAGCAAGTGAAGATTTCAAAAAAAAACAAGCAGAAATGATGAAAGATGCTCTTAAAAAAATGACATAATTATATGTACTGCTCTCATACCAGGTAAACGTGCGCCAAGAATTATAAGTGAAGAATTAGTAAAATTAATGAGGCCTGGATCAATTATTTATGACCTTGCAGCTGAACAGGGTGGAAATTCGGCTTTTTCTGAAGTAGGAAAAATTAATACTGTTAATGGGGTTAAAGTTATTGGAGTTAAAAATCTTATGAACAGATTGCCTTTAACAGCTTCAAATCTTTATGCTAAAAATTTATTTAGTTTTATTAGGAATTTATACAGTAAAGAAAAGAAAGAATTTAATATCAATATGGATGACGAAATTATCAAAAAAACTTTAATTAAGGAGACTCAATAATGGAAATTGATCCATTTATATTTAGATTAAGTATATTTATATTATCAATTTTTATTGGATATTACGTTGTTTGGAGCGTAACTCCGTCTTTACACACTCCTTTAATGTCAGTAACAAACGCTATCTCTTCAGTAATTATAGTTGGAGCAATAATTGCAGCATTAGCAGGATCATCAAATAACATTTTCGATACATCTAGTATATTTGGTTATCTAGCTATTATTTTGGCTGCAGTAAACATTTTTGGAGGTTTTTTAGTTACTCAAAGAATGCTTCAAATGTACAAAAAAAAGAAAAATAATAAAAAATGATATCAGCTAATTTATCAGCAATATTTTATTTAATATCTGGAATACTATTTATCCTTGCTCTAAGAGGCTTATCTTCACCAGACACATCTAGGCAAGGTAACTATTTTGGTATCATAGGAATGGTAATTGCTATAGTAGTAACATTTTTATCGATAGGTAACTTTTCTACTTCTATCATTTATGTATTTTTACTTTTGATTGTAGGAGGAGCAGTGGGCTCATTCATTGCTTTTAGAATTCCAATGACCGCAATGCCTGAATTAGTTGCTGGTTTTCACAGTCTAGTTGGTCTAGCTGCAGTTTTTGTAGCAATAGCAGCCTTTTTAAATCCCTCTGCTTTTAACCTTGGCTCAATAGGAGATATCAAATTAGCAAGCTTAATCGAAATGTCGATAGGAGCAGCCGTTGGAGCTATAACTTTTTCTGGATCAATAATAGCTTTTTTAAAACTTAGAGGAATTATGTCTGGGGCTCCAATCACATTTGTAGGTCAACATTATTTAAACTTAATATTGGGTATTACGATTTTTATATTAATATTTTATTTGTGTAAATTTCAATCTGAAAGTTTTTTCTGGACTGTAATAGCTATTTCTTTTTTAGTTGGAGTTTTATTAATTATTCCAATTGGAGGCGCAGATATGCCAGTTGTTATATCTATGCTTAATTCTTATTCAGGATGGGCAGCAGCTGGAATTGGTTTTACTTTAGAGAATACTGCATTAATAATTACTGGAGCTCTTGTAGGGTCTTCTGGAGCAATTCTCTCTTATATAATGTGTAAAGCTATGAACAGATCTTTCATAAGTGTTATCCTTGGAGGATTTGGAGCGGATAACTCTTCAAGTGACACAAAAGATAAGAAAGATCAAAAACCTGTAAAAAGTGGAAATGCGGAAGACGCAGCTTTTTTAATGAAGAATGCATCTTCAGTTATAATTGTTCCTGGTTACGGTATGGCCGTAGCTCAAGCACAACATGCTTTAAGAGAAATGGTAGATAAGTTAAAAAAAAATGATATCAAAGTAACCTATGCAATCCATCCTGTAGCTGGAAGAATGCCTGGCCATATGAATGTATTATTAGCTGAAGCAAACGTTCCTTACGATGAAGTTTTTGAATTAGAAGATATAAATAATGATTTTGCTAATTCAGATGTAGCATTTGTTATTGGAGCTAATGATGTAACAAATCCTGTTGCAAAAACGGACCCAAAAAGTCCTATATTTGGAATGCCTGTGCTTGATGTTGAAAAATGTAAATCTGTATTATTTGTGAAAAGAAGCTTGTCGCCGGGTTATGCAGGTATAGACAATGAATTATTTTATAGAGACAATACTTTAATGCTATTCGCTGATGCAAAAAAAATGACTGAGGATATTGTAAAGAATTTAGATTAATGAAAACAAAAATATTTTGCGACAGCGCTGATTATAAAACTATAAAATTTTTTAATAATAAAAATTTAGTAGATGGATTTACAACTAATCCAAGTCTAATGAGGCTTTCAGGAGCTAAAAACTATAAAGATTATTCATTAAAAATTTTAAAGATTTGTAAAAAAAAACCTATTTCATTTGAGGTTTTTGCAGATAACCCTAAAGAAATGCTCAAACAAGCATATAAAATTAATAAATGGGGCAAGAATGTTTATGTCAAAATACCAGTTGTTAACTCCAAAGGATTTTTTATGGGTTCTGTAATTAAAGAATTAAGCAGCAAAGGTATAAAATTAAATATAACTGCCGTATATACTTATGAGCAAACACTAAAGATTTTTAAGTGTTTAAATAAAAAAACAAAATCGATAATATCTATATTTGCTGGCAGAATGGCTGATAAAGGTAAAGACCCGCTTCCAATATTTAAAAAAAGCATTACTTTAACAAAAAAATACAAAAATATAGAAATTCTTTGGGCTAGCACAAGAGAAGCTTATAATTTCTTTCAAGCCAAAAAATTGAGATGCAATATTATAACTATGCCTCCAAAAGTAGTTAACCAAATTAGTTCCTTTGGCAAAAGTTATAAAGCTTTAACTCTTGATACCGTTAAAGGTTTTTTAACAGATAGTAAAAAATCTAAATTTAAAATTTAAGAAGCTCTAGAACGTCTTTTTCTTTCGTGAGGATCTAAAATTAACTTTCTTAATCTGCAGGATTTAGGAGTAATTTCAAGCGCCTCATCACTGTTAAGCATACCAAGTTGTTCTGCTATTGCCATTTTTCTTACTGGAGTTAAAACAACGTTTTCATCTGTTCCTTGCGTTCTCATATTTGTAAGTTTTTTTCCTTTCATGACATTTATCTCTAGATCTCCACTTTTAGACGCTAGACCAACAATCATACCTTCATAGATCGGATCATTGTGCGTCACAAACATTTCTCCTCTTGCTTGAAGGTTGAATATGGCGAAAGCAACAGCTTTTCCATCTTCCATAGAAATTAAAGCTCCATTTCTTCTTCCTTCCATATCTCCAGTGTATTTTCCATAAGAGTTAAAAATTCTATTTATTACTCCAGTTCCTTTGGTTAAAGTTAAGAATCTACTTGTATAACCCATCAATCCTCTGGTTGGAGCATGAAAGATTAATCTTTTTTTATTTTTACCAGTATCTTTTAGTTCAATTAATTTACCTTTTCTTCTGTTCATCGAATCGATTATCTTAGAAGAGAATTCTTCATCTAGATCCATTGTAATTTCCTCTATTGGCTCTAATTTATTTCCTTCTTTATCTTTTTGAAATAATACTTTCGGTGGACTAACAGTCATTTCAAATCCTTCTCTTCTCATTTGAGTGAGTAAAATTTCTAGCATCAATTCTCCACGTCCACTTATTATAAAAGCATCTTTGTTTTCATTTTCATCAAAAGATATTCCGACATTATTTTCGGCTTCTAAAATCAATCTTTCTCTTATTTGGGTACTAGTTAATTTTTTACCCTCTGTTCCTGCAAGAGGCGAACTATTAACTGTTATAGTTATAGACATTGTAGGAGGATCAATTGGAGTTGCGTCTATAGGTTTGATTATCTCTAAATCACAAATAGTATCAGCAACATTTGCTTTTTCTAAACCAGCTATTATTACAATATCTCCTGCTTCTCCTATTGCGATGGGCACTTTTTTTGTTCCCTCATACCTAAATATTTTTGTTAATCTTCCTTCATCAACTTTCTCACCTTTAAGATTAATTGCCTTAATTTGCTGATTTGCTTTAGCTGTGCCTTGTGCAATTCTACCAATCAGACTTCTACCTAAAAAACTATCTGCATAAAGCAACGTGGATAACATTGCAAAAGGTTTTGTTTTATCTAACGGAGCTGGATTCACTTTTTCAATAATTAAATCTAATAAAGGATGTAAATTTTCTCTAGGTCCGTCTATTTCTTTGCAGGCCCATCCAGATCTACCGCTTGCATACAATACAGGAAAATCCAATTGTTCTTCGTTAGCATCTAAGCTAACAAATAAATCAAAAGTTTCATCTAAAACTTTATTAGCTCTTTGGTCAGATTTATCTAATTTGTTTATAATTACTATAGGCTTTAAACCCTGTTTAAGAGCCTTAGCTAAAACAAATTTTGTTTGAGGCATAACTCCTTCAGCAGAGTCTATCAACAACAAAGCTCCATCTGCCATATGTAAAACTCTTTCTACTTCTGCTGCAAAATCTCTGTGACCCGGTGTATCTATAATATTAATCCTAGAATTGTTCCAATTTATCGAGGTTGGTTTTGCTAAAATTGTAATGCCTCTTTCTTTTTCAAGCTCGCCTGAGTCCATAAGCCTTTCTTCAACAACTTCGTTATCTCTAAATAAGCCGCTTTGTTTCATTAAATTATCAATCAAAGTTGTTTTACCATGATCAACATGTGCAATGATTGTTATATTTCTGATTGTATTGGTCATTATTTGGTTGCGGGGGTAGGATTTGAACCTACGACCTTCAGGTTATGAGCCTGACGAGCTACCAGACTGCTCCACCCCGCGTTGAATTAAAATTTTTTAATATTTATTGCTTGGAGTTTGTTTTTTTCTTCTTTTATATCGAATTTTATTTTTTGTTCTTCTTTTAAAATCCTTAATTTAGACTCCTCTAAAGCTGAAACATGTAAAAAAATATCTTTATTTGTTTCATCTTCAGTAATAAATCCATAACCTTTTTTGGCATTAAACCATTTAATTTTTCCTGATGGCATTGTTAATCCTCTCATTTTATATAAATTAGTACCTATTTTTTAATTTTTGAAGTTTCTTTATTCTTTTTATATTTTCAGTTTGAACTCTTTTTTTTCTCTCAGATGGTTTTTCATATGTGCTCTTCATTTTCATAACTTTGAAAAAACCTTCTTTTTGAAGCTTTCTTTTTAAAATCCTAATTGCTTGTTCAACATTATTATCTTTTACGTCTATTTTAATAAAAACCTCCTGTTAATTTTACGTTAGTTATCATCTGCTTCATTAATTGTCTATACTGAAGCCGCTTGGGCTTTTTTTTCTTCTCTAATTTTAGCTTTTTTCTCTCTTTCAACTCTTCTTTTTGCTTTTTCTAGACTTTTCTGAAAAGACTCTTGAGTACAAAGAGCTAAAATTACTGGATCTCTTGGCTTAAGATTAGAAAAATTCCAATAACTTCTTTTTCTAATTAATGAAACTGTGTTTTTTGTACTTCCAACTAATTTTGAAATTTGTCCATCAGTTAACTCTGAGGCATTTTTACATAACCACAAAATAGCGTCAGGTCTATCTTGTCTTTTTGATAAAGGTGTATATTTAGGTTTTTTTCTTTCTTTGACTTCAACTTTATCAACTTTTTTTAATAATTGTAATTCTGTTTCAGGATCTTTTGAGCACTTTTCTATTTCATCTCTAGATAACTGACCAGCTAAAACTGGATTATAAGCTTTGATTCCTTTAGCCACATCTCCATCTGCAATTCCTTTTATTTCAAGCTCATGCAGATTGCAGAATTTTGCTATCTGTTTAAATGTTAATGTTGTATTTTCTACCAACCAAACAGCTGTAGCTTTTGGCATAAATGGTGCTTCAGACATGTTTATTTTTTTGCTCTAAGGTTACTAAATTTTTTATTATATTTACTTACTCTACCTTTATCTAGAATCTTTTGAGCACCACCTGTCCAGGCATAATGTGATTTAGGATCAATATCTAATTTCAAGGTGTCATTTTCTTTGCCCCAAGTTGATCTAGTTTCAAACTCACTACCATCAGTCATTACGACTTTAATCTTATGATAATTAGGGTGTATGTTTTTTTTCATGATGCGAGTTTTATATGATTAAAGCTTTTTACTCAATATTTTTTTTTATAATTAAATTGCTAAATTCATCGTGAATATTTGAATTTGAAGCTAAAATGTTCCTTTTTAAAGGGTCCTTATTATTTTCTTCAAAAAAATTTACAAAGCCTCCGGCTTCTTTAAGAATAATTATACCAGCCGCAACATCCCAATAATTTAATTCTCTTTGCCAGTAACCATCAAATCTACCACAAGCAACATAAGCTAGATCTAAAGCCGCGCTTCCAAATTTTCTTACAGGTGATAAAATATTATTCGATACTTCAACAAATTCAGAAAAAATTTCTTTTTTTATCTTGCTTGATTGTCTGGGGCCACCAGTCACAAGCAGAGCATCTTTTAATTTTTTTTTATTTGAGACTCTTATTCTTGAATTATTTAAATATGCGCCGTTTCCTTTTTCAGCACAAAACATCTCATTTTTAATAGGATCAAAAATTACACCACATTTGATCTCACTCTCTTCTTCGTATCCTATAGAAATAGCAAATTGTGGTATACCATTTAAGAAATTCGTAGTTCCATCTATCGGATCAATTATCCATCTATTATTTTTATTTGCTGTATTAATACTTCCTGATTCTTCTGTAATGATTCCATAATCTGAGTGGGCTTTTTGCAGTTCTTCAATTATTATTTTCTCAGTTCTTTTATCAGCTGAAGTTACAAAATCACCAGGGCCTTTAGTTGAAACTTGTAGATTTTCGATTTCTCCAAAATCTCTTATTAAAGATCTAGATGCCTTCAAACATGCTTTAGTAATAATATTTATTTGTGGAGAATTTAATCTCATTAATTAACTCTCTTTACATATTCCAAGGTACGAGTGTCTATTATAATTTTTTCACCACTTTCTATAAAAGGAGGGACATCTATTTTTATTCCACAATCTAGTAGAGCAGGTTTATATGAGGAAGAAGCTGTTTGGTTTTTTATAGCGGCATCAGTGCTTTCTATAGTACATTCTATGTTGTTAGGGAGATCTATTGAAATAGGTTTATCTTCCATAAAGGAAATTGTGACTTCAAGATTTTCTTTTAATAATTTCTGTTTTTCACCAGCTATAGATTTTGCAATTTCTACCTGTTCAAAAGTTTCATTGTCCATGAAGTGACAATTTTCTCCATCGATATATAAAAAGTTAAATTTTTTTTCATCCACCTCTGCTTTTTCTACAGTTTCACTAGATCTAAATCTCTCATTTAACTTTGTACCTTTGATGACACTCTTTAATTCTACTTGATTAAAAGCTCCACCTTTTCCAGGTTTGACATGTTGTGTTTTTAAAACATTCCAGTAATCATTTTTATGCTCAATAATCATTCCTGGTTTAATTTCAATAGCTGTAATTTTCATTTAAACTTTCTAATTGCAATTTCTGGTTTTAATTTCGGGTTATCCCAAATATAACTCGATAATGCAATATATTTAGCTCCACATTTTATAAATTTCTTATAGTTTGAATTGTTAATTCCACCTATTGCAATAATTGGTTTTTTTATATTTCTTTTAGCCCACTTCAAAATATTCAAATTTGCTTTTTTAGCGTTAGGTTTTAACTTTGACTTATAAAAAGACCCAAAGGCTAGATAGTCAGCTTTATTTTGAACTGCAATTTTAGCTAAAGATTTAGAATTATGACAAGTTACACCAATAATTTTGTTTTTAAGTTGTTTTTTTGCATTTTTTACTGAACCATCTTTTTGACCCAAATGGCATCCATCAGCATTAGCAATTATTGAGATATTAGGATGATCATTAATTATAAGTTTGACATTAAATTTTCTTGTAATTTTTTTTATTTCTTTAGCAATTTTAACGATTTTATCTTTTTTTATTTTTTTTAATCTTAATTGAAAAAATTTAACATTCCTTGCCGATAAAACTTTTTTTAAATCATCGTAAAAATCATTATGAAGTTTACTTGGAGAAATTAAATATACTAACTTTTTCAAGTTATTTAAGCAGCTGATTCTTTTTCTAAATTTTCAGACCATTCTCCTTTTGAAGAAAGTCCATTCATTTTTGCTCTATGGTCAAAAGCTTTTTGAATATTATTTTGATTATTTTGGTCTTTGCCAAATGCTTTTAGAGCACTTGCCTGTAAACCTCTCCCATATGAAAAGGTAATTAAAAAATTTGTATCATTTATTTTATTTATTTCATTTAAATTTTTACTTGCTTCAATTTCCGATTGGCCTCCAGATAAAAAAGCAATACTAGGCACTTCCTTTGGGACATTTTTTTTTAAACAATCTAATGTTTTTTTTGCAATTTCTTCAGGAGTAGATTTTTTCTTTGACTCAGATCCAGGAATAATCATATTTGGTTTTAAGACTGTCCCTTTCAAGTCCACCTTGTGGGTCACAAGTTCATTGTAACATTCATTTAAAACATCAGTCGTTACTTGGTAACATTTGTCAATATCATGAGAACCATCCATTAATACCTCGGGTTCTACTATTGGGACCATTTTTGACTCCTGCACAAGTGCAGCGTATCTAGCTAGAGCATGAGCATTTGATTTTATCGATTGTGATGACGGAAATTTATCTCCAATTTTATAAACTGCTCTCCATTTTGTAAATCTTGCGCCTAATTCATAATATTCTTTTAATCTTTCTCTCAGACTGTCTAAGCCCTCGGTAATGGTCTCTTCTGGCGACCCAGCAAGAGGCTTTGCACCTTTATCAACTTTAATACCTGGAATAGCGTTATTCTTTGAAATTAGCTCAGGGACATTTGGTCCAAGTGTAGTTTTCTGTTTTATAGTTTCATCAAAAAGAATAACTCCTCCAATATAATTCTTCATAGCTTCAGAGCTAAAAAGAGTTTGTCTAAAAACTAATCTATTTTTCTCAGTATTTTCTACATTAATACTTTTAAATCTTTTTGCTATTGTGCCTGTGCTTTCATCTGCAGCTAGTATTCCTTTACCTCTAGCACACATTTTTTTTGCGATTTCTTCTAGTGTCATAGCTGATATTTATTTTAAAACATCGAGGCCGGGCAAGTCTTTTCCTTCAAGAAATTCTAAAAATGCACCACCTGCTGTTGATAAGTGTGTAAAAGCAAATTTATCGGTACTTTTATTGATTGCTGAAATGGTATCTCCTCCGCCTAGAATTGATATAAGAGATTTTCTAGTAGTACTTTCAGAAATTTTCTTAGCTATTGCCAAGGTTCCAGTTAAAAATCTCTTATTTTCAAAATACCCAGCAGGACCATTCCATAAAACTGTATTAGATTGATCTATAATACCTTCAATAATTTTAATTGTTTTTGGTCCAATATCTAGGATTATTTCATCTTTACCAATCGAATCTAATTCTTTTACTTTCCCTGATCCCTCGAAATCAGTTGAGACATTGCAGTCTTCAGGAACAAAAATATCACAATTATTCCTCTTTGCTTCTGCATATATGTTGTCAATTATTTTTTCAGAGTCTTTTTCTATAAGTGACTTGCCAACTGTAAAACCCTTGAAGGATAAAAAATTATTAGCCATAGCTCCAACAATAACAATATTATTTACGTTTTTTATTAAATTAGTAATTACATTAATTTTTGTAGAAATTTTTGATCCTCCAATAATACAGGTAACTGGTTCTTTTTTATTTTGAATAATTGAACTTATTGCTCTCACTTCTGTTTTTAAAAGGGGTCCCGCATAAGACTCTTTGATATACTTTGTAATTTTATGAATAGAAGCTTGAGCTCTGTGACAACAAGAAAAAGCATCATTAACGTAAATATCGCCAAGCGAAGCAAGTGTTTTAGCAAAATTATCTTCATTTTCGCTTTCTTCTTGAAAAAATCTAATATTTTCTAATAAAATAACTTCTCCCTCTTTTAAATATGAAAATTTACTTTTTGTCTCTTCATTAATATCCCCCATGAAGAAGTATACGTTTGTTTGAAGTTGTTCTTTTAAAAATTTATATATTGGTGTTAGAGATAATTCATTAATCTTCATACCTTTTGGTCTTCCTAGATGGCTTATAATAATTATCTTCGCTTTTTTTTTATTAAATTTTTTAAAAAAGGCAAACTAGTCAAAATTCTGCTATTGTCCAAAATCTTTTTTTCATTTAAAGGAACATTTAAATCAAGTCTTAGAATTACAGTTTTGTTTTGAACATCCATATCTTCAGGAAAATATTTTATTTTACTCATTTGGATCGAGGCTATTTTCTAAGTTTTTCTTGAATTGCAAGTGTTATTTTTTCTGCTGATAAATTTAGATGTTCGTATACTTTTTTATAAGGAGCACTTTCGCCAAATCTATCAATACCAAAAGTCATACCTCTGTCCCCTAAATATTTTTTCCACGAAGAAACATTCCCCGCTTCAATTGTAATAATTAATGAGTCTTTATCTAGAATATCACTTTTAAAATCATCAGACTGTTTATCAAAAAGCTCTTGGCAGGGCATCGAGACTACTTTGGACTCAATATTTTGTTCTTTTAATAAATTATGCACCTCTAAAGCTATTTCTACTTCTGATCCAGAAGCTACTAATGTAACTTTATTGTCATGGGAATTTAACTTGACTATGTAAGCTCCAGTTTCACATTTATTCTTTTCAGAAAATTTAGGATTAATGTAAGGTAATTTTTGCCTTGATAGAGCAATTGCGCTAGGAGTATTTTTGCTTTTTAAAGCTATTTCCCAACATTCAAGAGTTTCATTTATATCCGCAGGACGAAACACGTTAAGATTTGGAATAGCTCTTAAACCATTTAATTGTTCTATAGGCTGATGTGTGGGACCATCTTCACCAAGACCAATAGAGTCATGAGAGAAAATATAAATTACCTTCAAACCCATTAAAGCTGACAGTCTTATTGACGGTTTACAATAATCAGAAAAAATTAAAAAAGTTCCACCGTAAGGGATTAATCCGCTGTATAAAGCTAATCCGTTCATAATTGAAGCCATTCCATGTTCTCTAACACCGTAGTGAATATAATTTCCATCAAAGTTTTTTGCATTAATTACTTTAGAGTTGTTTGTTTTAGTATTGTTTGATCCACTAAGATCAGCCGAACCACCAATTAACTGAGGTAAAATACTTGAAATACTTTCTATAGCAGCAGACGAACACTGTCTTGTTGCCATACTCGGTTTTGATTCAAAATATTTTGTTTTTTCTTTTTTAACTAAACTTTCAAGATCTTTTAAATTTGACTCTATGTAAGTATTTTGCAAAGCAGACTTAATATTAGAATTCTTTCTGCCCAATGTTTCTTGCCATTTTTCTTCTAATTTAGATCCTTTTTCTCCAATTTCTCTCCAAGCCTTTAAAATTTCTTTAGGTATTTCAAATGGCTTACTACTCCATTTAAGTTTTTTTCGCACTAAAGCAATTTCTTCATCACCTAGAGGGGATCCATGTGACGAAGCTTTTCCAGATTTATTTGGAGATCCAAATCCGATTATTGTTTTACAAGATATTATTGTAGGTTTATTTGATCTAGATGCTTTGGTTATTGCATTTGAGATTTGTTTTTCATTATGACCGTTAATTTCTAAAAAGTTCCATCCATAACCTTCAAATCTTTTTTTATAATTATCAGATACACTTAACGAGGTTGAACCATCAATTGAGATCTTATTGTTATCAAAAAAAACTATTAAATTTTTAAGTTTCAGATGGCCTGCTAAACTCATCACCTCATGACTCACCCCCTCCATTAAATCTCCGTCACTTGCTATTACATATGTTTTATTATTGATTAAAGATGGTCCAAATTTTTTTCTTAATATTTCCTCTGCAATTCCCATTCCAACAGCGTTACCAAGACCCTGACCTAAGGGACCGGTAGTAGTTTCAATACCAGTTTCTCTTTTATATTCAGGATGGCCAGCGCAAATAGAATTTAATTGTCTAAAATTTTTTATGTCGTTAATTGAAATACATTTATATCCAGTCAAGTAAAGCAAAGAATACAAAAGCATAGAACCATGACCGGCAGACAAAATAAATCTATCTCTATTAATCCAATTAGGATTTTTTGGGTTAAACCTCAGGTAGTATTTAAACAAAACTGTTGCAACGTCCGCCATACCCATGGGCATACCGGGGTGACCAGAATTTGCTTTTTGAACGGCATCGATTGATAAAAATCTTATGGCGTTTGATAGTTGATTAAATTTTACGTTCACAGTTAAATTACCTATATAGACTTAAACTAAGTATATCAATAATATGATATAAAAGAAACAAATGAGTATTTTTGAAAAAAAAGAAAAAAATTTAAACGAGTTAATTAATAAGTTAGATGTTTTAACTTCAACTTATTCACAGTCTTCGTATGAATCGGAGAAAATAAAAACTGAAAAAAACGAAATACTTAGACAAAAAAGAGAAATAGAAAAAAAAAATCAGGAGTTAATGAGAGAACATAAATATTTAAAGGAAAAAATAGGGAGTCTTCAAAGAGAGGTTAGCAAACAGTCAGCCATGGAAGACAAGTTTAATCAAGATATTGAAGAATTAAGTCAAGAAACTGAAAACTTAGTAAGTGAAATCGAAAAATGGCAAACGTAAATATCAAATTTAATAATAAAGATTATCTTCTATCTTGTGATGATGGACAAGAGGAGTCATTAAAAAGCCTTACAAAGTTTCTTGACAAAAAATATAGTGAATTAAAAGATAAATTAGGAAATATTGGAGAAAATAAACTTTTATTAATTACTACAATACAGTTAATTGATGATTATTTTGATTTAAAACAAAGAGTTACATTACAAAAAAAAAAATTAGATGAATTAGCAAAGAAATTCCAAGAATTAAAAAAATTAGCAATTAAATATAAAGAAGGAAAAGATAAAGAAATAAACAAGCTTAATGAAGAGCTAGAAAACTTTAAAAAAACTGTTGATGAAAGCAACAATCTTTACGAGTCTATGTTAGATAAAACCACAGAATCTTTAGAAAAAATAATATTAAATACTGAATCAATCTCTAAAGTTCAGTAAATGCAAAATAAGGACATATTAAGAAAAAAATATTTTATTGTTAGAAAAAAAAAATATTTTGATATTAAACCTAGTTTTTTTAATCCCTTAATTAAGTTGATAAAAAAAAAATATAGTAAAAAAACCATCAATGTTTCTATTTACTACCCTGCATCTTTTGAGGCAAATGTTCTTAAGTTGTTTGAAGCAGAAATTATTAGCAAATTAAAAATATTGCTCCCAGTGCTAAAAAAAAATAATGAAATGCATTTTCATGAGTGGGAAAAAAATAATGTTTTGCAAATAAACAAATTCGGCATGTTAGAGCCCGCAATGCTATCAAATCATGTCATTCCAGACATAATGTTAGTTCCTTTATTAGCTTATGATAATTCAAATAACAGATTAGGCTATGGAGGAGGATTTTATGATAGATATCTTAACAAATATTTAAAATCAAATAATAATATTTTAACAATTGGCATTGCTTTTTCATTTCAAAAATATCATAAACTCCCAGTATCTAAAGAAGATGTAAAACTAAATTATATTTTGACAGAGAAAGGTATTTTTTAATTTAAAATGAATATTCTTATTCTAGGAGATGTTGTTGGTCCCGCCGGAGTGAAAGCTGTTAAAGAAAAATTGCCTAAAATAATAAGAGAAAAAAAAGTAGATTTTGTTATTCTAAACGGAGAGAATGCTGCAGATTCTGGTAGAGGAATAACAAAAAAAATATTTGAAGAATTTTTAGAGGCTGGCGCGGATGTCATAACCACAGGAAATCATGTTTGGGATCATAAAGACGCAGAAGATATCGCTTCTAAAAATCAAAAATTTCTCAGACCTTTAAATCTGCCTAAAGACTCACCAGGAAATGGTGAAGGAATTTTTGAAAAAAATGGAAAAAGATTTATCGTACTTAATTTAATGGGAAATGTATTTATGAAAAAGTGCGATGATGTTTTTGTAGAAGCAAAAAAATTTATCGATAGATTTAAATTAGGAAATGGTAAGGCAGATTTTATCATTGTAGATATGCATGGTGAAATCACCAGCGAAAAGATGGCAATGGGACATCTGTTTGATGGCAAAGCCACAATGGTTGTAGGGACACATACTCATGTGCCAACCTCTGATCATAGAATTATGGAAAAAGGCACTGCTTATCAAACTGATCTTGGTATGAGCGGCGATTATAATTCCGTTATTGGAATGAATAAAGACAATTCATTAAAAAAATTTTTAAAAGACTCCTCAGCAGAAAATCATTTTCCTGCTCTAGGAGAAGCTACAATTTCTGGACTGTTGGTTACAGCTGATGACAAAACTGGTTTAGCAAAGAAAGTTCAGCCAATTATTTTAGGCGGGTCTTTACAAGAAAGAGTCTAATAATGGCTGGTCATTCACATTGGGCAGGAATCAAACACAAAAAAGGGCGAGCAGATAAAGAAAGATCGAAAATTTTTTCAAAACTTTCAAGAGAAATCACAGTTGCAGCAAAATTAGGCGATAAGGATCCAAATATGAATCCAAGATTAAGAACAGCCATTCAAGCTGCTAAGCAAGCAAACATGCCCAAAGACAATATTGCGCGTTCAATAAATAAATCTGAAATGAGTGACGATAAAAACTATGAAAATTTAAGATATGAAGGTTTTGGACCATTTAACGTTGCTTTTATAATTGAAACTTTAACAGATAATAAAAACAGGTCTGCATCAAGCATAAGAACGGTCTTACAAAAAAATGGAGGCAGATTAGGAGAGTCAGGCTCAACTACACATTTATTTTATAATTGTGGAGTTATTCATATAGATAAAAAAAAGTACAGCGAAGAAGAAGTTTTTGAAATGGCTACAAATTTTGGAGCCAAAGATTGTTTCAATTTTGATAATTATCATGAAATAATCTCCCAAAAAGAGGATTTTTATAAAGTTAAAAGTGAATTTGAAAAGAAATTAGATAACTTTCAATACTCTGGTATAGAATGGAGACCTCTTAGTTATTTAGATTTAAGTAAAGAAGAAAGTAAAAAAATTGTACAAATATTAGACCTTTTAGATGAATTGGATGACGTTCAAAACACTTATACTAATGCTAATCTGGATAAGATTAAATTATGAAAATTATAGGAATTGACCCTGGATTAAGTGGAGCAATAGCTATTTTAGAAAATAATAAAGTATTAAATATTTTTGAAATACCTGTTATGTCGGAAGGTAAAAAAAATAAAAGACAGCTTAATAGCGCCCAATTGGTAAAATTACTGAAAGACAATATTTCAGAAAAAGATGAAGTATCTGTAGTTGTTGAGCAAGTAAATGCAATGCCGGGGCAGGGTGTTACCAGCATGTTCAATTTTGGTCAAACTTTTGGAGCTATTAAAGGAGTATGTGCGGCTTTGGGTTTGCCTATTTTTTTTGTAAGACCTTCTAAGTGGAAAAAACATTTTGAATTGATCAATTCGTCAAAAGATTCAAGCAGAACCAAAGCAATAGAGATGTATCCTTCTTTGTCAGACGATCTAGCCAGAAAAAAAGATGTAAATAAATCAGACGCCATTTTAATAGCAAGGTTTTATAGTGAGACCAGATTAAATGAAGGTAATTAAATAAATTGATCATATATTTAACTTTAAAAGCGCCAAATTCATGACACATTCTAAAAGTAATTAACTTCAATGGAACAAGAAATAGCAACCCAAGTCGTTGGTTTAGGAGGAAGCTCAGATTTTTCTTTATGGAAACTTTTTTTACGAGCTGATTTTGTTGTAAAATTTGTTATTATTCTTTTAATAGCTAGTTCTATTTTTTCATGGGCATTAATATTTGATAAATTTAGATTATTCAAAAATATCAATGCCTCAACTGAAGATTTTGAAAAAAAATTTTGGAAAGCAAAATCTGCAGAAAGTTTTAATAATAACCTTCCTGCTAATTCAAAAGATCCAGCAACAATCATTTTTAAGACAGCGATGAATGAAGTCATGAGAACAAAAAGACAATCATCTGCAGTTCAATCAGCAAGAGTAGAAAGAATTTTAGAAATTGCAACAGACAATGAAATTAAAAAGATTGAAAAAAATTTTACTTATCTAGCTACCGTAGGTTCTACTGCTCCATTTATAGGTTTGTTTGGAACTGTATGGGGAATAATGAATTCTTTTCAATCAATAGCAATTTCTAGAAATACAAGTTTAGCAATAGTAGCACCTGGTATTGCCGAAGCTTTGTTTGCTACGGCTCTTGGTTTATTGGCAGCGATCCCAGCAGTAGTTGCTTATAATAAATTTAATAGTGACTCTAAGAGATATATTTCAAAAATAGATAACTTTTCAAAAAGATTTTTATCAATTATATAAAAAATGGCTTTTAAATTTAATCGCTCAAGAAATGAACCAATGAGTGAAATTAACGTAACCCCATTTGTTGATGTTATGTTAGTTTTGTTAATTATTTTTATGGTAACAGCCCCACTTTTGACCGTAGGAGTTCAAGTTGATTTACCAGAGTCAGCGGCAGATTCTCTACCAGATGATCAAGAGCCATTAACTATATCTATCAATTCAAAAGGCGAAATTTATATTCAAGAACACAAAGTTAATTATCAAAAAATTGTTCCAAAACTTTTGGCTATAGCAAAAAATAGAACAGATACGAGAATTTACGTTCGAGGGGATAAGACAATAAATTATGGTAGAGTTTTAGAAGTTATGGGAACATTGTCTGGAGCAGGTTTTTCAAAAGTTGCATTAATATCTGAGCCATACAAAAATTAAATGGAAAATGACAAAAAGTTTAATTTATTCTCTAATATTTCATTCGGTGATGATTTTATTAACCGTTTTAACCTTGCCATTTATGATTAGGCAGCCAGTAGATTTACCTCCGATAGTTTCAGTAGAGCTAATTCAAATCTCAGACAAAACTAATATTCCTTTTGCTCCTAAAGCTAGAAAGATTATTAAAGAAACTAAAGAAAAAGAGGAAAGAGTAGTCTCAGAACAAGCTCCTCCAGCTGCAAAAGCTAAAGAAAAACCAGATAGAATTCCTTTACCAGATGAAAAAAAAGAAAAAAAGCAAATAGTTAAAAAAAAGCAAAATCCAGAGGAGATAGAACCTCAAATTAGACAGTCTTCTGAATTTGAAAAAAAAGAAATTGTAGATACAAATCAAATAGCTGCTTTAATAGATAAAGCAAAAGAAGAAGAAGCAGTAAAAAAAAATAAAACAGATAAATTAACACAAAGCAGCGTTAAGAATTCTTTTGCAACAGGATTAACATTGTCAGAAGAAGACGCTCTTAGGGCCCAGATATTTGGATGTTGGAGCGTTCCTCTTGGTTTACCTTATGATGAAGATTTATTAGTTAGGATAAAACTAAAATTAAAAAAAGATGGAACAATTATGAATTCTGAAATTTTAGATCATCAAAGAATGAATAGACCTGGACAAAAATTCTATAAGGTTTTAGCAGAGAGCGCTTTAAGAGCAGTAAGATTGTGTCAACCTCTTAAAGTTCCACCTACTGGATACGATAAATGGAAAGATATACAATTAAATTTTAATCCAGCAGAAATGTTAAAAGGATAATATGAAAAGATATTTTTTAGCTTTAGCGATATATTTTCTTTCTTTTAACTCCTTATATGCTTTAATAGAAGTTGATATTACTAGAGGTAACTTAGACCCTTTACCTATTGCAGTTTCACCTCTACACGTTGATATAAAATCAGTTGAACATGAAGGTATAAAAGTTAAAGAATTAGGTAATAATATTTCTTCTATTATCGAGAAAAATTTTAAAAATACAGGTTTGTTTAATCCATTGAAAAAAGAAGCCTTTGTACAAAAACCAGACATTGCACATTTAAAACCTCGTTTTGAAGACTGGAGATTAATTAAAGCTCAAGCATTAGTTACTGGAAAATTATTAGTTAAAGATGGAAAATTAAAAGTTGAATTTAGACTTTGGGATTTAACAGCAGCTAAAGAAATGACTGCTTTAGCTTTCACCACAACACCTTCTAATTGGAGAAGAGTTGCTCATATTATATCCGATAAGATATATGAACGTTTAACAGGTGAAGAAGGATATTTTGATACAAGAATAATTTATGTTTCAGAGAGTGGTCCAAAAAGTGAAAGAGTAAAGAAATTAGCTATCATGGACCAAGATGGTGCTAATACAAAATATCTAACATTAGGAAATGAACTAGTATTAACTCCAAGATTTAATCCTACAAATCAAATGATTACTTATCTTTCTTATTTTAGAAATATGCCAAGAGTTTACTTGCTCGATATAGAAACAGGCATGCAAGAAGTTGTTGGAAATTTTCCAGGTATGACGTTTGCGCCTAGATTTTCTCCGGATGGAAAAAAAATTATAATGAGTTTTGCAGAAGATGGAAATTCAGATATTTATACAATGGATTTAGAAACCAGGTTAGTTGAGAGAATAACTAATCATTCATCAATTGACACTTCCCCATCTTTTTCACCAGATGGGAAATATATTGCTTTTAATTCTGACCGAAGTGGTCTTCAACAACTTTATGTTATGAGAAGCGATGGTAGCAATGTGAAAAGGATTACTTTTGGAAAAGGAATTTATGGAACCCCAGTGTGGTCTCCAAGGGGTGATTTAATAGCTTTTACAAAAATGCGAAAAGGAAGATTTTATATTGGAGTAATGAGAACGGATGGTTCGGGAGAGAGATTGTTAACGGAAAATTATTATCAAGAAGCTCCTTCTTGGTCACCAAATGGAAGAGTTTTAGTTTTCTATAGAGAGACCAAAGCAGGTTCTAAAGGAGAGGGGTTTTCAGCTACGCTCTGGTCAATAGATATTACAGGCTATAACGAGAGAAAGCTAAGCACAAAAACAGACGCTTCCGACCCATCTTGGTCTTCTTTATTATCAAAGTGAGGGTATTTTTTATGTAATTTAAGCTTGAATAATGTTTAATAATTTGAAATATTTCAACAATCAACCCAGGGGAAAAAATGATACTTAACACGAATTTAAAAAATATATTTTTAGTAGTCTTTACAACGTTAATTCTAAGCGCTTGTTCAACGGCTAAAAAATCAGGAGACTTGGATGGCGATGTATATACTGGAAAAGAAACAGTAAAATATTTAGCCAAAGGTGTTCCAGACAGAGTATTTTTTGCTACAAACAAATCTTCATTAACAACTGCATCAAGAGCGACTCTTAGAAAGCAAGCGACTTATTTAAGAAAGAATAAAAAGCTTAATGTGACAATAGAAGGTCATGCTGACGAAAGAGGTACAAGAGAATACAACTTAGCTTTAGGTGAGAGAAGAGCAAACGCAGCCAAAGATTATTTGATGACTTACGGAATATCAGGAAAAAGAATTTCTACGATTAGTTATGGAAAAGAAAAACCTGTTAATCCTGGATCTAGCGCTTTAGCTTGGTCTCAAAACAGAAGAGCAGTTACAGTAAAAGTAAATTAATTTTCTTTTAAATTAAGACCCTTTAATAAATACTCTATTAAAGGGTCTTTTTTTTGCCATTTTGTATATTTAAAGATTCACCATGGATTCAATCAAAAAAAATTTTTTAATTTTCTCTATACTTTTATTGATTTTATCACATTCTATTTTAAAAGCAGAAGAGGAAGAAATTGCACTTCAAGCAGTAGCTGATCAAATTCAAGTTTTAACAAAAGATTTAAAAACATTAGAAAAAGCAGTATATAAAAAATCAGACATTATTTCTTCTGTAAACTCATCTGCGATTAAATCCGATGGACTGAACGAAGATATTTTGACTAAACATCTTTTAAAACTAAATGAAATTGAAGATCAATTCAGAGAGCTAACCAATAAATTTGAAGAAGTTAATTTTAAATTAGATAAATTATCTTCACGAGTTACAAAAATTCAATCAGATAACCAACTGAGATTTTCTGACCTTGAAAATTTAGATCCTGAAAACAAAAAAACAAAAGCAAAAAAAGTTTTACCAGGATCTAGTCAACCAGCAGACTTCGGAGCAAATCCTGGATACTCTGTTACCAGTTTACCTGATAAACAAGAAACTAGTTCAATAGAAAGCGCTCAAACAGTAATCACTGAAGAACCCGAAGAAAGAGAGTCTTTGTTGCCAGATAAACCTCCTAAAGAACAATATGAATTTGCTGTAAGTTTTATGAAAATAGGAGATTATGAAACTGCTGAATTTGCTTTAAAAGAATTTATTCAAAAAAATAAAGAACATGATTTAGCGGGTAACGCTCAGTATTGGTACGGAGAAACATTTAGAATTAGACAGCTTTACTCAGATGCTGCAACAGCATATCTAGATGGATATCAAAATTATCCTAAAAGCAAAAAAGCTCCAGACAATCTTTTAAAATTAGGTATCACTATGGTTCAATTAGGTGAGAAAGATCAAGGTTGCAAAATGATAACTGGAGTAAAAAAAGAATATCCAAAAGCAAGCAAGTCTGTGTTACAAAAAGCTCAGTATGAGCAAAAAAAATTCAAATGTAATTCTTAAAAATAGATTTAGCAATTACGAAGAATTATTTCATATATATTCTACTTTTAAAAAAAAACTAAATTTTTTTAGAAAAAAAACTTTTTTAATCGCTGTATCAGGTGGCCCAGATAGCTTAGCTTTAACAGCTCTAGCTAAATCTTATAGTTATGAAAGAAAATGTAAAATTTATTACGTCTTAGTTGATCATAATCTTAGAAAAGACTCATCTCTTGAAGCTATATCAGTAAAAAAGTTGCTTAAAAAAAATCAAATAAATCTAAATATCTTAAAAAATAAGGAATTGATAAAAAAAAATGTTCAAAGTGAAGCTAGAAGAATTCGATATAGCCTTTTAACAAATTTTTGTAAAAAAAGAAGAATTAAAACTATTTTAACAGCCCATAATTTCGAGGATCAAGTGGAAACATTTTTTATTAGACTTTCAAGAGGAAGTGGTTTGGAAGGATTATCTTCAATGAAACAAATAAATAAGACGAATAACAATATTAATTTGGTAAGGCCACTGTTGGATGTCAAAAAAATTCAATTAATAAAAATATCAAAAGTTATTTTTGGTAGATTTTATAAAGATCCAACTAATAAAAATACAAAATATTTGAGAACTAGAATTAGAAATTTAAAAAAATCCCTTGAAACAAGCGGAATTAATTATGATCAAGTTTTTAGGTCTATTAAAAATTTAGCTTCAAGCAGAGATACATTAGAATTATATTTTAATAAGATTTATAAAGAAACAGTTAAAAAAAAGAAAAATAAAATTTTTATTCGCTTAGAAGGCTTTAATAGTCTTAACAAAGAAATGAAAATGAGAGTGTTTAAAAAATCTATTAAAGATTTTACTAATTCCTATTATTCACCCAGATCTAAAAAAATCTTTAATTTAATTGATCAAATTAGAGCAAAAAAAAATCCAAAACTCACTCTTGGAGGGTGTATAATTTCTAGGGAAAAAAATCACATTATTTTAAAAAAAGAGAAGAAAAATTAGCTATTTTTCTAAATTTGTTACATTTTGACTTATTTATAACTTAATTATTTTTAAGATAT
This sequence comes from Pelagibacteraceae bacterium AG-390-C22, assembly GCA_003278125.1. Taxonomy (GTDB): domain Bacteria; phylum Pseudomonadota; class Alphaproteobacteria; order Pelagibacterales; family Pelagibacteraceae; genus Pelagilacustribacter. The sequence goes on along the minus strand of QCGX01000005.1, from coordinate 12,406 downwards.
ACTTGTTAAATAGAATATAATGCTTATTTAAACTATATGAATTTAAAAAATTTAATAATGTGGGCAATAATAGTCTTACTTTCTGTAGGACTTTTCAATATGTTTCAGGATCCACAAAAAATAAAATCACAGCAAAATAAGCTTCCCTTCTCAAACTTTTTAAATGAAGTTGAAGCCGGCAGAGTAGTTGAAGTTCAGATACAAGGAAATAATATTTCAGGAGTTTTGTCTGATGGAAAAACTTTCAATACTTATTCTCCAAATTATCCAGAATTAGTAGAAAAATTGTCTTCCAAAAATGTTAGCATTATAGCAACACCTTTAGAAGATAAGATGCCTTCACTTTTAGGCATCCTATTGTCTTGGTTTCCAATGCTTTTACTTATTGGAATTTGGATTTACTTTATGCGTCAAATGCAAGGAGGAAAAGGCGGAGCTATGGGTTTTGGAAGATCTAAAGCAAAATTATTAAATGAAGCTCAAGGTAAAGTTACCTTTAATGATGTAGCTGGTGTAGAGGAAGCAAAAGAAGAAGTAGAGGAAATAGTAGAATTCTTAAAAGACCCAAAAAAATTTAGTAGATTAGGTGGAAAAATTCCAAAAGGTGCCTTATTAATTGGCCCTCCAGGGACTGGAAAAACTTTACTAGCAAAAGCTATTGCTGGTGAAGCAAACGTTCCTTTCTTCTCTATTTCTGGATCAGATTTTGTTGAAATGTTTGTTGGTGTAGGAGCATCTAGAGTTAGAGATATGTTTGAGCAAGGAAAAAAACATTCTCCATGTATAATTTTTATTGATGAGATCGATGCAGTAGGAAGAAGTAGAGGAGCAGGACTCGGCGGAGGTAATGACGAGAGAGAACAAACTCTTAACCAACTTTTAGTAGAAATGGATGGTTTTGATACTAATGAAGGAATAATTTTAGTTGCAGCTACTAATAGACCAGATGTTTTAGATCCTGCTTTGTTAAGACCTGGCAGATTTGATAGACAGGTAATTGTTCCTAGGCCAGATATTATTGGAAGAGAACAAATTCTTAAAGTTCACGCTAAAAAAATAAGAATAGCTCCAGATGTAAATTTAAGAACTGTTGCTAGAGGCACACCTGGGTTCTCTGGTGCAGACCTTGCAAATATTATAAATGAGTCCGCCTTGTTAGCTGCAAGAAAGAACAAAAGAATAGTTACGATGTCCGATGTCGAGGAGTCCAGAGATAAAGTGATGATGGGCGCTGAAAGAAGATCAAAAGTCATCTCTGATGAAGATAAAAAACTCACTGCTTATCACGAAGCTGGACACGCTATTGTTGGAATGAATGTAGAAATTAAGAATATCAAAATGCATAAAGCAACTATTATTCCAAGAGGAATGGCCGGAGGAATGGTTATGTGGTTGCCTGAGCAAGATCAAGACTATGAGTCAAAAGATCAGAAAGAAGGCTTTATCGCAATGGCAATGGGAGGAAGAGTTGCAGAAGAAAAAATATTTGGGAAGAATAAAATTACTACCGGAGCCGGAGGTGGCGGCAGTTCAGATATTGGTAAAGTTACTCAAATAGCTAAAGAAATGGTCACAAAATACGGAATGTCTGAAAAAATGGGACCTATTGCATATGGAGAAAACGAAGAAGAGGTTTTTTTAGGAAGGTCAATAACAAGAAATCAAAACGTTTCTGAAGAAACAGCTCAAAAAATAGATGAAGAAGTTAAAAGAATAGTATTTGAAGGTTATAATAAAGCCCAAAAAATCTTAGATGAAAAAATTGATGACCTACATAAGTTAGCTAAAGCTCTAATGGAATATGAGACACTATCTTTCAATGAAATTAAAGACATTTTAGAAAGAAACAGTTATCCAGATAAATTAAAAGAGAATTACGATAAAAACTCGGACAAATCTAAAAATGAGTCGGCCTTAGGCTCAATTGGATTAAAACCAAAACCTGCAATTTAAAACACCATGACAAAATATTACACAAGAGCGTGTAATTTTTATTATGGAACAAACGCAAAATTTCTAATCAAAAAAAAACTAGCTTTACCTCTATGCGGGAATAAAAATATTGGTTTTGATAAGTTAGAGATCATTACAAGAAAAAATAAAAAAGTTTTATCAAATATTATTCACATCAATAAGATTAAAAACTTAAACACTTCCTCTAAAAAAAAAGTCCAAAAAGATTTAAAAAAGATAGTTTTGAAAAGAAAGAATTTTTTGAAAAATATAAATTTTTCAGAGCCTTCAATTATGGGAATATTGAATCTAACTCCAGATAGCTTTTCAGATGGAGGTAGATTTAATAAAAAGAAAAAAGCTCAAAAACATATTGTTGAGATGATTAAGGGTGGAGCAAAAATTATTGATGTCGGCGGAGAGTCTACTAGACCTGGCTCAAAAACAGTCCCAACAAAAACTGAATGGAAAAGAATTGAAAGTGTTATTAAAAATTTTAAAAAAAAACATAAAAAAGTATGCTTATCAGTAGATACTAGAAAATCAGAAATAATGATTAAGGCAATAAAACTTAAAGTAGACTTAATCAATGATGTTTCAGGTTTTGAGTATGAAAATCAATCGTTGTCTAAGTTAAAAAAATATAATATCTCAAAAGTTCTTCATCATATGCAAGGAACCCCAAATACTATGCAAAAGAATCCAAAATATAAAAATGTTTTGCTAGATATTTATGATTTTTTTGAAAAAGGTATAAAAAAAATTCACAATAAAAAAATAGTTATAGATCCAGGAATTGGTTTTGGTAAAAATTTGAAACATAATTTGACTTTAATTTCCAAGATATCTTTGTTTCATAGTCTTGGATTTCCTATTTTGATTGGAACTTCTAGAAAAAGATTTATAAGTCAAATATCTGGAGCCAATGATAGCAAGGAAAGAATTGGAGGAACTGTAGCTTCAGTTTTATTTTTGTTATCTCAAGGTGTTCAAATTTTTAGAGTACACAATGTTAATGAAGTCAAACAAGGAATTTTAGTATTTAGAAAAATTTTATCAAATTTTAAAAACTAATGAACAATAAATATTTTGGAACTGATGGAATCCGAGGAACTGTTAACCAGGGAAATATAACTGGAGAAAAATTTTTTAAATTTGGTTTAGCTTCTGGAACATATTTTAAGAATCAAAAGAAATTAAAACAAGTTGCTATCATAGCTAAAGATACAAGGCTATCAGGATATACTTTAGAACCAGCACTGGTGTCAGGTTTAGTATCAGGAGGTATGCACGTTTTCACATTAGGCCCTCTACCAACGAATGGACTTGCAATGTTAACAAAATCTATGAAAGCCAATATGGGAATTATGATTACAGCATCTCATAATCCTTACCATGATAACGGTCTAAAACTTTTTGGACCAGATGGCATGAAATTATCAGATCAGATAGAAAAAAAAATTGAAAAACTTATAGATGCAAAAAATACAAAACAATTAACTAATCCAAAATCATTAGGCAGGGTAAAGCGATTAGAGGATGGAAATGAAAAATATATTAAGATTTTAAGAAAAAATTTTCCAAAAAATTTTCATTTAAAAGGAACAAAAATAGTTTTGGACTGTGCTAATGGAGCTGGATATAAAGCCGCTCCTAAATTGTTAAAAGAGCTAGGAGCAAAAGTGATATCTATAGGCGTAAGACCTAATGGTTTTAATATTAATGAAAAGTGTGGCTCAACTCATCCGTCTAAAATCAGAGCTGCCGTAAGAAAATTTAAAGCACATGTAGGAATATCATTTGATGGAGATGCTGACAGAATTATTATGTGTGATGAAAAAGGCAAGATTATAAATGGGGATCAAATTATCGCTATGCTTGCTAAAAGATGGAAGTTTAAAAAGATTTTGAAAGGTGGAGTAGTGGGAACCCTGATGTCCAATTATGGTTTAGAAAATTTTTTAAGAAAAGAAAAGATAAAATTTTATAGATCCAAAGTGGGAGATAGATATGTCAAAGAAAAGATGAAGAAATTAAATTTTAATTTAGGTGGAGAGCAATCAGGACATATAATCTTAGGAAAATTTGCAACCACCGGAGATGGCTTGATGGTAGCTTTAGAGGTTTTATTTTCTCTAAGAAAAAGAAAAAAAGCAAGTAAATTACTAAATGTTTTTAATCCTTTGCCTCAAATTTTAGAAAATATTATTGTTAAAGATAAAGATATAATTCACAAAACTAAATGTAAAAATGCAATTAAAAAAGCTAATAAGCTTATGGGCCACAGTGGAAGAATTTTAGTTAGAAAATCTGGAACTGAACCTAAAGTTAGAATTATGGCTGAATCACTTAACAAGAGTTTAATTTTAAAATGCATAAAAATAATTAAACAATCTATAAAAAATTGAAAATCAAATCTAAAATTTTGATAATTGCTGGATCTGATTCTTCGGGTGGAGCAGGGATCCAAGCTGATATTAAAACAGTTACTGCTCTCGGGAGTTATGCTATGACCGCTGTAACAGCTGTTACAACTCAAAATACAAAAGGAGTAATGGGAGTTGTTCCCATCAAACCAAAAGAGATCTCAAATCAAATTCTATCTACGTGTAAAGATATTAAACCTGATGGAATAAAAATTGGCATGCTTCATTCGTCTCAAGTTATTAAGTCTGTGGCAAACGCTTTAGAGAAGTTGAAAACTTCTAAGATTGTTTTAGATCCAGTTATGGTTGCCAAAGGAGGTGCCAGATTAATTAATCAATCAGCAATTAAAACTTTAAAATATAGACTAATGAAAAAAGCTTATTTGATAACACCAAATATTCCTGAAGCTGAAGTTTTAACAAATATAAAAATCAAAAGCCTTGAAGACATGATTCATGCTGCTAATATTTTGCTAAATTTTGGCGCTAAAAATGTTTTATTAAAAGGAGGGCATAGAAAATCAAATTATATGCAAGATGTTCTTTTAAGTAGAAAAAAGATTAAGATTTTTAAAAATAAAAAAGTTAAAACTAAAAATACTCACGGAACAGGTTGTACTTTATCTAGTGCAATCGCAACATTTTTATCATGTGGAAAACCTCTAAAGAAATCCTGTGAGTTAGGAATTAAATATGTTAACCAAGGGATAGGATCTAATCCTAATTATGGCAAAGGACATGGCCCTATAAACCATTTAAATTCAATAATAATAAATAAAAAATTTAGATAATGAAAAATGTAGTTGTTGTAGGTTCGCAGTGGGGAGATGAAGGTAAGGGAAAAATAGTAGATTGGCTGTCTAGTGAAGCTGATGTAGTTGTTCGTTTTCAAGGAGGACATAATGCTGGGCATACACTAGTTATTGATAAAAAAGTTTTTAAATTAAGATTGCTTCCATCAGGTATAGTTAGAGAAGGAAAAATTTCAATTTTAGGTAACGGTGTCGTTATAGATCCTTGGGCTTTATTAGAGGAAATTAAAGAAATAAAAAAACAGGGGATAAATGTGACGCCTGATAACTTTATGATTTCAGAGTCAGCGTCACTCATACTTCCCTTTCATCAAGAAATGGATGAAATAAGAGAAGATGCTGCCGGAAAAGGTAAAATTGGAACTACTAGAAGAGGAATTGGCCCATGTTATGAGGACAAAGTTGGAAGACGTTCAATTCGAGTAATGGATTTAAGATCTACAAAAAACCTCGACAGCAGACTTAAAAATGTTTTGCTCCACCACAATGCTATAAGAAAAGGATTAAAAAAAAAGATTTATAAAAAAGATGATCTTAAAAAAAAATTATTAAAAATCGCACCTGAAATTTTAAAATTTGCAAAACCTATTTGGTTAAAATTAGATGAGTTTGGGAAAGATAGAAAAAAAATATTGTTTGAAGGAGCTCAAGGAATACTTCTAGATGTAGATCATGGAACATATCCTTTTGTTACTTCTTCAAATACAGTGCCAGCAATGGCAGCCACGGGGTCAGGATTGGGTCCAAATACTATAAATTATGTGTTAGGAATCACAAAAGCTTATACAACTAGAGTTGGTAGCGGACCATTTCCTACAGAACTTAAAAATAAAATTGGTGAAAGTTTAGGAAAAAGAGGAAAAGAATTTGGAACTGTAACCGCAAGAAAAAGAAGATGTGGTTGGTTCGATGGCGTTTTAGTTCGTCAAACAATCAAAATTGCTGGCATAAATGCAATAGCTTTAACTAAACTAGATGTATTGGATGAACTAGATGAAATTAAAATTTGCGTAGAGTACCAATTAAATGGCAAAAAAATAGATTACTTACCCGCAGTTTCAGAAGATCAATTCAATATCAAACCCATTTATAAAACTTTTTCAGGATGGAAAAGCTCTACTCAAGGCATAAGAAACATTAAAGATTTACCTGAAAAAGCTAAAAATTATATTTATGCTCTTGAAGATTTTATAGGAGCAAAGATTTCAAGTATTTCTACAAGCCCAGAAAGAGATGACACTATTTTGATTGAAGACCCTTTTAAGAGTTAATTTGCAGGAAGTAGATTTTTAGATTTACTAGCGTTTATCATTGATTTTTGTAATTTTTCAAAAGCTTTAGTTTCAATTTGTCTAATTCTTTCTCTGCTAATATTATATTTTTTACTTAATTCCTCTAAAGTTTTTGGATTTTCAGATAGTCTACGTGCGTTAATAATTGCTTTTTCTCTTTCGTTTAAAATTTTCATTGCATCATTTAGCAATTCTTTTTTATCATTATACTCTTGTTTTTGAGAAACAATTAGTTCTTGATCAAGGCTACTATCGACCAGCCAATCTTGCCATTCATCAGTTTCACCGCTTTTAATTGGATCATTTAAAGATTTTTCTTGTCCCATCATTCTTCTATTCATATTAACAACTTCTTTAGAGTCAACATCCAATCTTTTTGAAATTTCATTAACCTGCTCATCTTTTAAATCCCCTTCTTGGCCAGGGGCTATTTGATTTTTAATCTTTTTTAAGTTGAAAAAAAGTTTTTTTTGAGCAGTCGTTGTCCCCATTTTAACAAGACTCCAAGATCTAAGAACATATTCTTGTATTGAAGCTTTAATCCACCACATTGCATAAGTTGCAAGTCTAAAACCTTTATCTGGATCAAATTTTTTTACAGCTTGCATTAAGCCTATATTTCCTTCAGATATTAATTCGTTTACTGGCAATCCGTATCCTCGATAACCCATAGCAATTTTTGCAACTAGTCTTAAATGACTAGTAACCAATTTGTGTGCAGATTTAAGATTTCCATTTTCTCTCCAATTTTTTGCTAACATATATTCCTCTTCCGCATCTAACATTGGAAATTTTTTAATTTGTGCCAAATACAATGAAAGACCCCCTACTGAAGGAGTGGGTAAATTGCTTATAGTTTTTTCATTACTCATATTTTTGAATTATATATTAAATTTTATTTTTCAACTACAAAGATTTTTCAATAAATCCAACAATTTCTTAAAATCGCTAGGTAATTCTGACTCAAAATTTATCCATTCATTTTTGGATGGATGAATAAAACCCAAACTTTTTGCATGGAGAGCTTGACCATTAAGAAAAGACAGTTTTTTAAAAAAATCGTCATTTATCTTTTTAAATTTTATACCTTTTTTTCCGTATTGGTTGTCACCTAACAAAGAAGTTCCTTTGTATTTCATATGAACTCTTATTTGATGAGTTCTTCCAGTTTCCAATTCACATTCAACTAAACTAATTTTTGGAATATCTTGTCTTTGGAATACTGTTATTGTTTTATAATTTGTTATTGCTTTTTTTCCATTAACATCACTAACCATCATTAGTTGTCTATTTCTTTTATTTCTAGAAATTAATGTTTCAATACGACCTTGAAGTGGTCTTATAACTCCCCAGATTAAACATAAATATTTTCTCTTTATAGAGTGGTTGCTAAATTGTTTTCCAAGTTTTGAATGAGATAAATTATTTTTTGCAATTACTAACAAACCACTAGTTTCTTTATCTATCCTGTGAACTATTCCAGGTCTTAATTCACCATTAATATCGGAAAGTTTATTTTTATATTTATGAACTAATGCATTGGCTAAAGTATTTTCATAATTTCCTGCACCTGGGTGCACAACCATTCCTTTTGGTTTATTTATAATCAGGATATCTTTATCCTCAAAACGAATATCTAGTTTTATTTTATTGGGTAATAATTTATCTGACTTTTTAATTAATAATTTAATTACTACTTCATTATTAATTTTAATTTTTTTTGACGGTGAATCAGCTATTTTTTTATTTATTTTTACGTTTTTAGACTCAATAATTTTTTTGATATTTGATCTAGTTAAATGTTTTATTTTTTCTGATAAGAAAATATCTAGTCTTTTACTATCATCACTTTTTTTCACTAAGAATTTCATTGAGTTATTCATGATTTAATTTAGATTATAGCTTATTGCGTTCGTAGCTCAACTGGATAGAGCGCCTGACTTCGGATCAGGAGGTTGAGGGTTCAAATCCTTCCGGGCGCACCACTAATTAGATTATCCATTTTTTTAACTTATCTTTATTTTGAAGAATATATTTTGGAAATGATGAATCAACTTCTACTTTTTTTAAGTTATGACCTCTTTCAAAAACGTCTTTCCCTTTTTCCATTTTCATTCTTATATTTTCTTCATTAGTAATACTGGCTTTATTAAACTCACCATGAGCAAATGATTTTATTTTTTCTGATATATTTTCAGGAGTTTGAAGATAAGCAAAATGCCAACCACCATTTTTGATAATTTGTAAGTTTCTTATTTTATCAATTCTCCAGAAAGGATATTCTTTGAATTTTAAATCTCTTAGCCATTGAGGGGACCTAAAGTTTTTTTTTAAACAAATTTTTGATCCGTGCCAATTATTTTCTTTTAAATTGAGAAAGTTTAATTTGTACATGAACATCTTTTGAGAGAAAACTGCATATTTATTCCTGTCATATTCATTTAACTTATTTAGATCAGGTATTTCATCTACGTCGGATAAAATAATTAGATCATTATCATTAGCATTTTTTAAACCTCTCATAATTGAATTTCTTTGGTGTTGCTCTACTAAAGACTCTCCTCCTTCATGGGCTTTTTTTATATTCTCAGGAGTATCATCCACCACAATATAATTTATTTTATTCTTAAATTTTTTATATCTATTAATATCAAAATGAAGTTTTTTTGATTTACCTTGATGATTAACTGTAGACTCAACTACTATAAACTTATCTACGAATTCATTTAAAATATTAAATCTTAAATCCGCTATATGATCTTCATTAAAATATTGGAAGCAGTCAAAAATTGCCATATATTTTTAATTAAAGTATCTGTCTTTAGTTTTCATATAAGACTCGGAATGACCTAAATCTAGGATTTTAGAGATTTTTTTCAAAAGTTTTATTTGTCCAGATATAAGCATTAAGCTAATAAATTCTTTCTCTTTTTCCAGTATTAGTTTTTTTCCTGAATCCATCAAAAAATTTGGAATAAAAACCATATCCATCTCTACAGGAGTTCTTGTAGCGTGCGATCCTATTTTTTTCCAATCTGAAACTATATAACCTAATTTATACAAAAGATCCGTTACCTCAGTCCAAGAAGGTTCTTTTTTATACATTGGAAATATCTGAACTTCACATTTTATTAAAAGAGGCCTGTAATTTTCTAAACCTTTTAGAATCTCTAATTCAGCACCTTGAGTATCAATCTTTAAATAGTCCAAAGTATTTATGTTTAGAGCTTTTAGACTTGAAGATAACGTATCACATTCAACCGTTTCAGTTTTACTTACATCAAATAAATGAAAATCTTTCTCTTCAAATCCATAAATTGATAGGGATTTTTTATCTGGTTCATACATCGAAGAACTTTGAGGTCGTTTATTTAAGATATAAAGTTTTCTTACTCCTTTAGAACTCCAAAGACCTTTATTAATTGTATGTGTACTTTCTTTACCTTCCAAAGAATTTTTTAATGGATCAACCAAGATGGACTCAAAATATTTATTATATCTTTCTGGAAAAAATTTATCTGAATTAAACCCTCCTTGAGCCCCAACATCTAGGCCAATTAATTTTCTATTTTTAAGCAATTTTTCAATATTAGTTTGAAAATTGTAAGAGTTGTTTGCATTGGTTTTCTTATCATTAAGGAAGTTTACTGTTCGTGTATTAGCTTTTAATAATTTAAGAATTAAATGTAAAGATGGAAGAATCAGTTTTGTTATACTTGTTCTTATTTTTCTTAAAAACATAAAAAGTTTTTTATTTTTTAGTAAATGTTGCTATACCTATTTTTTTACCTTCAATTACTGATGATGAACAATGTAAATGGGTTCTATCAAAAATCAACATTGAACCAACTTCCCACTCATAAATCAGCTCTACTTCTAAACCTTTTAAATTATCTATATTTTCATGCTTTAAATATTTTGCGTGTATTTCTTTATCGAAGGGTTTATCGCCATATAAGGTTAAATGTTCTGATGATCTTTTATTTTGTCCATAACCTAAATTTTTTTTTTTCAGTTCCTCAGGATCTTGAGTAAAACTAGTTGAGCCTTCATAGAATCTATTTTTAAAAATTACTGTGCTGCCAACAGAAGATAGAGGAATTAGACTTTGTTTGTAAATTTGATTACTTAATTCAAAGCCAGCATCTACGTGTAATCCGATAGGAGCATAACTTTCTTGTATAAGTCCAAAAATATCTTTACCGTTCTCATCTTGAAGATTATCCATTTTAAAATCTCCAATTTCTTTTTTAAGCCTTTCACAGAATAATTTTTCTAATTTTTTATTATAACCTTGTAACCATCTTTTTTTGATAACATTTTGTTTTTTGTTGTGAACAGTAGTTGGAAGATCTTCATATAATTTTAAAAATTCTTCAATTTCCTCTTGATTATATAAATTCTTTATTACTTTTGGAGATGACTCAAGTTTTTTTATATCTTTAATTCTTTCATTCATTTTATATTATTCACCCATGTTTATTAATGTTCCTCTCTGCTTGGCTCCCAAATAAGAAGAATAAAAAATTATAACACCTAAAATAAAATAAACTATAGATATAGATATTGATTTAATTATGTCGAAATAATTAACAGTATTATTTAATAGAATATTTCTCATTTCTTCAAATATATGAACCAAAGGAAGACCTTTTGCTACTATTTGAAGAGAATAAGGTAAAATTTCAATGGGATAATATATACACCCAAGAGGAGCTAAAAAAAATAAACTTGCCCATGCAATGTTCTCAAATGAAGGTCCAAATCTTAATAATCCTGATGTTACTAAAAGTCCTAAAGTTACACCAAAAAGATACAAAGGTAATAGTAAGAATAATAATGGTAAGCCAAGTTTAAAGACTGAAACGCCAAAAAGAGGTATTGCTAAAATTGCAGCAGGAACTAAACCAATAAGTGCTCTTAAAATGGCAGTTAATGTAAGGGAAGTAATGATTTCACTTATTCTAATTGGCGCTATAAACAAATTTGTAAAATTTCTGCTCCAAATTTCTTCTAAAAACATCATATTAAAACTTATACTAACTCTGAATAGAAAGTCATATAAGATTGCAGCGGTCAAAATAATACCTACTGCGTTGCTATAATAATCTGAACTTAAAGTAAAAAATTTAGATATAAAACCCCAAAGAAAAATCTGCACTGTTGGCCAGTAAATTAGATCTATAATTCTTGGCAAAGAGTTACTTATTAAATAAATATGCCTAAGTCCCAAAGCATAAATCTTACTGAAGTTCATCTCTACTCCTAGCTAGTTTGAGAAATGTTTCTTCAAGATTATTCCTTCCATGTTTTTTTATTATTTCTTTACAAGTTCCTCTATCTATGATTTTACCTTTCTTCATCATTATTATACTGTCACAAAGCCTTTCAACTTCATTCATGTTATGGGAAGCAAGAAGTATAGTGACTTGATTTTTTGATCTATATTCTTGAATATAACTTCTTACAAAGTCACCAATATCAGGGTCTAGACTTGCGGTAGGTTCATCTAAAAGTAAAATTTCTGGTTTATTAATTAATGATTTAGCTAAGGATACTCTATTTTTTTGTCCAGAGGATAACTCACCAGTTTTTCTTTTAAAAAAATTTTTAATGTCTAAATCTTCGGATATTTCTAATATTCGTTCACTCAAATTTTTAACTCCGTATAACCTTCCATACACTTCTAAATTTTGCTTTACTGTTAGTTTTTTTGGTAGTTCAATGTATGGAGAGCAAAAGTTTATTCTAGCCAATATTTCATCTCTTTTAAAAGAGTCTAAATTTTTATTATCAATAATTATTTCACCTTCAGAAGGCTTAATTAAACCAAGCATCATACCAATGGAGGTAGTTTTTCCACATCCGTTTGGTCCTAACAAGCCTACTGTTTTATTTTTCTCGATATGGAAATTAATTTTGT